>JAADFJ010000044.1 GCA_013152955.1 Campylobacterota bacterium
GAGCGACCTGTCTGCGTGCTACGCACAGGCAGGCGAAGCAATCTCAAAAAAATACTGACAATAAAAGGATTACCGCGCACCTTTCGGTGCTCGCAATAACAAATAGAAGTTTATCAACAGCCTCTTGAGACACGACCCATAAATACGCGGGATATGACCCAATGTCTTTTTGACCAATGAGTCTGCGTATGCTATCATTGAAGAAATAGATTAAGAGGTGCATAAATGATAGAAACGAAAGATTTCAGCAAGGGAACAAAGCTCGAAATTGACGGTTATCCGTTTGAAATAATTTCTTATGAGCATGTAAAACCCGGCAAAGGTAATGCTTTTGTTAGAACAAAATTGAAAAATTTGAAAAACGGCAACGTTATTGAAAGAACATATAAAACCAGTACGAAAGTAAAAAAGGCTGATGTTGTAGAATCTTCGATGCAATATCTGTATCAGGACAAAAGCGGCTTTTTCTTTATGGATAATTCGAGTTTCGATCAGATCTCTATACCTGAAGAGATCGTTGGAGATGCAAAACTGTTTCTCAAAGAAAACGATACTATTGATGTGCTCTTTTTTAACGGAGATCCGATTGGCGTGAGCCTTCCTAAAACCGTAATAATGAAAATAACAAAAACTCCGCCAGGATTCAAAGGAGACACCAATACTGGAGGAAAACCTGCAATAATAGAAACAGGTGCAACCATACAGGTTCCGTTTTTCATAAAAGAAGGCGATAAGATAAAGATTGACACGAGAACAAAATCGTATATCGAACGAGTAAACAAATAAAGTTTATTTTACATAATATACATTATCGGAAGTTGAATAATCTATATGTCTGAAACAATACTTTTAACCGGTGCAGGTGGATTCCTTGGAACTGCCGCAGCCGAACTGCTGCTGAAAATCGGTTACAATGTTAAATGTTTGGTAAGAAGAAAAAACAGTCTGAAAAAACAATTTAATTGTGAGCAGATTGTTGCAGACATCCGTGACCTTTCTTCGCTCTCAGGTATAACAAAACAGGTAGATATTGTTGTTCATGCAGCCGGACTAACAAAAGCGCGCAAATCCTCGGATTTTTATGAGGTCAATCTGGAAGGAACAAAAAATCTTATTAATTCGCTCGATAAAAATGTTAGACAGTTTATCTATATCAGCAGTCTTTCGGCAGCCGGACCCAGAAAAAACCCGAAGGAAAACTCCTCTCCGATATCGTATTACGGGAAAAGCAAACTTATGGCTGAAAATGAGGTTAAAAAATTAAAAATTCCGGCAACTATAATCAGACCTCCGGCACTTTACGGTCCCTATGACAGAGATTTCTTCCTATTTTTTAAACTGGCAAAAAGCGGGTATGTAATTGTTCCAAAATCAGACAATTTTCTTTCGCTCATGCATGTAAGCGATGCCGCAAGATCAATACTTTTTGCAATAAATAACAAAGACAATGAAGCGATTTACGAAATTGACGACGGCACTATATATAAACAGTATGATATTATAAAATGTATTATACAAATCGTTAACTCTTCCGCTCACCTTATAAGACTTCCGATGGAAATAACCGGAATCCTAAGATTTTTATCGTATACCGGTATTTTCGGCAAATTACTTAATCCCGATAAGCTGAAAGAGGCGCAATACAGCTGGGTTGCAGATTCTTCATATATTTTATCGAAAGGCTTTTTTCCAACCATAACACTCGAGAATGGCATAAAAAGTACATCGGAATGGTATGAGAGCAATCGATGGTACAGATAATGTGATTATTATATCAAAAAGAAAAACTGTGCCCTGCCCTGCCCGTTCATTTTAAAATGCTGGGTATTTTTGATTCAGGCGTCGGAGGACTTACCGTGTTAAAAGCTCTGATAAAGGTAAATCCCGATATCGATTTTATCTATTTGGGGGATACTGCAAGAGTTCCTTATGGCAACAGATCAAAAAAAACTATTTTACGATATGCCCATGACGATATAAATTTTCTGATCGAAAACGGTGCAACTCAAATATTGTCCGCATGCAATACAGTCAGCTCGCTTCCTCTTGAGAATTTGAAGAGTTCGTATAAAATTCCTATTTATGGAGTTATTGAACCTGCGGTAACTGCCGCTATAAGAATAACCAAAGGAAAGGTTGCCGTCATAGGAACAAGATCTACCATAAATAGTCATATATATAAAAATAAACTGAACCGGCATGGAATCGAGGTTTTCGAGCAGGCAACTCCGCTTTTGGTTCCATTTATAGAGGAAGGATGGCTTAATAAATCAATAACCGTTGATTTAATAAATATCTATATGAAACCGATAGTTGAAAGCAATGCAGATACATTGATCCTCGGATGCACTCATTATCCTATGCTTTATGAAAATATAAAATCTGCAACCGGAGGAAAACTCGGGATAATCAGTTCTGCCGACGCAACAGCTGAATTTTTGGCAGAAAGGATTGCTTTGAACGGCAGCGGCAATACAAAGTTTTTTGCTACAGATTCGGTCGAATCATTCAAAAAAATAGGCGCGGCTTTTTTGGGAAGCAGATTCAACGGAGTAAAAGAGGTATCGTTATGATTATAATTGTTGACTATGGCAGGGGAAACCTGAGAAGTGTGCAGAAATCTTTAGAAAAGATGAAGATAGCTTGCAGAATATCGGATAAACCTGACCTGATTGATAACGCCGAAGGCATCATTTTTCCAGGTGTCGGCGCTTTTAAAGACGCAATGGAAGCTCTTGATGATAGAGGATTAAGAGAACCCCTGAGGAGATACATTGCAGGCGGAAAACCGTTTTTAGGGATCTGTCTCGGATTACAGCTGCTTTTTGAATACGGGACTGAATACGGCAAAACGAAGGGACTTGGAATATTTAAGGGTAAGGTGGTACGATTTCAGTCCGAAAAACTTCGAATCCCGCATATGGGATGGAACAGGGTACATTTTGATGATTCATCACTTTTTACCGACATTGCGCAAGATTCATATTTCTATTTTGTGCATTCTTATTATGCGGAATGTGAAAAAGATGAAGATATAATAGCTGCCACCGAATATGGCTGCCGTTTTGCTTCTGCTGTAAAAAAAGAGAATGTTTATGCCGTTCAATTTCATCCTGAGAAAAGCGGGGAAAACGGTCTGAAAATTATAAAAAATTTTGGAGAAATCGTAGATGAATATTATACCGGCAATTGACATTTCGGATGGAAAAGTAATAAGACTTAAGAAAGGCAGAATCGAAGATAAAACAATTTACAGCAGCAGCCCTTATAAAATTTTGGAGGATTTTATAAAAAGCGGCGCAGAATGGGTTCATATAGTTGATATAGACAGAGCTACCGGCAGAGCCGACAACAAAGATCTGATAAAAGAACTGCTTGGCAGCGATGGAATAAAAAAGGAAGTTGGGGGCGGTTTAAGAACAAAAAAGGATATAATTCAGATGTTTGAATATGATGCAGACAGAGTAGTAATTGGAACTGCTGCATGCAGAAACAGAGATTTAGTCAAATCGATTGCTCTGCAATATCCGGGTCAAATCATAGTTGCATTAGATTTTTCGAATAACAGTGTTATGATAGATGGCTGGTTAAAGAACAGCGGAAGTACACCTATCGAATTTGCAAAACAGTTTATGCCGGAAATTAATCTATTTTTACTTACAGATATTTCAAAGGACGGCATGCTTAGCGGAATTGATGAAAAATTTTATAGTCGATTTGCCGTTAAAACAGGCGCTAAGACTATAATCTCAGGAGGAGTGCAATCAATCGAAGATATAAAAAAAGCTGTGAAGTTAAGCAAATCAGTTGAGGGCGTTATTATCGGTAAGGCACTTTATGAGAAAAGATTTAGCTTGAAAGAAGCGTTAGAGGTTTCTAATGGCGAGATCTAAGATCAAAATAACAGGTATTAAAGCACGATTTTACGATCTGCTGGTCAATTTAGCCACCGGTTTCAGATATGGCAAACTTGTAAAAGATGCTGCTGCAAAAATGAATATCACAGAGGGTGTCAGTTTGATAGATTTAGGAGGCGGAACAGGTAAAAATGCAAAACTGTTTGCCCGCTCCGTGGGGAATTCCGGCAAGATTGTTTTGGTCGATATCGGCAAAACAATGCTTAAAAAAGCAGGAAGAAGGCTGAAAAAATATAAAAATTCTGAGGTTATCCAGGCAGATATATTGAAGCCGTTAAAGTTTAACGGATTTGATATGGTATTTATAGGTTTTATAATGCACGGACTTGAGATTCAGGAAAGATCGGCTCTAATGAAAAATGTCTCTAAACTGCTGAAAAGGGGCGGTCATCTTTTTATATTGGATTACAATCAGTTTGATATGAAAAAACTTAACCCAATAGCCGGATATCTCTTTACTCATTTTGAGTGCGAATTGGCAGCGGAATTTATCAAATGGGATGCAGAACGTTTTTTGCGAAGCTATAAATTTGGAAAAATTGAAAAATGGTATTGGCATGACAAGAAAATAAGACTGTTGAGGGCTGAAAAATTATGAATAGCATGAATAAAAAGACTATTTTTGTCAGTGATCTCAAAGAAACTACTGAAGAGTTCAGCTCTGTCTTTAAAGTAGGAGTAATTGAACCACTGAAAACAAGATCAGGGAAAAAGTTCTACAACATATTGCTGAAGGATAAGACCGGTGTAATAAAAGCGAAACTGTGGAATGACAAAATTGAGCTCGCAAAAGGAATAAAAATCAACGATATTGTTAATATAGAAGGCAAAACAAACAGATACGCAGGTACTCTTCAAATAATTATAAAAAATATGAGCCGATCGGATTACTCGAATGATGATGATTTTAAGATACTTTCCGACAAAAAAATTCTTCAGTTTTCAGCTGAACTTGATAGTCTCGTTTTAGATGTTAAAAACAGCACACTAAAAAAAATACTTAAGAAATTTTTTGATAATAAAGAGATCCGAAGTAGATTTATGAGCCATCCTGCGGCGAAATCTATTCATCATTGCTATATGGGAGGTCTGCTCGAACATTCCGTGTCTATGGCAAAAATTGCAAAAAACTTATCGGTATATTACGGTTTAGACAGCGATCTCATGATTACGGGAGCACTTCTTCATGATATAGGAAAGCTGCAGGAACTGACGGAAAACGGTGAATACACAAGAGAAGGACAACTCCTCGGACATCTTGCCATAGGTGTTGCTGAAATAGAAAAGGTCTCAAGAGGCTTAGGCGAAGAGACTCCGGTTATACTTCATCTAAAGCATATAATAGCATCACACCATGGAGAACTTGAATGGGGCTCGATAAAAAGACCGTTAACGGCTGAAGCAGAGCTGCTGTTTAATATTGATTATATGGATTCCCGGCAAAGCATCTATAAGTTAAAAAATTTTGACTTATCAAATACACGTTTTGACAGTGAACTGAAAACGACCGATAAATCAACTCCTTTAAAAAGTAATAAAGCCGAAAGCGGCAGCCCTACCCTATTCGGAGATCGTTAAAAGGTGTTTATAGCATTTGAAGGTATTGACGGTTCGGGAAAATCAACCCAGATAAAACTGTTTAAAGATTACCTAAAATCAAAATCAATAGATGCATTTGTAACTGCCGAACCGGGCGGAACAGAGGCATCAAAAATGCTTGATTTCATAATAAGAAATTTTGATATTCCCATGAAAGCAAGACTTCTGCTTTTTATCTCAGACAGAATAATACATATAAAAGAGATTGAGGAAAAATTGAACAGAGGCGAATGGGTACTTACCGACCGATACTCTTATTCAACGCTTGCTTACCAGGGTTATGGTGAGGGTATGGATATAAATATGATTCGGGAGCTTCTTGATCGTTTCTGCCCGCTGATGCCTGCGGTAACCTTCCTGCTTAACATATCGCCTAAATATGCTATAAATAGAGCTGGTATGCATGATCTGATTGAACGAAAAGGTTATGAATTTTACAGACGGGTCTCTGAAGGATATCTTCAATTGGCGAAAAACGATAAGAGGATAACGGTTATAGATGCATCAGGAAGCATTAACGATGTACATAAAAAAATTATAGAGAAGTGGGAAAATGAAATCGAACGAACTGAAAGCCGCATATCTGTTTGAAAATGCCGATATAATTACAGCAAAGAAAATAATTGCCGATCTGTCATGCGAGAGGTCGGATGGATGTGCAATACTTAATAATATAAAAGGCGGATGCGGAGAATGCCGAACCTGTAAAATGATATCAAATGATCTGTATTCCAATATGCATATTACCGCATCGGATAAAGCCATAGGTATCGATGAAATCAGAACAGTGACTAAATTTCTCTCTTTTAAATCGGTCAAAGGAAGAAAGAATTTTGTTGTAATCGACTGCTCTAACGGAATAACCGATCCGGCTCAAAATGCAGCTCTGAAACTGCTCGAAGAGCCTCCCGAGCTGTCGCATTTTTTTATTACCGGAATAAAAAGAACAGAACTTTTGTCTACAGTGTTGTCGAGAGTAATTGTCATTAATCATAAATTTAATAAACAGATTGGCGCAGATAAGAAATTTGAAAGTCTGCTTTTGAACGGTAACTATGAGGATTTAATAAGTTATGCTAAAAAATTGAAAAGAAAAGATATTGCGAATAATCTGATAAAAATAGCAGAGAACAACCGATCATCTAAAATTTTTGACAAACTTATAGATTCTGCAATCAATATCGTAAATTATAATTGCAATCAAAAAATTATACTTTACGGACTTATAAGGGAACAGAATGAAAAAAATAGGTAAAGTACGGTTTCATAAATTAGGGAAATTTGGATATTTTGATTTTGAAAACAACTTTTCAGTAGGAGATTGGCTTGTTTGCGAAACCGATAACTATGTGGATATGGGAAGATTAATATCCATAGCAGAAGATAAAATGCCTGACGAGAACAGCTCCATATTGAGAATTGCCGGAGAAAGTGATCACAAAAAGAAAGAATCAAACAATTTGCTTATCGCAGAATTTCTGGATATTGCAAAATCTGAAGCTAAAAGACTCTGCCTGAATATGAAAATGGTGGACTCGACAATAACTCTCGACAGGACACACGCCACATTTTTCTTTACGGCCAATTCAAGGGTTGATTTTAGAACGCTCGTAAGAAGTCTTGCTCACAAACTACGCTGCAGAATTGAAATGTATCAAGTAAGAGCAAGAGAAGAAACCAAACTCATGGGCGGAATAGGTGTCTGCGGACAAAGACTTTGCTGCGATCGCTTTTTGCAGGATTTTAAGCATATATCGGTTGCTATGGTAAAAAATCAGAATCTGAATGTTAGCGTTAAAGGCATAAAAGGTATATGCGGAAAACTTTTATGCTGCCTGAGTTATGAAGATGATATCTACAGAGAATTCAAGAAGACTATACCTAAAGTAGGTACTATGATTGAGAAAGGCGATGTCCAGGGAAAGATAGTCTTTATTTCACCGCTAAAAAAACAGGTCACAATCAGATGCCCGAATAACAGCTACATTGATATAGATCCTTATACATTTGAACCGGTTAAAAAGAAAACGGCAGAATTTCCATCCGTTGATAGTAATTTCGCAAACCATGGTCACGATGAAAACGGCAGTATAAAAGAAAAAGATAGTTTTACTGTTATTGCCGAAAATAATAATAAAAATAAAGAAATTAATAACGGACAAAAGGCAAAAAGAGAACCGATCAAAAGAAAAAAAAGAAGAACAAGGGGTAACAAAAGAAAATGAAAGAAAGTTTCTACATTACAACACCGATTTATTATGTTAACGATATTCCGCATATTGGTCATGCATACACCACTATTGCTGCCGACACAATGGCACGGTACAAAAGAATGTCCGGCTGCGATACATTCTTTCTTACCGGTACCGATGAACACGGTCAAAAAATTGAAAGAGCGGCAAAGGCTCACGAGATCAGCCCAATTGAACTGGCGGACAAAGTTGTTATAAGATTCAAAAATTTATGGAAAAGACTTGATATTACAAATGATGATTTTATAAGAACTACCGAGCCCAGACATCTCAAGTTTGTACAGCTTTTGTTTAACAAGCTGTATGAACAAGGCGATATCTATCTGGGTAATTATGAGGGATGGTACTGCACTCCCTGTGAATCCTTTTTTACCGAAACAGAGGCTCCCGATAAGTTCTGCCCGCAGTGCGGCAGAACACTGGAAAAACTCAAAGAAGAAAGTTATTTTTTCAGACTTTCCAAGTATCAAAATAAACTGCTTGAATTCTATAAGTCACATCCGGATTTTGTTATACCAAATACAAGATTCAATGAAGTAAAGAGTTTTGTTACCAGGGGCCTGCAGGATCTCTCTGTCAGCAGAACATCGTTTAGTTGGGGCATTCCCGTACCCTTTGACGACAAACATGTAATCTATGTTTGGTTTGATGCACTTGTAAACTATATAAGTGCCATCAACTACGGCTGCAAAAATAGTGAAACATCAAAATATTGGCCTGCGGTACATATTGTAGGCAAAGATATACTTCAATTCCATGCAGTTTACTGGCCTGCTATGCTCATCGCAGGCGGGATAGAGCCACCGAAACAGGTTGTTGCGCATGGCTGGTGGACATCGGAAGGCAAAAAAATGAGTAAATCACTTGGAAATGTTGTGGATCCAAACAGTATGATTAGTCAGTTTGGGCGCGATTCATTCAGATATTTTTTGCTTCGTGATGTTCCTTTCGGTCAGGATGGCGACTTTTCTATTAAGGCAATAAAAAATAGAATCAATAGTGATCTTGCCAACGATCTGGGAAACCTTTTCAACAGAGTTGCAACACTGATAAAGAAAAACAGTTCAGGTATCATACCTGATGTTTCCGGGCTACCGGAGGCAGAAGAAAATTTTGAAAAAATGCATAAATTTGCAGCTGAAAGTATGGATAAATTTGATTTTTTGAACGCACTTAAGTCGATATGGAACTATATAGGCTGGACAAACAAATTTATTACCGATGCTAAACCGTGGGCTCTTACCGACAAAAATAAACTTGATGATATACTTGCCTCGGCCGCCTATGCTCTTCATGCTATAGCTTATGAATTGGCACCATTTATGCCTGATACGGCAGCAGTTATAAAAAAACGTCTTTCCGATCATTCGGAATTTAAGTGGGATAATTTTAAGTGGGATATAAGGGGCAGCAAAGTAGAAAAAGGTGAAATTTTATTCAGACGATACGATTTTAAAAAGGATGCTAAAGAAAACAAAGATCGCAAAAAAGAGAAATCGTATATTTCCATAAATGATGTTATGAAACTTGAACTCAAGACTGCAGAGATCGTTTCAGCCGAGCGCGTAGAAAAGTCTGAAAAACTGATAAAACTTGAGGTAAGCTTAAAAGATGAAAAACGGACAATTGTTGCCGGAATTGGAAAATCGTATAATCCCGGGGAACTTATCGGAAAAAAGATTATAATTATTGCAAATTTGGCTCCGAGGCAGCTCTTCGGCATCCAGTCCAATGGAATGCTTTTGGCTGCTTCAAGCAAAGACACGCTTTCTTTGTTGAGCATTGACAAAGATATCGATTCGGGAAGTTCGATCCATTAAAAAGGAAAAAGATAGCGGCATAGCAACCGTAGATCAATTTTTCTCTGCCGACGGAAGATTAAGCAGTAATATACAAGGATATGAATATCGTCCTGAGCAGGAAAAAATGGCCCATGCGGTTGCCGATGCACTTTTTAATGAAAAAAATTGTCTGATTGATGCTCCCACCGGTATAGGCAAAACCGTTGCATATCTGATTGCCGCCATCATTTTTTCCAATAAGAAAAATGAGAAGGTAGTTATCAGCACAAATACTATTAATCTTCAGGAACAGCTATTCAAATCCGAACTGCCGATGTTAAAAAGAGTTTTATTCAAAAATCTTAGATTCTCAGTCTTTATGGGAAGAAATCGCTACATATGTCTGAACAAATTTTATAAAATCTTCCCGGGCAATGTCAAAATTGTGGAGAAAATGGAACAATGGATAAAAAATACAAAAACAGGAATAAAATCGGATCAAACAGTTTTGTCCGACGGTAGCTGGGATGATATTGCATCCGACTCGGACACCTGCATGGGGAAAAAGTGTAGCTTTTTCCAATCTAAATGTTTTTATTATAAGGCTAAAAGATTCGCTTTGAACTCCGATATTATTGTGACCAATCACCATCTAATGATATCTGATTTTCTACTTCCGGAGGGTAGAAAAATTCTTCCTGAACATCGATTTATCGTTTGGGATGAAGCCCATCATATTTCAGATGTAGCAACTAATCAGTTTGGAGGAAGCGTCTCTACGGCAAAAATAGTCTTGACGATAAACAAATTTATTAGAAAAAACGGTGGAATCCTTCATCTGTTGAGATACAAGATGGCCACGTATGTCGATGATCAATTTTATGATCTCCTGAACTGCTTGATAGCCGCACTCAAGCAACTCAAAAAAAGGGTTAAACTAATTGAGGTATCACACAAAATAATGATGCTCCATAATGAAATTATTCAGATCGATAATGACAGCAGAGAGACCGACGAGATTAAAGAAGCAGTAGAAAAAATAATTGCAATGGCTAAACCGATTATTAAAGCAATAGACAAGTTTTCCGATGATGACTCGATTCTTTTTGAAAAGATGCGCATAATCACTTTGATAGAAAAGTTCGCTGATATAAAAAATATCCTGAAAAAGTTTCAGTTTAAGGACGAGCGTTTTATCTGCTGCATCAGACATTCCGCAAAAGCTGTAACGTTTCAGATAAGCCCAATTGATGTTTCCGATTTTCTGCACCCTCTTTTTGCGGAAAAGACAAATATTCTGACATCCGCAACTCTAAAGGTAGGTCAGGATTTTTCTTTTATCAAACAGAATATCGGATTGGAGAATCCGGAAGAGATCGAGCTTAAATCCGAGTTTGACTGGCATAATCAGGTTAAAGCGTTTATGGTAAAAGGCATTTCGCCTCTTGATAAAGAGTATTCGGTTAAACTTGAAGATGCCATAATAAAAATAGCAGCGGCCGTTAAAGGCGGCATACTCATACTATTTACATCTCACACTCAGATGAATAAAACTTATGATGAAATAGGACCGATTTTAGAAAAAGATGGAAAAAATCCGATTATTCAGGGAACTGTGCCGCGATATAAGCTTTTTGAAATAATGAGAGAAACCGAATCAATTCTGTTTGGAACAAGTTCTTTTTGGGAAGGTGTGGACATACCCGGAGATAATCTTTCTGCGGTTATAATAACGCATTTGCCGTTTCAATCAAACAGAGATCCGGTGATTAACGCAAAAATGAAATATTATGAAACAATCGGTTTAAACAGTTTTACAAAATTTTTGCTACCGGATATGATATTAAAACTACGGCAGGGAGTAGGCAGATTAGTAAGAAAGAGAACGGACAGAGGGGTTATAGTTTTTTTGGATTATAGAATGAAAACAAAAAGCTATGGCAAGACTGTATCATCATCTTTTCAATTTGACATAAAAGATCTGTCAATTGATAAAACAGTAGATGAGATAAAAGAATTTTATGAATAAAGCAGCTTTGCTGCCGGCCATATTCCTGCTTTTGCTTCAAGGATGCGCCAAAAATATTACATACCTGCCTATTCATCTGAATGATATCAGAAAGATTGCCGATAATCAGATAAAATTGCTTCCGAAGGAGACCGAAATAACAGGTTCGTTCTTTTATGTCGGTATGAGCTATCCTTTTTATGCACTTTATAAAAAAATAAATAACGGATACGACATTCTGTTTTTTGATCCTTATATGCGTCAAACCGGCCAAATTATATATAACGGTTCGGATATAAATTATAAATTTGTTCAGAAAGATGCAGGCAGATATATAAAAATTCTTAAACCGATATTCAAACAGTTCTCATCCCTGCTTTTCGGCAAGATAAACCTCAGAAATCTAAAAATCAAACAGGAGCGGAATAATATCATATTTTCTAAAAACGGTTTTAATTTTACGATGAAAACAGATAAACTTGTACTGGCGCAAGTCAAATCTTCTGATATTCTTATCAAGTATGGTGATTATACAAATAGCTATAAAAGTATCTGGATTGCCGAAAAGCTGAAGATTTTTAATGAGGGTATGATGATTGCAGAATTTTCTCTGAGAAATATGAAATAAAATGAAAAAAAAGCCGCTGATTTTGTTTGATCTGGATGGCACTTTGATCGATTCAAGAAAAGATCTTGCTATTGCAGTCAACAAAACTATGGAACAGTTCGGCATAGACAGCCTGCCGGATCAACTGATATTGAAATATATCGGCAACGGCATACGTCAACTGCTTTACGATTGTACCGGAGACAGAAATCATCTCAGAGAGATGTTAGATTATTTTATGTCGTTCTATACGGAACATCTTACCGATAATACAAAAGCCTACCCGAATATTGAGATAATACTCGAATTGATCAGATCAAAAGATATAAAAATGGGTGTTGTAACAAACAAAATGACCGAACTTTCAAAAACAATTCTGCATAAACTCAGACTGGACAGTTATTTTGATGTGATTACGGGAGGAGATATCTATAGAAAAAAACCGCATCCTGAACCGCTTCTGAAAACTGCCGACCAAATAGGAAGCAATGGCAGAGTAATTATGGTAGGCGACAGCGAAAATGATATAATTGCAGGCAAATTGGCAGAGTTCGAAACTGCCGGCGCATTGTGGGGGTTAAGACCGCCGGAATTGGTAAAACAGCTTAGACCTGATTTTACACTTGCCGATTCAACAGAAATTCTGAAAATTTTATGATAGAAAAGATTATAAAAGAACACAATGACACCGTAAATAAATTTTTTGAAGCAAACAAAAAAGCTGTTCTTGAGATAGCGGATCTGCTGCTGAAGACTGTTAAAAATCGCCATATTATCTTTTTTTTCGGTAACGGCGGAAGTGCGGCAGACAGCCAACATCTTGCTGCAGAATTTGTAAATCGTTTTGAAAAAGAAAGAAGAGAGCTGCCGGCATTAGCTCTTACTACCGACAGTTCGGTGATCACCAGTATAGCTAACGACTATCATTACAATGATATTTTCGCAAAACAGGTAAATGCTTTGGGAAGAACCGGAGATGTTGCCGTGGGCATTTCCACAAGCGGAAACAGCAAAAATGTGTATAGAGCACTTGAATCCGCAAAAACTAAAAATATGCCGACAGTAGCTTTTTTGGGCAACGGCGGCGGCAAAATAGCAGGGATTGTCGATTATCCGCTGATAGTTGACTCTGTTCGGACAGCACGAATACAGGAAGTTCACATACTGCTTGGTCATATCCTCTGTTCGCTCATTGAACGGGAGTTATGAGAGCTCAAATTATAGAATATCGTGAGGTATCAGATAAGGCGATGACTCTGCACAGAAACGGAACAATTGTATTTACCAACGGATGTTTTGATCTGCTGCATGCCGGACATATAGAATATCTCAGAAAAGCTAAAGAATTGGGAAATATTTTGTGGATAGGTGTCAATAGCGACAAATCCGTAAAACGAATAAAAGGGGAGAAAAGACCGATATTCTGTCAAGCCGACAGAGTGGAAATTTTGGCAAGTTTGAGATTTGTCGACGCAATAACTCTGTTTGATGAAGACACTCCGCTTGAGCTTATAAAAATGATAAAACCGGATATATTGGTTAAAGGCGGAGATTATAAGGATAAATTGATTGTAGGCTCCGATATTCTCAAAAATAACGGAGGAATCGTAAAACTAATCGACTTTGTTGATGGAAAATCCACGAGCGCTATAATAAAAAAGATAAAGAGTTTATAGGAAGTGAGCTGAATATAATGAGTGATCTTTTTGATGATTACGGAAAAAGCCTGCTGGTTAGAGGACTTTCCAAATACAGCATAAAAAGTTATCTGTCGGACATAAAACCGATGATAAATTTTCTTAAAAACCATAATTTTGAGGATGCCGCCAATCTTTTTCTTCACAAAATATATATGAGCGGATATAAGCCTGCCACTATTGCACGAAAAATTATTGCGCTGAAAGGACTGGCAAAATATATGAATAAAACCGTTTCAGCAAGGTCTCCCCGTTTCGAGAAGCCGCTTCCAAAATTCCTGAACAAAGATCGCATAAAATCAATACTCGAGAATGACGAACTTAAGGAAAACTTGAGAGATAGAGCGATTTTAGAACTTTTCTATTGCGGTTTGAGAATTGGAGAGATGTCGATATTAAAGATTTCCAGTCTTATGCTTACCTCAAAAA
Source organism: Campylobacterota bacterium (assembly GCA_013152955.1). Lineage (GTDB taxonomy): Bacteria > Campylobacterota_A > Desulfurellia > JAADFJ01 > JAADFJ01 > JAADFJ01. Next base: position 14,291 of record JAADFJ010000044.1, read on the forward strand.
CTATCCGAATTTTTGGAAAAGGGTCGGTTGAGCGAATCATACCTATTACCGGTAAGGCCAAAGAGGCGCTTCAGACGTATATCAACTCGCAAAACAGCTCAGGGCATCTGTTTTTGAACCGTTTCGGCAATCCCATATCATCAAGAGGCATAAGAAATATTGTATATAAATGGAGCATGAAAGCATTGGGATACAAGATAAACCCCCACTCACTGAGACATTCATTTGCAACACATCTGCTTGAAAACGGCATGAATATAAGAACTATACAGAAATTGCTGGGTCACAGCTCTATAAATACTACCGGACGCTATACGCATGTAAATATTTCTATGTTGATAGCCGAATACAACAAAGCATTTCCTCTGGGTAAATCAAAAATATGAAACTTTCCGATTTTAACTATGACCTCGATCCTTCGCTCATTGCAAAATATCCGCCCGCAGACCGCTCTTCATCCAGACTTCTTATATATGACAGAAAGGCCGAAACAACGGTTCACAAACGGTTCGATAACATTATCGATTATTTTAAAAAAGGCGATCTTATCATTGTTAATAATACCAGAGTCATTTATGCAAGAATTTATGCAGAAAAATTAACAGGCGGAAAGGTCGAAATTTTGCTTGTCGAAGAGATAAGCAAAAATCTCTGGAAGGTACTTATCAAAGGAAAAATTAAACGGGAAACCAAACTACTTTTAAAAAACGACAATTATGGAATCGTAAAATCAGCAGAGGAGAGACTAAAAATCGTTCAATTCAAAAAAGATATCATGGAATACGCCGATAAATACGGTCATATTCCGCTTCCTCCATATATAAAGAGGGCCGATGAGCCCGGTGATAAAAAGTGCTATCAGACCGTCTATGCAAAAAGATTAGGCGCAATAGCCGCTCCCACTGCAGGACTTCATTTCACAAACAAGCTGATTGACAGATTAAAAGAAAAAGGAGTAAAGTTCGGAGAGCTGACGCTTCATGTCGGAATAGGAACATTTTCACCGGTTGAGGTTGACGATATAAAATTGCACAAGATGCATTCCGAACGATTTTCAATAGGAGAAGAACTGGCAGAACTTTACAACAGTACTAAAGGAAAAGGAAAAATTGTTGCAGTAGGAACAACGGTGATCAGAGCGCTTGAATCTTCGTTAAACGGAAATAAATTAGAGACAAGAAGCGGTAGTACGGAGCTTTTTATATACCCCGGCAAAAAGGTTAGATCGGCAGATGCCATGATTACCAATTTTCATCTTCCAAAATCTACACTGCTTATGCTTGTGGAAGCGTTTGCAGGAAAAAGACTGCAGCCGATCTATGATGAAGCTATTAGATTAAAGTATCGTTTTTATAGTTATGGCGATGCTATGCTGATTTTATAGAACACCTCTTGTTGATTCAGAGGTTTATATTGAAAGTCAAAACCGCCGGTAAAACGTAAATCGCGGCTGAGGCGGTTATGCAACTTGGCAACAGATAGAGCAATGGAGTTTCATTAAGGAGAAAACGGATGATTACACATAGCGAGGCAGTAAGACTGCTGGAAGGAAACCTGATTGATGTAGGCAAAAAAGCCGATGAAATAAGAAGAAAAAAACATGGTATAAACAGCTATTATGTGCTGAATAGACAGATAAACTATTCCAACATATGCATTTCACGCTGCAAATTCTGCGCATTTGCAAGAAGTCCGGGTGAAAAAGGTGAATATTTTTTAAGTAACCGGGAAATAATTAACATCATTGCTCAGAGAGAAACCGATGAGGTTCATATTGTCGGAGGACTTCATCCCGACCTGCTCTTTTGTCATTATACAGATATGATAAAAGCCGTTCGATCCAACTTTCCCGATATCTGGATTAAGGCTTTTACTGCCGCTGAGATTGACCATTTTTCAACAATTAGCGGTCTGCAAGTTGAAGAAGTTTTATCAGATCTTAAAACAGCCGGTTTAAATTCGCTGACCGGAGGAGGAGCGGAAATCTTTTCCGATCGCATCAGACAGAGGCTTTTTCCAAAAAAGGCCGATGCGGACAAATGGCTTTTTATTCACAAATCAGCTCATAAAATCGGCTTGAGAAGCAGCGCCACTATGCTTTTTGGTCATATAGAAACCGATGATGAAATAGTACATCACCTTTTTGAGCTGAGAAAACTTCAGGCAGAAACCAACGGTTTCAATGCCTTTGTAGCGCTGCCTTTCCATCCCGGCAGCAGTTTTCTTGATCTGCCTCCGGTTTCGGCAGTCAGAATTCTTAAGGTAATTGCGCTGTCAAGAATTATCTTGTCAAATTTTCCGCACATAAAGGCATACTGGGTAATGCTGACACCAAAACTTGCCGAGATTGCACAATTTTTCGGCGCCGATGATCTTGATGGAACAATAGGAAAAGAGCTCATAACGCATTCAGCCGGCACAGAATCGCCATCATCTATGAGCGAAGAGAAATTGCGTAAGTTAATCACCGGAGCCGGTTTTGCGCCGATTAGGCGAACCGGAAATTACCTTAAAGCTGTCTTGTAATGAAAAGATATGATTTCGGAGAGGCTTTAAATCTTTTTGATAAAAATTTTTATGAACTGGAAGAAGAGGCGTCTGCCGTAAGATTTGCGAAAAATCCTTTAAAAACAGTCAGCTTTGTAGTGGATACCAATATAAACTATACAAATATATGTAATACGAAATGCAGCTTTTGCGCATTTTATAAAGACGAAAAAAGCACCGAATCTTATACGATGAGCATAGAAGAAATTTTGCAGAAGGCTGAAAAACTGCAGAATTTAGGAGTGGAGACGCTTCTTATACAGGGCGGATTGAATGAAGCCATAAAATATAAATATTATCTTGACATGATACGAAAGCTTAAAGAACATTTCCCAAAGTTATTTGTTCACGCATTCAGCCCTCCCGAAATCGATCTTATGAGTAGAATAAGCTGCAAAACAACAAGCAGTGTACTGCGTGCTCTTTGGGATAACGGCTTAAGAACTATTCCCGGAGGAGGCGCTGAAATACTAACAGAAGATGTTAGAAAAAAAATAGCACCATTAAAAATAAGCTCCGACAGATGGCTTGAGATAATGCGAATTGCTCATAACCTTGGGTATAGAACTACTGCTACCATGATGTTTGGACATATCGAGACACATGAGGATATAATCAGCCATCTGATAAAACTGAGAGCTCTCCAGGATGAAACAGGCGGTTTTACCGCATTTATAAGCTGGGATTTTAAGCCTTTAAATACCGCTTTACGCGATAGAAAAGGAGATGTAAGCGCCTCTGATTATCTGAAAATTGTTGCAATTTCGAGAATTGTTCTTGATAATTTTGATCATATACAGGCTTCCTGGTCTTCTCAGGGAAAAAAGATCGGTCAGCTTGCCCTCTATTTTGGAGCCGATGATCTGGGGAGTATACTTGTTGAGGAAAATGTCATGCGGCTTGCAGGCCACAGGAATATTGCGAGCGTTAGTGAAATTGAGCAGCTGATAAAAGATGCCGGATTTATTCCGGTAAGACGAGATCCGCTATACAGGAGGGTTACGCACTAAGATGAGATTGTCCTTATTGCATTCAGAAGCGCCCTGCCCTTTTTGACTCTCTGCATACATCCTTTGGCAAATTGATTGACCTCAGAATAAAAACGAGTCGAATCAAAAACTCTGTTTATCAAATTCAGATCTAATGCTTCTTGTGCGGTTAATCGCTTTTTACTGAAAAAAAGTTCGTATGCCCTTTTTGTTCCAATTGCTTTTGGAAGCAGATATGTTCCTCCCCATCCGGTCAATATACCTATATTTGCTCCTGTATGACCGAACAGAGCATCTTTTCCGGCAACTCTCATATCACAGGCAAGCGCAATATCGTTGGCACCCCCGAAGCAGTATCCGTTTATGGCAGCTATGGTTATTGCTTTGCACTGTTTTATTGTGTTTGACAACAGTTCGTTAAGAGCCGAAAATTCCCATGCGTCTTTGTAGTCAAAATTCAGCATATCGTTGATATTGGCACCGGATAAAAAACTTTTGCCTACTCCCGTTAATATAATTACATCCAACTTTGAAAACCCGCTAAAGGCTTTTATAAGACTATGCAGCGTTTTGAAACTTACCGGATTCGGAAAAGTATCATGATAAACATAAATCCATCCTATTCTTTTAGATTGCCTTACAAAAATTTTGCTCATTTTCCTTTGAACTCAGGCTTTCGCTTTTCCAGAAAGGCACTCATCCCCTCTTTCTGATCCGATGAACAGAAAGTAAGAGCGAAGGCCATACGCTCAACAAATCTTGCATCTGCCTCGCTTAAACTGCTGTTTATGGAGGAAATTTTTTTAAGCAGTTTAAGCGCAAAAGGCAGATTTTCCGACTGCTTCTCAATGCGATTGACAATATTCGGGTAACATGTTATAGAGTTTGCAATGCCCAACTTGACTGCATCATATCCGCTGATAATTCTTCCCGTATATATCATATCGGTTAATATATATCTGTTTATAAAACTTGATAAAACAGATAAAAATTTGATGTCTATACCCTCAATTTGATTTTGTGTGATAAAAAATTCCGTACCTTCATCAAGATAGATGAGATCAACCTTTCCCATACACAAGAGAGTGGGAAGCGACCTTTTGCCTTTTATATACAAAACGACTGTTTTTAAACTTGTGCTTGTCAGACTGATAAACTTTTCTGCTTCTGAAACGGCAGGATCATTTTCGATTTTAACCAAAGCAACGCTGCCCGAGCAATTATCAAAATTCTCAACCGTTCCGCACCATAATTCGTTTTTATCCACTTTTTCTCCATAAAATATTTTGAAGCTCTCTATCGGGATGATACGGATCTACATGCACTACCATATCTATAATATCTTTAGAATCGATCATAGCTTTATCTTTGAACAGTTTTCCTATTTTGTGACTTTGCTCAGTAGTTATGCTGCCCGGAACTTCAATATCAATTGCAGCTATGACTCCTCTTTTGCTGTTAATGAACGAATAGTTATGAAGTCCCATTATCTGGTCAAAATTTTTTGATATTTCTATCAGTCTTTTAGACAGCCGCTCCTGCCTTGAATTATTTATTTCATTGATATCGCAGGACGCTTCGAAATATACATTTACCTGTCTCACATTACCAAGATTATTCTTTATCAATTTAGTAATTTCAGCTGATAATTTTGTTGACAGCTCTATCGATATCGAGCCGACCGCAACCGATAGATCGACAATATAATTGGGCCCGTATTTTCTGGTTATAATGGAATTGACAGAAAATACGCCGACTATACTAGATATTTCCGATTTAATCTTATTCAATTGAGATTCACTAATCATCTGCGCATCTACAAGCTCATTCACTGCATTTTTGGCAATCGCATACGCTTCATATATTATGAGTACGCCAACTATAACGGCAGCCGCAGAATCGGCAAACCAGATTCCAAAATATGAAGCTATAATACCTACGAGAACGACCAGTGAGCTTGCCGCGTCAGAACGGTGATGCCACGCATTTGCTATCAGCGATCCGGAATTAAGTTCTTGTCCGATACCTTTTGTTACCCTGAAAAGCCACTCTTTGGAAACTATGGAAACAAGTGCTACAATAAGGGTAATAGGCGCCGGAGGCATTCTTCTGCTGCCGCCGGAAACCAAAAAAATTGCATGATAGGCAATAACTATTCCTGCTGATGCCAATATCAAAGATGTCAAAATTGTGGATAATGCCTCATACTTTCCATGTCCAAGCGGATGAGAAATATCAGCCGGGCGGCCCGAAACTTTTATTCCCACAATCACAACTGCGTCTGAAACTAAATCCGAAAAGCTGTGTATACCGTCGGCAACAAGAGCTTCACTTCTTCCTAAAAGACCGGCAGCAATCTTTGTCACCGCCAAAAGTATATTGGCAGCAGATCCAATCAAAGTTATCTTTTGAGCCTTTTTGTAACTTGTATTCATCTACAACGCTTCTATAAGTTTTTTTAAGAATCTATAAAATTTCTCTACAGATTCTACCTCAACCGATTCGGCAGGACTATGTGCATTTTTTATTGTAGGTCCAAATGATATCAGTTGTTCTATGCTGCATTGATTTTTTATGATTCCGCATTCAATACCTGCATGTATTGCCAATGTTTCAGCCTTTTTGCCGAACAGTTTCTCAAATTGATCTTCTGCGGTTCTTAAGAGCTCGGACTCAGTCGGTTCCCATCCGGGAAATTCGCCTTCTTTAGCAGCCGAAAAACCGCTGTCCCGAAAAACCGTTGCTATTTTGGACGAAAAAGTGTTCATATCTATATTGTTATAGCTTCTTTGAAAAGTTTTTATTGTAAGTTTTTTCCCCTCTTTTATAGAGGCAAGGTTTGATGAGGTATAGACTCTGCCCTTCGATCTTTCCAAAACTCCATTGGGAATTGCATTTATCATTCTGATAAGTTTTCTTGAGAATGTTCTGCGATAGTAATCTTTAGCGTCTGTTTTCTCTATATTTAACTTAATATTTTCATCCGAAGTCTGCTTCAAGTCATTAATTTTATTCACAATAACCTGCTTTACGGTGGAATCAGATGTCAAAATGACTGCCTCTGCGGATCTTGGAATTGCGTTTATTTTATCTCCTGCCTCAATTGAAGCTATTTTTATCTCATATTTTTCATCCAATATTTCCAAAATTTCAAAGAGCAGTTTTATGGCATTCGTTCTGCTATTATCAATATCGACTCCGGAGTGTCCGCCTTTGAGTCCTCCCACAAAAATCTTATACCCTTTTTCCGGAATCTGAATTTTATCAATTTTTGCAGTACCGATCGTAACAATGCCTCCGGCAGACCCTGTATATATTTTGCCGAACTCTTCTCCATCAAGATTCAGCAGCCGTTTTCCGGTAATAAATTTTTCCGACAGCTTTTTAGCTCCATTCAAACCTGTCTCCTCATCGGCGGTAAAAAGAAGCAGAATCGGCGGATGAGAAAATTGTTCATCCATTAGAGAAAGCATCGAAGCAACACCTATACCGTTATCAGCTCCTAACGTTGTACCCTCAGAGTGCACTTTTCCATCTTCATATATTAATTTTATCGGCCGGTTTGCAAAATCGAACGGCTTTGCGCTCTCGCACACCATATCAAGATGAGATTGAAGAATGATCCGCTCACTTGATGAATTTGCTGCCGGGATTTTTACTGTTATGTTTCCGTATTCATCGGCTGCAGATTCAAGTTTATGTCTGGCGGCCTCACTTCTAACATAATCTCCTATTGCCGCCTCATGCCTGGAGCATCTTGGAATGGCACTTATACTGACAAACTGTTTCCACAAACCTTTCGGTTCAATATCTTTTAAAATCAATTTACCTTCCATGCCGACTTTGAATCTGCAGATTATAATTACAGACATAGGCTTGAAAACCTGCCGCCGGCTCAATCTATTTACTAATTCACCCTGAACTCCAAATCTGCCTCCTCCGCGCTGCCTGTCTGCGTGCGGCTTCCCGCACAGGCAGGCAAATCTCGGCGATAGCTTTGCTTGCTGCAATTTACGCCTCGATAAAGCCAATTCGAGCTCTCAATTTGAAACGCTCAAAATTGACAGAGACAGTCTAAAGTTCAAATTCCGGCATTCAGTATAGCATAATTAATGTTATTTTTCTATCCCCACTCTCGCCTGAACACCTTTTGTGTAGTAATGTTTTATCTCTTTCATTTCCGTTACAAGATCGGCTTGCTCAATGACTTTTTCAGTCGCTTTTCTGCCTGTTATAATCAATTCGACCCTGTCCGGCTTGGATCTCATTAGTTCAAGCAGCACATCTTCGCTAAAGAGCTTAAAATAGACTGCAATATTTATCTCATCCGCGACAATAACGTCATAAACTCCTGATTCCATGGCTGACCTGAGATCTTTTATTCCCTTCAGCGCCATTTGAACATCTTTCTCCGTAGGCTTGTTGTATATAAAACAATCCTTACCGTACTGCTTTATCTTAATATGATCACCAAGATAAGGACATTTCTCCAATATATCAAGTTCGCTATAATGCATTCCCTTTATGAACTGGCCGATATAGACATGCATTCCGCTTGCCGCTGCTCTGATCGCAAGACCCAATGCAGCCGTTGTTTTCCCTTTGCCGTTACCCGTATAAACCTGTATGTAGCCTTTTTCCATAATATTCTCCTTCGCGGCATCTCTAATAATCCATGAAGACTCAGAATTAATAGAGGTGCTCATATATTATAATTTAGCGTTCCTAATCAGCAGCCATATAAAAAACGGTCCTCCCAATATGGATGTTATAATACCTACCGGTATCTGAGCAGGAGGTACTATGATTCTTCCGATCTCATTGGAAGCGACAAGAAACAGACCTCCGAAAAAAAATGCCCCTATAAGCATAAATTTATGATCTCTGCCTATAGTCATTTTTATTATATGCGGAACCATCATTCCTACAAATCCGATCGGACCGGCAACCGATACTATAATTGCCGTTGAAAGTGAAGTCAAAAAAAACAGTGCCGCTTTAATCTGTTTTACGTTGACACCATGAATTTTTGCAAACTCCTCCCCCGCAATAAACAGATTCAGCTCATCATAAAATCGATATATTACTACTGAAGACAGCAGAACAGAAGGAATTATCAGAGAAAGTTTGCCATATCCTATTATACTTAGATCTCCCATCATCCATCTGATAATCTCAAATGATACCGTAAAGTTCGCAAGATACTGCATAAGCAGAATCAAAGAAGCGAAAAAAAAATTCAAAGCTATTCCGGCAAGGAGCAGACCGCCGGGTCTTTTTGAAATTCTGCCGAGCATAAATACTATTATCGTTGCAGATAATGCAGCAAGAAAAGCCAAAGCCGATAAAAGCATCTGATTATCAATTCCAATCTGAATACCTATTGCAGCTCCAAATGCAGCTGCCGAGGCAACACCAAGTATATATGGAGTTGCAAGATCGTTTCTGAACAGTGTTTGAAATACAGCTCCGTTGATAGAGAGTCCCGCACCCACAAAAAATGCCAACAAAACCTTCGGGATTCTTATATCATAAAATATGATATTGTTATGATAATTCCCGAAAAACGGCATAATTGCAACAGCAGCTATCGACAAAGCGCATAACAGAAAAAGTTTCTTTTTGCCTGTATCTAACATTTTGAAGTTGTTTTGGAAAAGGCAGACGGAGCATACAATTTATCAATAGCTT
>JAADFJ010000045.1 GCA_013152955.1 Campylobacterota bacterium
TTCCGTGATCAACATGACCGATAGTTCCAATGTTGAGATGCGGTTTCGTTCTAATATATTTTTCCTTTGCCATAGCTACCTCCTTATTTGCCGCTGCAAAAATTTTTTTATGGAGCCCACGACCGGATTTGGACCGGTGACCTCTTCCTTACCAAGGAAGTGCTCTACCAGCTGAGCTACATGGGCATGGAGCGGGAAACGGGGTTCGGACCCGCGACCCCAAGCTTGGAAGGCTTGTGCTCTACCAGCTGAGCTATTCCCGCACCTGGTGGAGAGGGGAGGATTCGAACCTCCGAAGGCTCCGCCGGCAGATTTACAGTCTGCTCCCTTTGACCGCTCGGGAACCTCTCCACATCAATGACGAAAAGTTACTATATCATCTAAAAAAAAATTGTAAAGACCTAAAGTGTAATTTTCTATACCTTTTTCACTCTACTACATAATCTTTCATAAACAAATTTACCCGCTATCTGTCCTAAAACTGCCATAACCAGGAACAGGGGAATATAGTAATAACTGATATGAAAAAATATCCTCTGTAATGCTATAAACGGGATAGGAAGATGGATATAAAGAAACCATTTAAATGAAAATTTTCTATGCGGTGCCCGCAAATATCCAAACGGAACATCTATCGCAAACGCAAACAGTGCCAAATAAAAAATCATACAGATAAGATACGAGTTATCAAAAGAGTGTCAAGGGTAATTACAAAAAATATAGGAGACAATAGGAGACAGGAGCATTCATCATATCCATCTGATAATAACTCATACTTGGTATGTTTTCAAGCAAGAATAACCGCCACCAACCCGGCTAAAAAGATACCGTCAAACGTTCCTGCTCCTCCAATTGAGAGCACCCCGCTTCCAAGCAACTCGGAATCACCTATATGCAGCAGGTCGGCGCCAATCAAAACACCCATCGAACCTGAAATGTAAGCAACCGGTGCACTGTTTTTGGGAGAGATTATAAGTGCGCATACCGCTGCAATCAGAGGCGGAAGAAGCATGGGAACCGCTATACCAACTCCGTTGATAGGATAAGCAAGCTTATACATTATAGATCCAACTATTAAAACAGCTATAATTATTTTTGATATCGGTATGTTACTTTTTGCAATCAGCCAGGCGGATATCATAATCGGTATAAGAGCCCCTCCGACATTAATTGCTATAATATTGTAACCGGAGTTAACGGCATAATCAAAAAAAGGTGAAAAGATATGCGCCGTTTGAGAAGAAATACCACCGGCGCTTATTGTGGCAATCGGTATGTTGATAAAACTTCCAAGCCAGCTTGAAATAAGTAAAATAAAAACGGCCCGCCTTGAAAGATGCAGTTTCTCAAAGCTCTTTACTACAATTCCAATTTGTATTAGAAAAAAAAGAGCAACAACAGCCAAAATCAACAGCAGAAGCGACAGAAAAGCATAAGGTATCAGAAACATTTGTGTTATTTTATACTTTGCATAAAATTAGTCAAGTTGCTGTTTCTCAAATGTTTCAAAGTAAAATTTTATCTAAAATAGAGCAGATATAAGAGGCACCACAACAATAGAGGGTAAAAGTTCAATAACCGAAAGTTTTTTTCTAAATAGAAGTTCTACACCTATAGCAAGTACCAAAACTCCTCCCGTTGAATTTATGTCGCCAATGACCGGAGGCAGCAAAAACAGTTTCGAAAATGAAGCGGATAATGTAATAGCGCTTTGGAATAAAAAAAGCGGAATAGCCGCAAACATCACTCCTGCGCCGTAAACCGAAGATAAAATTACCGACGAGACTCCATCCATAACGGATTTCGTCAGGAGCAGCGTAGGGTCACCTCGCAATCCCTCATCCAGTGCACCGATAATTGTCAATGAACCTGCACAAAAAAGTACAAACGCCGTAGTAAATCCTTCAGAAAAGAGACTCCCGTCTCTGGAAAATTTCCCAAAAACCGATCCGATTTTTCTAAAATTTTTGTCAAGCTTCAGTAGTTTTCCGATCAACCAGCCCACAAGCAGTCCGATTATAAGGACAATTGGATTTTTCATGGTTATTGCCATTTTTAATCCCAATACAATCGTAAAAAGCCCGACAATTTCAAAAAAACGATTTTTTATATCTTCCGGTAAACTTTTTTTTATTATAAGCCCTACGGCAGAACCCGCCACTACGGCAAACGTATTAACAATAGTTCCAACAATCATCTGTTTACTTTATAACCGGAGTGCTATATAGTCAAACAAAAGTTCGACTTTTGGAGCAAAAGGTTAAAAAACAATATTTAGTGCTGTTCGTATCTGTAGTCAGCGTATCAACTGCGGCAATTTGGATTAAACTACTTAGCGATGTACCAAGTCCTTCAATTGCGTTCTGGAGAATGCTTACAAGCTCACTGTTCATTGCACCGGTTTACTTTCAGAAGCAATTGCGTTCATTGGGCAGAAAAGAACTGCTGCTTTCAATTCTCTCTGCATTTTTTTTGGCAGGCGATTTCACATTATGGACATTATCTCTTAAATTTACTTCGGTTGCCAGTTCAATTGTTCTTGTTGCAATAAGCCCGCTTTTTATAATGTTTTTTTCATTAGTTTTTTTAAGAAAAAAACCTGAAATAAGAGATATTATTTCAACAGTTATCGCAATCTTCGGCATAATCCTTATAGGATCGTCTGATCTTGATTTGGCTGCAAATTCTAAAAATCTTATGGGTGATCTGCTGGCAACTATAGCAGCGGCAAGCATAGCAGGATATTTAATGGTTGGGCAGAAGGTTCGCCAAACCGTCGGAACGGCAAACTATATCGCAATTCTCTATCCGGCAACAGCATTTTTTCTTATTTTTCCGGTACTTTTTACCAATGCTCCTCTTATAGGTTTTTCGAACAAAGATTATCTATATCTTGTATGTCTTGGACTTATACCTCAACTTATAGGCCATACAGGTTTCAGCTATGCGTTAAAAAAGGTCCCTGCTTTTGTTGTTTCACTCTCTATACTGTTCGAACCGGTACTTTCAATAATATGGGCATTTTTGCTTCTCTCGGAAGGTCTTACGCTAAAACAAATTTCAGGCGGCATTCTTGTGCTCTTTGCCCTTTATAATTCCACAAAAAGATAGATAATATATGAGAGTAAAAATAAATGCATAATTACGGAATTAACTCACTGGCAATAATAGCTCTGATGAGTTTTATAATACCTTTTGTTTCGGCCAAATCTTTTAAGGGCATGATACCGTCTGTTGCCCTTGAAATAATAGCAGGATTGATTCTGGGCAGAAGCGGATTCCATATTATAAGAACAGATATACCTGCTTTGGAATTTCTGTCTATGTTCGGACTCATCTATCTTATGTTTCTAAGCGGTCTTGAGGTGGAATTCAAAGAACAAATTATATCGGCAAAAAGATTTTTTCATTCACCGCTCTTTATATCAGCACTCATATTTGTTTTTACATTATCCTTGTCATATCTGTTTTCGATATTTTTAGTGGAAATATTTCATTTTTCCACAAGTAAGATCTATTTAGCCCTTATTTTTTCCACAACATCCGTTGCGGTTGTCTTTCCAACACTGAAATCGCGGCTTGATCTAAAAAAATCATACAGACAGACACTTATGACAAGTGCTCTGATAGCTGACCTATCAACACTTTTCATGATAACAATTTTTTCTCTTTTGAAAGAAAGTAAGCATGAAATTATTAATTTTCTTATGATTTTCATCCTATTGATCGCAACTTTCACAATCAATAAAATAATGCAGTTTCTATCCGGCAACAGGTGGATAAACAAAATAATGCACTCGATTAAGTATAAAAACGATATTCAGGTAGCCGTAAGAGGCTCTTTTGCTATTCTGTTTGTTTTCTTATATCTGGCAAATAAGTTCGGTATCGAACTAATTATGGTAAGTTTTTTGGCAGGAATTATTATTTCCAAGACAACCGATATGGAATCGGATATAATAAAGATGAAACTTGATGCTATCGGCTATGGATTTTTTATACCATTCTTTTTTATATATCAAGGCGCCATAGCGGTTATGCCTTCAAATATACAAAATATAATAATTATCATTTTGATCATTGTCATCGGAAGTTTTCTCATCAAAATTATCGCATCCTTACCATTAAAAATCCTCTTTTCTCTGAAAGATACGATTGCAGGCGGAATTTTATTGAGCGGCAGATTAAGTCTGATTATAGCAGCGTCCCTGATAGGATTAAAGTTGGGTATTATAAATGAAGAATTTAATTCTGCTATAATTATTCTCGCTATCGTTTCCAGCGTCATCTCACCGACTTTGTTCAGTATGATCAAAAAACAGGTCTTATCATCTCACTCTTCCAAAATTATAATAGTGGGCGGAGGCCGGATAGGCAGCGATGTTGCCGAAATGTTCTCAAAAAAACAAAAAGATGTGGTGGTGATTGAAAAGGATAAACAAGCCTGCCAAAAACTCGAAATGAAAAATATCTCTGTTTATTGCGGTGACGGCAGCGATATTGAAATATTAGACAAACTGAAGCCGAAAAAATATGATAAGGTTTTATTACTGACGGACAACGACAGAACAAACATCAAAATAGCAAGGATATTTGAAGAAAAATACGACATAACTCAACTGTTTGCCCGCGACAATGAACCCAAAAATAGAAAACTCTTTAAGGAAAACGGCATTGTACCACTGGTTTATACGGAACAATTACTAAAAACCGTGGAAAAGGCCATAGACAGCCCCACCGTTTTTGAATTCTTAAATGAATCCGAAAAAGCAATCCGGCAAAAAACAATCACAAATCTATATGGAAAAACCATAGAAGAGATTTCTACAAAATATACATTCGAAATAATACTCATAAAACGCGGTAAAAAATGGATATATCCCAAAAATGATCTTTTGCTTAAACGAGACGATATAATAATATTTATAACGGACAAAAAAGATGAAAAGACGATTCAAAAACTCAACTTTTGATTTACCGAGCTTATCACACCTTTTCCGTATTGATTTAGCACATATGAGTATAAATTACTGTTGTTTCTAAACTGTTTGCCAACAACTCTTGAATATACCTTAAATCAGTCCCTTGTTCAAGTAAATGAGAAGTAAATGAGCTGCAAAACTACAAAAGATAACCGCAAAACTCTCTTGCCCTACTGAAGTATTGCGCATTAAAGCTAAGTTATGTCAAATGTTTACCCTGTGAAATGCTCAACATATTTCATCAGGGCAAAGACACGACCCTGGTGGCTTTTTCTATACTGCACCCTTGTACCGAAATCAAGGAGAGTCTTCGCCGCCCTGTTTTTATTAGCTCACCTTACTCACTAAACACAGCCTCAGCGATTGGCAATGAAGCGCAGCGGAATGGTGTCAGATGCAGCCGCTCGTTATATGTTTTTTAATAAGAATCCATCTTCTCTTTAGCGATTTGTTTAAATTTTTTATTCAATTGATCTTTAAAATCTTTTCCTACTTCATCAAATGTTTTTAATAACTCAGGGAAAGTGTTCTTTCCGCCTATAAAGTCCCAATATTCATCACCAACTAAAAAATCATTCGGCGAATCCATCATTCCCACTTCTGTAAAACGATGATATGGTTTAGGGTGATATGGATTATATGGAAATGCCAGATATACATTGACAGGCATTCTTTTTCTTGCAACCCATTCTAATAATTTTGTTTTACTTTTTTCAAAAACATCAATATTTGGTTTTACTGTTTTTATCTCAAAATAATATTCCTGTCCGTCCCTTTTCATATAGAAATCTGCAATGTTACCTGATTTTTGAAACTCTCCATTGATGGCAGATACATCTAATACTTCTTTTATTTCCTCTTTTATTCTGGCGACTCTATCTCCATTTCTAAGCTTTGAGACAATATTTGATATAACCGCTTTTTGCTCCTTAGAAATAGCACCGCCAACTCCATAATTTCTAAATACTTCTTCGGCCGTTTCTGATGCAATTATTACTGAAACATCTTCATAAATACTCATTCCAAGAGTTGTTGCCATAGAGTGTATAAATGAGTATGCTGCAATTTTTTCATTATCTTGAATAAGTCTTGCGAGAAACGGCATTGAAGTGGTCTCTCTGCCATATAATCTCAATTTGTTTTCAATCTTTTTTGATAAAAGCCCTTTTATCTTTTGTTTTTGATTATTCGACAATGCCATTATTATTTTTCCTTCATATGAAATATTATCTCTGCATAAGCGGATCTATCTTTTTCAACACGATTTAAAACGGGTCTTTTATATTCATTAACAATTCTCATATTGGATAGTTCGGCAATTTGCGGGTATAGACCATATTTGTCATTTGCTACCAGAAACAGATCATAATCTTGTTTCAAAAATTGCTTACAGTTATTCAAAACATCAGAAATGCCTTTGATATAAGACTTTTGCGCTTCCAATCCCTGACCTTTGTATAAAGAACCAATCTCCAACTCATCGTTTCTTTTAAAACCGAATATGTCATAAGCATAGGCATGCTGTTCATGATAATCTATTAAGCCAACATAAGGAGGACTTGAAAAGATACCGGCAATCTTATTGTTTTTAATTAGTTTGCTGAATTCTGGATATTTATTCTCTAATTCCTGAACAATATTTATTGTTCTGCTATCTCCAATCAGACATTTTTGAAAAGTATCGGTTCTAAGTTTATCAAATTGGATAATTCGTTTAATACTGTCTTGAGTATATCTTTGCCACCAGTTTAATATAGAAAATAACGGTTTACATATCTTGCCATGTTTTTTGCAATAATAAGTTGCGGTTACAGGCTCTCTTAACGTTCCTAAATCGGCATGAGTTGTTGCACGGCACGAACGGACAGTGCGGCTTAGTACTAAAGCCAAAAGTTTCTTCGTTTCTGAGTTCTTAATAGCTTTTATCTGTTCAAAAACAAAATCAATTTCATCCCTAATAACTTGCAGAAACCACTTATCGAGAAACGAATCATTTTTTTTCTGTTTCAATGGAATCTTATAATCATCTATAAGCTTATTATAAATATTTGAAAATTCATCGGATCTATGTTTACCATACAGTTTTTCATTTATCTCTTTTTGTTGAATTTTATACTTAAACTCAGGTGATGGAAAAAACTTGCTATTAAATATTTTCAGTTCATCTAATAATCTACTTTCAAAATTAACATTGTTTTTTTCTTTTTGAAAATTCCTAAGATTTTGTGTAATCACGTAAGCTGTGTTTCTAATATCATTAATATCATATTTTCCAACTTTAACATTACTTATAAAGGCGTTAAATGCAGAAACATCAATTCCAATCGAATGTAAATTCAGTTCACTTGCCTGCACAAGAGTCGTTCCGCTGCCGCAAAAAGGATCTAAAATAATATCCCCTGCATTAAAAAACAGTTTGCGTTTAAAATTATCTGTATGCTTGTCCAAAAAGTATTCGACAAGTTGCGGAATAAATTTTCCCTTATATGGATGCAATCTATGAACATGTTTTGTTGTCTCCGATTCTTTATATTCAGAAAAGGATAAATTCCAGTTTAGATCATTTCCGAGTTGTTTTTTCCATAGTTCTTTTTTTGTCTCATAATGTGAATTGTAATATTCTTTTAAATCAAGTCTGTTAACAAAAGTATTTCCATTGTCCCCATTTTTAGGTATTCTTCCGTATTGAATTAAATACGATATATTTGAAGGAGTAACATTCTTACCTATATATTCGGATGCCCAAATACTTGCTTCTTTTATTGTCATCAGATCCTGCATCTTTTATCCTTCCTTAATCATAATCTTATTTTTGTCTTTACACATAACGACTAAACTCACCTGCCTAATTCGAGCGTAGTGAGAATTTGGTCAGGTATAGCGCCTTGTTAGCGGTTACAATTCTTTGTCTTCTTTGCGCCCAGTCTTAAGCAACCACACTAAAAATTCTTGACCTTTGATTGTAATATGGCATTTGCTACTTTTAACTATAATCAATCCACTATCAAGTAAATATTGCAGATAAATATCCATATCCCATTGCGCATAAACCTCTGGATATAATTCCTTCAGTTTTTCGAAGTATGGTTCCAAAAATACGCGAACTAACCCTTGATCTGTGACTTCATTCAATTTCCTTATTAGTAAGATTTGACTACCAAAAATAGAACTATATATTTGCTCAAAATCTAATGCTATCTGGGTGGCAGCCAGATGTCGTACTAGAACATGGACGGTATCCCCTTGTACCTCTAACCCTTTTTTTTGTAGATCTTCAACAATCGATTTCTCAACCTCATCTCTTAAGATCGATCTATCAATGTCCATTAGTTCCTGTATGGCTTGCTTTCGCTTTTCATCCTCTCTCTGCACTGCTGTGCCCGCATCTACCTGAAACCCTACCTTGCCTACTGATCGTATCCGCGTAATGAACGTACTAATAGATTTTCGAAATAGCAAAATAAAAATAATACTAAAAACCAATGACACAAACGGCCAACCAATATTTTTTATAATTTCTTCCATAGTTTCACAACTAAGACCGCTAACATCTTATTTAAATTGAATGCCATGTTAATAGATGATACTGAAATAGTTCATCAAGTCAAAACATACTTATTTTAACAAAGAGCATTTTTGTAAAAGAAGTTTGTAAAATAGGAACAATTCTTTAATAGGAACGCTTCATAGTCTTCACCCATTGCAATCCTTTATTCATCAAGTTTGCGTTTCTCACAGAGATGAACACAGGACTCTGTACGACAAAAACAGAGAAGGTCGCAATCCTTTATTCATCAAGTCTGCGTTTCTCACAAGGAGGCGTAAAAATGTCTAAAACTTTGTTCGTAAAGTCGCAATCCTTTATTCATCAAGTCTGCGTTTCTCACCAACAACTGCTACTCCATTTCTTTATACTACACCAGAAGTCGCAATCCTTTATTCATCAAGTCTGCGTTTCTCACTGTATCCCTTTTGTAACCAATAGTATCAACAGGTTATAACCTGCTTTTCTGT
>JAADFJ010000046.1 GCA_013152955.1 Campylobacterota bacterium
AAAATTCCTCATGGATCGAAAGATTAGGGGATATGCAATAAAATATCAAGTGTTTGCAACACCTAAATTTAAAACGCTATGGGTATAGTAAGCGTGTCTGACTACGATGAGAATGCCTGTGCATTCCTCGATCACTAAAAATAATAAATGTAAAGAAGTATGGGGATGTGGAATACCGGGGTAGTTTTGTTCAATGCCTTTTCTAACATAGTCGATTGTTAGCCATTAATTCCTTTCTAAAAAAATTCAGCACTTAAAAATATATTTTTAGCTCATTGCTAACTACATTTTATATATTTTTTGATGTTAATAAATATTTCGCCATAGATATTTGGTGAGAATAAATAAAAGTAAAGGAAAAATCGTGCCTACAATGGATGTCAATGACTCTGATGTTATATCTCAGATGCTTCAAGAAATTAAATCCCAGATAGATAACGTTCGTTCAGATCTATCCGAAAAAATGGAAACCCTATCCGGAGAAATAGATAAAGTCGGCTCAGACCTATCTGACCAGAAAGAAAGCTTAAGTTTTTTAACAACAAAAGTCTCATTTCTTGAAATGACGAATCGATCAATTAACATCCCTGACGATAGCAAAAATCGATTTGGCCCAAGAGGCGAAGCGGCGGGTGAGTCAAGACGCGATTGGGTACGTGAACGATATTATCGACGATAGCCTATATTGTTCATATTTTGCTAAACGTTTTCGGAAAAATCTGTTTTTCGGTGAAAATGCGCTTGTTATTGGTGGCCTCTGGTTATGCGCGCCCACCTTTTTGTTTAATGATCGCCTTTGATAAATTATCTTTTTTTCAGCGCATCTACCGCAAAGTTGGCCCAAATAGCCCAGAACCTGCTTTCCCATATCACAACACCGATAATGCTTTCCTTTACCTTTGGCCAGACCGTTTGCGATGGAACTTTTTGACTGTTGCCATCGCAATTTCATTGCCTTTATTGTTTTATTACCAGTCGCAGTGGTGGATGTCCTTCATTACCTTTCTTCTTTTACTTGTTGTATTCCCTTGTATAATTTTTATGTTTTTCCGTATTCCGGTATTGGGTCAGCTTTGGAAAACGTGGCCAGCAAATGCAAAAAAATCTTTAGCGTCCGTTGCAAAAATAGATCTTATTTGTCACCAGCAAACAATATTCGGCAAAATAACTTCTCGATATTTTCCTATGCCAGGTTCTGGCAATCATGATGCTGTCTTTTGGTCACCAGCAAACAATACTCGTCAGCAAGCCATGTTACACATGGCGATATGTGATATGTTCAAACGTCACCCTAAAGAATCCGCCTTACCCGACTGGCAAACAAAGGCCTTTGTTCGTTGGATTTTTTATTGGGCGGCGCCTGTTTGGACAGGGTATTTTACGCTATTGATTTTACTGTTGCTAACATTATTTTGTTTCGATAATTTACACAACAAACAAATGCTGGATTCGCTTTATTTTTCGGGCTTATTGTGGAATATTTTTTCTATTGTGTTTCTCTGGTTAGAATCAAAAAGAATGTATGACTGGTTATCTCCTCAAAAAAGAATGTTCGAGATGTACCTTCCACCGCCTGCGATGAATAAGTTTGATTTTTCCCCTTCTCTGTATACCTGGTTTAACGAAAAACTCGTACAATTAATCATTGCAGCGACAAATATTATTGCAGGAGTGTTTTATTTAGAAATAGTCAAACAAACACTCAGGTCTTTACCTAAGTCATAGTCTATATTCAACGCTTGATTTTCTTAGGAATATCGATGAAAAATGTTCATAATAAAAAGACATGCAATGATCATGAAGCACTTCATTTATTGCTTTGGCATGATTGCATTGAACGGTTAGATATTTTACTGCTAGAGGCACGTCATCTACAAACCAATATCATTTATGCATTGCGAAAACCCGAACTGTATTCATATTTAGAATGGGAAGAAACAAGGCTTTGGCCAGAAGGTGATACTTGGAATGAATGTATAAAAAATGAAGGGCAATTTGATTCTTTGGTGAACGAGATCATTCTTTTATATCCAAGCCCAAAAAATATTGAGAAAGAATTATCAAAGTTAAACGAGTCAGAAAAATCAAAGACAAAAAAAACAGTCATAGAGGCCGTCAAGGATGCCAAAGAACGTCATCATTGGCATACCGATCAAACTCTTTCTTATTTAAGTTTACAGAAACTGCAAATATTAAAACAGAATATTTTTAAAGATAAAATGATTTTATGCAGACATGGCATCAATGCTTTTTTTTATAAAAAAGGGGATAATATAGGGTCCGCACAATCCAAGTTATTACTTTTACGTAGCGCCATTTTAGAAAAAATAAGAGACTATATCGAACGCATTGGTGACCATCAAGCTCATTTTAGCAAAACGCATGATATTGGTTTACAGGATCACCCACGCCCAGCCGTAGAGAGACGGCGTGAACAAGGTATCTACAGTAGTTACTTGTCAACCTATTGCAAAGATGTGGGTCGAGAGATTAATTTATTGTTAGATTGTTTTGATAATAAACCCAAACATAAAGCGGAGTGGTATGAGCCTGAAATTATTCATCGATGGAATCATGATTTTACATCGCGCTCCAAGACTTTCATCAATGAAGTTGCAGTCGAGGATGAACTACATCGTTATCATTTTTATGTTAATTCATCGTACTGGACACCTGACCGCCCAGACCTACAAAGTATTCTTGTTCATGAGTGTGGGCATGGCTTTGTTAAAGCTCGGTTAGATAATTTAAGTGAGAGCAAATTATCAAACAAAGATGATGTTTTTATCACGTTAATACGTCAAATCAAACAGTGCCTTGACATTTATGGTGTAGAACGACGACTGGGCTGCAAAGATTTACAATTAGAAATAGCTGTTGATTTAATCTCTGCCACC
This sequence comes from Campylobacterota bacterium, assembly GCA_013152955.1. Taxonomy (GTDB): domain Bacteria; phylum Campylobacterota_A; class Desulfurellia; order JAADFJ01; family JAADFJ01; genus JAADFJ01. Next base: position 2,898 of record JAADFJ010000046.1, read on the forward strand.
ATTAACAGCACGGGTTATCTCTATGCTATTTTTCTTGAAATGATGGGTAATGGGTCAGCAGGCCTGTTTGCTTGGGGAGATGATGATGTTTATGACCTTTCGTTAATCAATCATTTAGAGGGCGCGGGAGGGGTTCATGTTTTAGAGTATGAATGGTATATACGACTTTCTTTAATTTGTGCATGGCTTGAAAAGATACATGATGTCAATGAGCAACCACAAAGTGACATTCAAAAGCTTGATATTCGTTTGATCAGAAGTTGTCAATTCTTATTGACTCAGCAATTGGATTATCTGGAAAGTATTACCCCTGATGAACAAAAATGTGGTGATTATCTTAGAGAACTTTTAAAACAAATGACGCGTTGTATTAAATCGAGTAATGCTCTCAAAAAAGCGGCAGAGTGGCGTTCGGATAGGACTAGGGCTTTTAGTGAACGCAAGGATGGAACAAAAGAAGTTCATCCATTTCCACGGAGATCTAAACCACTTTGCCCATGGGCTAAAGTTCTTTTATTAGAGAGTTTTCGGTTAAATATTATCAGTCGTAATCAGAAAAATAACGAAGAGTTAGACAGCTATATTTCTGATGTATATGGACTGGATAATATTAGTTTTACGAAGATGGACCTTAGTAAAATATATACAGATAATGATCATGTCCATAACATTAAACTGCCCGACTTATTTGATCACATCAGTGATATTTCTTGGGTACGGTCATTTTTGTCTTCTTTAGATTTTGTTGATTATCTTTCCAAAGAAAAAAATGGAGGGGATTTTCAGGACTTGCAGGATCAAAAAGGAGAAGTAGATTTCATAAAGAAAATTCATACTGAAATAAGCCTGGGTCGTGAATCATTTCAGTTAGCTTTAGATTTTCATTTAGACAGTGTAGAAAGTAAATTTAGTCGGCTAGCTGATGTTCGCAGATTAATGAGAGAGTGGTGTAAGCATAATAATCAAGTGCCGCATACAGAGCTATATGAAAAAATAAACGCATGGCTAGGTAATGATAAAGATCCTGAAGACATAGGATGTACCTTTATTAAAATTCATCAGGATGAGTTGAAACGCTGTGTAAAAAAATATTCAGTGAATGACCTAATGAGTCTTAAAACGTTAAACAAGTATGATGCCTTATACCATAACAGACTTGAACGATTGAGAGGAGCAAAGCTCCAAGAATTGCTTGATATATTAAACGTAACAGGCAATTCTCTAGAGATAAGCTTAGTCTCTCTCAAAGAATATTTAGAAAATAAAGATCTTAAAGAAGTATACATGCTGACTCGCAGTTCTACTTGTGGGGCGATTAATGAATATTCTGAGAAGCTGTTAGGCGAGGCTGATGGTCAACAGAAAAATACTAAATTGTTAGGTCGATATGATATTTTAAACATAGAACCGGTTCGATCTATCTCTCGGTGTAAATTGCCTGTCTTTCCGAATGATAATGAAACAGATAAATTTCCCTCATTTTTTGTTCGTCGTGAACTGGCTATTCCTATTCGTTTAAAAGAAAAATCTTGGCGTCTAATCGAGAAAAGTAACAGTGAAAATAAAACACCTATTCTTGCGGTATTATCCATTGTATTAACTCGGCGCTCGACCCGGTTAGATTTTTTGACGCGCGTATTAAAAATGATAAAAAAGGAAAGGGCTAGAGTTGAAAATCCACAACATTTAGTCGAATTAGGGGGATATTTTTTTGCAAATGATGTGGCCTTTTTAAGTGAAGGCTGGGGGGATATATTATTCATCTTTTTTGGAGAAACAAAGCGACTTAATGATATATTTAAAATACAAAATGTATTTTTTCAGGAGTTTCAAGTGGATCGAACTGAGTTGATATTAACGCCTCAGTGTGTTGAGTATGCGGCCACAGAGAAGCAGCCGGGATCGGATAACAATCAATTCAGGGTCAGTGTCCATGTCCGATTAAAAGAAGATAGAGAGTTATCACCTTCAAATCTGCAATTTAAAAAAGAATTTAATGAAAAATTATCCGATATAGAAGAAAAAAACAAAGATAAAATAAACGTGGCTTATTTATATTACACATTAACTCGAACACCGGGACGAATGGATTATAGTATACGTATTAAAATACGAGGTGAACCATGTGAGGGTGGTGGAGGATTCTGTGTGTGAACCCATACCTATTGAAAAAACGATGACTTGTCGAGAACTGCTAAAGGCACTCGATCAGCCTATTCGCAATACGGATACCGAATTGCAGAAGAGGTTAGGTCAACCGTTTAAAAAAAATAAAGTTTATAACGAATTACTGAAAATATTAGGTCAATCTACCGTCGAGCGAATTCAAACAAATATAGGCTGGGTTGAGGCCTGTGACCGCGATCAAAAATAAATATCTAAAGCGAAATCATGAACATCAAGGCCTGCTGAAGTTAAAACACGCCTATCAATAACTCTGACCTCAGAGATCTAGGGGTCAAGTATCATATTAATTTGTGTTACAATATCTAAACAGCCATTTTTCGTGATACTGTCAACAATGCAATTGCATGAACTTTAAATACAAAAAATTCTGGAAGAACGCACGGTACAAAATTTCACCATCTCAAAATGTTTGGGGAGATTATCGCATCACAATTCATCCATATTCAAAGTCAAAAACTCATAGCCGAGGTGGGCTTTTTACCCATGGTGGAGATAACCGTGGAAGTGCTGGTTGCATTGATCTTACAAAAAACATTTCTCAATTTTACGTCAGTCTAAACTGATTTCAGAAAAAATAGACTCGTAAACAGATCAATGCCCCCTAGCATTATCATTATTTCAATGCCACATTGAAACCTTATGACGTCGCTCATGGCTGAGTGGATTCGCACCGCTTAATCCACGCTACATAGGATATAAAGAAGATACCATTGCAGCCTAGCTTTTCAATTAGCCTCTAGAAACTGGGAGGATAAAATACAGCCAAAATGGCAATATTTCGACTACCTACTTTCTCACTCCATCGGGCTGCCGTTTGTGAGATAGCAATCTTAGTTGATATAAACGGTGGAATTTCATTTCTTCGTAGACAAACCATTTATCATTTAAATTCCCGACTCCTTTTATACATTCCCTCGCGGGAGCGTGGAACGAAATAACTTCCCGATTTGATATCTCATCTTCGGCCTGTCTTGGCCCGCTCTGCCTTCACAAAAACTCGAAATATACCCATAGCGTTATGAATTTAGGTGTTGAGAGTGCGTCAATTTTTGTTCTCAGCGAGACGCGACACCAACCGTAAGCGCTTTAGGCG
>JAADFJ010000047.1 GCA_013152955.1 Campylobacterota bacterium
ACCAAAAATGGAAGACGCATAATATCGAGACGAAGAAGAAAAGGGAGAGCCAGACTATCTGTTTAGACTATAAGTTTCCCAAGAAAAGACATATCAGAAAATCTTCAGAATATAAAACCGTTTTTGACACAGGCAAAAAATATGTTTCCGGAAGTTTTGTTATGTATATAAAAGAAAAAAATAGCCCGCCGGGCAGGTTTGGAGTTATTGCAAGCAGAAAGGTTGGCGGCAGTGTCAAGCGAAACAGATTAAAAAGACAGGCACGAGAAATCTTTAGAAAAATGATTTCAGAAAATGAACGTCTGGATATTGTATTTGTTTCAAGAAAAAGCATGCTGTATTCCGATTACAAAGAGATTGAAAAAGAGTTTAACAACATTATTGCTGCTTATTATAAAAAGCAAAGGAGAGTAGTTTAATAAGATGATAAAAAGAGTTATGATTGGTGCAGTTAAGCTGTATCAATGGCTGATATCACCGATATTAGGTCATAATTGCAGATTTTATCCAAGTTGTTCCAAATATGCCATTGGTGCTATAAAAAATTTTGGACCCATAGAAGGGCTTTTGATGGCTATATGGCGGTTATTGCGATGCGGTCCGTGGAGTAACGGCGGATACGATCCTCCGGTAAAATCACCATTCAGGAGATATGGAGGAGAAAATGGATAAACGTTTAATCATTGCAATTACGCTTTCTTTTGCTGTTCTGGCTGCATCGCAGTACTTTTTTGCTCCAAAGCAGAGCAGTAACATAAATACAAAAGTAACGGCGCAAACAACAGCGAATTCCAAAAAAAAGATTCCTGTAAATATTAGCGGAGCATTAAATAAAGTTTCCAATAACACTACCCCTGCCCAAGTGCCGGTAAAAGTAGTTCCTTCCGTAAAATTCAGAAACTCTTTAATGAGCGTCAGCTTTTTTTCCGATGGTACTATAGGAAGCGTGAAACTTCTTAAATATAAAGACAAAAAAGGTATTCCTACCGAACTTGTTTCTCCTCAAAATAATTTTAGGCCTTTGCAGATTGTGTTTGCCGATAAAAAACTAAACAGCGAGGCCGATAAGGTTAAGTATAAAACTGTCGTTAATGGAGAAACGACACTGAGAGAAGGCATAACAACAATTACCTTCACGGCACGTTTTAAAGAATTTATCTTAAAGAAGATTTTTACATTTCATGCTGACAAATATATATATGATATACATATTGTTTTTGAGAATTACAGTGGTGACAAACTGTTAAAATCTCCCGTTTGGGGTATAGCAATCGGGCCGCATCTCGGTCACTTAAAGAAAAAGAAATACGGTTTTTTAGGTGCAGCGGTTTATTCTAATGGTAAACTCAAAGAATACAAAAAAATTAAGAAGGAAATCAATAAAAAAACCAGCGACATAAGCTGGATAGGGCTTGAAAGTAAATATTTTACAAGTCTGCTTATTCCGGGTAAAGATGCCCTTGGTTTTCAGATGAGTGAAGATGCGCTGAACTCATCATTCTATACGACGGTATTGTACAACAGCTCGGATGTAAAAAGCAGTGTATATATGGGACCCAAAGAATATTTTAGACTCAAGCCTTTAGGTCATAATCTTTTTTATATAATAAACTACGGAATGCTGGGATTTTTGGCCAGACCCCTTCTCGTGGTACTGCACTTTTTCTTCAAGTTGTTTGGAAATTATGGTGTTGCGATAATTGTTACAACATTTATTATAAGGCTGTTTTTTGCTCCTCTCTCGCATAAAAGCTTTAAGTCGATGAAAAAGATGAAGGATCTCCAACCGAAAATTAAGGAGCTGCGGCAAAAGTTTAAAGGAAAACCTGAACAGCTGAACAAAGCTACTATGGAACTTTATAAGCGATATAAGGTAAATCCAATGGGCGGATGTCTTCCAATTGTTCTTCAGATACCGGTGTTTTTTGCACTTTATAAGGTGCTTTTGAGTTCAATTGAACTGAGAGGCGCACCGTTTATCTTTTGGATAAAAGATCTGTCTGCTGCCGATCCGTATTATATCACGCCGATTTTAATGGGTGCATCAATGTTTTTGCAGCAAAAACTTCAGCCTACCGCAGTCGATCCGCGTCAGGCAAAAATTATGCTTGCGCTTCCAATAGTGTTTACTTTTATGTTTCTTGGTTTTCCTGCCGGATTGGTTATCTATTGGCTGACAAACAATATACTGGCTATTGCTCAGCAGGTTTTGATAGATAACAAAAGCAAATAGGGTATATAATATTTGGTCTATGAAAAGAATGCTGTCGACAATATCATTGGAATTTGAATAATGACACTATAGCGGCAGTTTCGACTGCAACAGGTGCTGCTGCAATTGCTATCGTAAGAATGAGCGGACCGGATGCCGTCAAAATTGCAAAGACGGTTTTTTATCCCAACAATGATTTCAGGTCGCATCGGATCTATTATGGCAAAATAATAGATCCCGCCTCAAGGGAACCCATAGATGAGGTTATGATTGCAGTTATGCTTTCTCCGAAAAGCTACACCGGAGAAGATATGGTAGAGATCTATTGTCATGGCGGCGTGTTTGTAACATCAAAAGTTCTTGAGCTGCTTATGAAAAACGGGGCTGCTGCTGCAGAACCCGGTGAATTTACCAAAAGGGCATATCTGAACGGGAAAATAGATCTCCTGCGCGCCGAAGCAGTCAATGAAATCATAAACGCCCGAACAGAGGCAGCTTTAAAAATTGCGCAGAGACAGCTAAGAGGAAGTATGAGCGACCGGTTTGTCCTGCTCAGAAAGAGGCTGCTGCTCATGTCCGCACAGATTGAGGTTGCTATCGATCATCCCGATGACGGCTATTTTTCCGATCACGATAAGCTTTGCAGGGAAACTGCTGCAATAAAAGAGGAACTGCAAAAATTTTACGACAGCTACGATATCGGATTAAAGCTTCGCGAAGGATTTGATATAGCCATAGTCGGCAGGCCTAATGTAGGAAAATCGACTCTTTTTAATCAGCTTCTGGGTGCCGGCAGAGCCATCGTAACGTCAATTCCAGGCACAACCAGAGATGCAATTGATGCTCAAATTTCTCTGACCGGAAAAACAGCTAAACTGACAGATACTGCAGGCATCAGAGATAATGCAGGAGAAATTGAGAAAATAGGAATTGCAAAAAGCTGGAACGAGGCAGAGAAAGCGGATCTGATTTTGTGGGTTATAGACAAATCATCCATGTTTGACAAAAATGACGAAATAATAATGAAGAGACTGGCGAGCAGCGGTAAAAAGGTGATAGCAGTTTTAAACAAACAGGATAAACCTTCTGCTTTTGATAAGAGCATATTAATACAATCAATGAAAACCATAGAAATATCGGCAAAGTATTGCAAAGAAATAGAAAATCTGAAGAAAATGATCAGTACTGAAATTGATATCAGAAAAGATATCGACGATTACAATATCATAACAACCGTCAGACAGAAGCAGAAAGTTTCAGAGGCGCTGAAATTGATATCCGAACTGAGCCTGCACATAAAAGAAAGATATGGAGACGAGATTATCGGAGCAGACCTTCTGTCGATTGTTTCCGTTTTGGATGAATTCATAGGCAAAATATCCAACGACGAAGTGCTGGAAACCGTGTTCAGCAATTTTTGTGTAGGAAAATAATGAAACCTATGCCCAATAAGTACCTTCGCGGCTTTATCAGGTTTTTCATAGACAAAGCAAACTTTTGCAGAATTAACCGGTTAATTCAAAAAAGTTTAACGAAGTATACGGGGAGCCTCATAAAATCCACAGAAAAATCAAATAAAGGGCAATCTTCAGGAAATTACAATTTTCAAACTAACCGGTTGGCCACGCAAAGTTTAATTTTTAAATCTTGCCATTTCTTTGACTTCTGTGAAGGCAACCATCGGGCATTGGTCTCATAATGTTCCACGTAGAACAGTTGTCGGATTATAGATACAGAAAAAGCTTTGATGTAGTAGTGGTGGGAGCAGGACATGCAGGCTGTGAGGCTGCCCTTATCTCTGCAAAAATGGGCTGCAGCACACTGCTTTTGACAATAGCTTTCGACAAAATTGCCCAGATGTCATGCAATCCGGCTATAGGAGGACCCGCAAAGGGACACCTTGTAAAAGAACTGGATATTCTGGGCGGACAGATGGCTGAAAACATTGATAACACCGGACTTCAGTTTAAAATATTGAACAAAAGTAAAGGATCAGCCGTTTGGTCAAGCAGGGCGCAAGCCGATATGTCTGCCTATAGACTCAGAATGAAAAAAATCATAGAGAATCAAGAAAATCTTCTTGCCAGACAAGAAATGGTTGATGAATTGATAGTAGAAAATGACCATATCTATGGAGTAGTAACCAACATAGGAAATTTTTATCAATCAAAAGCGGTTGTACTGACTCCCGGCACCTTTATGAAAGGGAGAATCTGGATCGGTATGAACCAATATTCGGCAGGAAGAGCATGGGAGCCTCCGTCTGAAAAGCTTTCCGACAGTTTGAGAAAAATCGGTTTTACGGTAGGAAGACTAAAAACAGGCACGACTCCCAGACTGGACGGCAGAACAATAGATTTTTCAAAACTTGAAGCTGACTGGGGAGACGATCCCCCTGCCCCGTTCTCTTTTAGAACGAAAAGGATAGAGAGACCGTTGAGACCCTGTTTTATTGCACATACAAACAAAAAAGTTCATGATGTCATAAGAAAAAATCTTGACCGGTCGCCTTTATACAGCGGGAGAATTCAAAGCATCGGTCCGAGATATTGTCCATCAATAGAGGATAAAGTAGTAAAATTTCCAGATAGAAATTCTCATCATGTGTTTCTTGAGCCTCAAACCGCCGAAAGTATTGAGATCTATCCCGACGGTTTATCGACAAGTCT
>JAADFJ010000048.1 GCA_013152955.1 Campylobacterota bacterium
GAAATTACAACCTGCATATAAAGTTGAGTTAAAATCAAACAAAGAAAATTTCAAATGGTCAAAGATTGTTACTTTAACAAATGAGCAGAAAGCTATTTTGAAACTATTGGGATGTAGTGTATAAAATGGGAGGGGAAGTTAGGTATATTACTATAAAATTAAAAGCATTAGACACTCTTCCTTAAAAAATGTAAGGAGGCGAATCAATGGAGAAGAAAGGCAACAAAACATTACATGGCCGCAAACTATTTTTTACAATTATTTTTGTTGCCATAGCAACTTTAGCTATTTTANTTATGGATGATGTTTTCATCAGTTTCAAACACAAGCAAATCACCGGATATAAAAATCGGCGAAACAATGCGAATTTCCGATAACCATTATTTTGGATGTATCGACAAAAATATTATTAATAAACTCGATGACATTGCTCATCAAAAAGACGAAACGGCATTTGATAAGCTTTTGAATTTAAAATTATATACCAAAGAATGTAAATTTTTCAAAAAAGGTAAATCTGTTTATGTTACTGACATATCAATCATGGGTTTTGTTAAAGTAAGACAAAGAGGTCAAACAGAAGAATATTGGGTGCTTAAGCAGGCCTTAACACCATAATTTTTGAACGATTTATGCATAATTTTGAGTATATTTTGAGCAAAATAATCTTAAAAAATAGTGCGAAAATCAACCTTTTTCTTATGCGATTATTGCATTTATCATGCGTTTGAGCTGTGAATGATATCCGATTTAAACCCCGTTTAAATGCCAATTATGACCCGTTTAATTTATCCGGATAACCGGTGAATTTCTCGCAAATTCTGTGCGTTTACCGTAAAAATAGAAGGAAGATTTCTCGCACCGACTCTGCAACTAATTTCTCAACCTCTGTGCGTTTTACCAGCAGAAAAGTCAAATGGGAATTGTTTATCATGCAGTGGTCTCATTATGTTTGAAAAATTATCTTTTCGGTACAGGGCGGTAGTTTAACTGCGAAGAACAAAAAATCATACAAGACAATGTTAGCTTATATGATCCTAAAGTATATTACAGATAAATTAAAGAGATTAAACTTCACCCGTCAGTTTATAATAGAAAGTCTTGATAAGATACACTATCTGGAATATCAATCTGACGGGGAAACAAAAACCATAATCCCGCAGAACCTGCTACCCCATCAACAACAGATACTTGACCAACTGGAGCTGAAGCTGAGATAAGAAAGAAATATGGATAAAAAGCTAAAAAGCCTGTACCCATAAGGGAATACAGGCTTTTTTTGTTACTTTCTTTGCGTAAGTTTCGCTGTAATGACGCTCTTTTTCTTATTCTCTTTGCCCGCGTTGGGAAATGTGCGTTAATAAAACCGGTATATTATGCGTTAACATTGCCACCCGAAGGGCAAAAAGATAAAGTATCATCTACTGCGTTGGAACCGTGCCGCCGTAGCTACGGCTACGCAGGCAAGAACCCGCCTTGTATATAACGCTTTCTCTTTTTGCTGAAACTGCGTTTAGTGCGTAACATCAGTTATAAAACAGATTCGGACTTTTAATTATGAAACACTCGAAATCAACAAAGACACCTCGTGCTCTATTCATATGTCGGAACGGTGCAGGAGTAATTTTATTGTGCTGCCTGCAGGATTGTTTTTGCAATCTGCTCGGGAACTTCCTTATACCGTTCAAAATCGGAGGTAAATCGTCCAAAACCGGCCGTTAGTGAACGTAGAGCAGGCGCATAAGAAAGCAGTTCCGTTTTAGGCATTCTTGCATCAACTATCCTGAATTCTTTTATATCATCATGGTGCCTCATATTCACAACTTCTCCTCGTCTGCTGTTTAAATCACCTATCACTGCACCAACATCACCTTCCCTGCAGATAATCTCAACTTTATAAATCGGTTCTATTAAAACAGGAGATGCATCATCAAGAGCCTTTTTTATCGCAATTTGACCGGCCATCTGAAATGCGAGATCCGAGGAATCAACAGGATGATATGAGCCGTCGGTCAATCTTATTGAAATTCCAGTCACTGGATATTCTCCAAGCTTTCCCTTCTTAAGCGCATCCCTTATACCTTTTTCTACAGACGGAATATATTGTCTCGGTATCGCACCACCAACTATCTGATCGATAAACAATACGCCATCTTCGTAGCTTTTCGACGGCGCAACAACAATTTTACAATCTCCGAACTGACCATGTCCGCCTGTCTGTTTTTTGTATCTGCCTTGCGCCGTAACCTCCTTTTTTATCGTTTCTTTGTAAGGAACGCTTGGTAATTCTGCTATAACCTCGACGCCATAACGCTTTTTCAACTTTTCCACTGTTATATCAATATGAAGTTTGCCCATACCTGAAAGTACGAACTCATTTGTTTCACGATTCTTTTCAAATTTTAAACTTATATCTTCCTCAAGTATTTTTGACAGGTATCCGCCTATCTTTTCAGTATCCTGTTTTGATTTTCCCAATATCCTATATCGAATCAATGTTGGAGGCATATCTGGAGTTTTAACACTCACGCTGCTTTGATCGGTTGTTAATGTATCACCGGTTAGTGTTTCTTTAAGTTTGTTTACCGCTATTAGTTCGCCTGCGGCGGCAGTTTCAATTGGAACAGCCTTTTTGCCCTGAAGCCTCAACAAGCCTCCAATCCTTTCAACGGTCTTTTTGGTGGTATTGTAATATGTTGAATCCGATTTCATACTGCCCGACCATATTCTTATGCAGTTGGTTCTCCCTGACTTTGGATCATTAAAGGTCTTGAATACAGAAGCTATAAGTATGTCATCGATTTCCGACTTATCTCTATCTATATCCAATATTCTTTGTCCACCCGAAATAAACCATCTGGACGCTGCATCAAGCAGTTCGTTAATTCCCATACCAGTTAAAGCCGAACCGACAAAAACAGGACATATTGCTCCGCTTATTACATCTTTTTTCAAAAGATCTCTCAATGCTTCTGTCTCTATTTTTTCACCTTCGAGATATTTCTCAAGCAATTGATCATCCGATTCAACTATCGACTCCGTAAGTTTTTCTTTCATAGCAAGTGCTTTTTCCGAAATTTCATCGGGAAATTCATCGGAGGCGAGCAGATTGATAACGGAATTCGTCTTTCCGACCGGAAGCTGCATAAGTACAGCTCTGTTGTCAACAGTCCTTATTGCTTCAAAACATTTTTCATAATCTGAACGCTCAGCATCAAGCTTGTTGATAAAAATCAAGGTAGGAAGTGATCGTTTCCGTGTCTGCTGAAGCAGGCGAAACCCGTTAGCTTTAAGATCATCACTGCTGTCAGCCACATAAATAATGTTATCAACTGCTCCGATACCGCAGAGGGCATCCCCTATAAAATTCGAATATCCGGGAGTATCTATTGCAGAATACAGATCATCTTTCCAGTTAAAATTAAAAAGCGACAGCTGGATGGAAAAACCACGTGATATTTCCGTTCTATGGTAATCTGTTGTAGAATTTCCGTCAGCCGTACTGCCCATTCTGCTTATATTTTTTGTTTCAAAAAGTATTCGTTCGCTAAGTATTGTTTTACCTGAACTTCTTTGTCCGATCAGCGCTACGTTATATACTTTCATCAATCACCGCCTTAATTTTACTGCTGTTTTTTATATTATAAGTAAAAACAGCTGAATTATCCTGTTTATCTGTAAGATAATTCAGCCAGTCATTTAGTATATTCTTATATTCCGGGTGATTTATACTGTTGCTTTTTGCAACTCTTTTGTTTATGCCTCGACTTAATATCGCCTCTGTTATGTCGAGAAAATCGTCTTCCTTTAATATATGGGTCTGCTTAGCCTTAAATTTATGATAACCGCCCCCCTTCAATGACATAGAATCAGGATTAATAAATCCGGCAAGAAATACCTTTTTTGCACCATTCTGAAAAAATGTCAAACGAAGAAGTATGTACAGGGAATCACCAATTGATGAAATGATATCTGCAATCTCCGTGTGAGTGAATGAAAACCATAACTCCCCCTCTTTATCGATAACCGGACATATAGAATAATCGCCCGCAGTGCCCTTTGAATCTGTCCTCTGATATTCAAAGGGCACTGAAATGCAAACTGTTTCCATAAAAACCACCTCCTGTTATTTTAGATTACATAACTTATGTACCTGAGGAATAAACCTTAATGTTTTAAGGCTGTTTAAAAATTGATTCTTCATAATCGCCTGATATACCATTTGTATTTGATGTAAATAATCTTCTCCTGAAATCTCAGCAGGCTGAAACACTATTGAAACAGAATTCTTTTTGTTTGACAAGGCATTAATAATTCCAGTTGCATCTTCCATATCCTGCATATCGGCTATGACAAATTTTATCTCCCCGTTATGAGCATTATCAACATATCTTTTTATAAGGTCTATATCAAAATCAGCTCCGGAAGAAGAAAGTTTTGGAGAAATTGATATAAAATCAAGTTTCTCTATAAGATCTTCAATCCAGATTGTTCCATTTGTTTCCATAAAATATGCTGCCGGAGCAAGATTAATCAAGCGTGAAAAAAAATCATGATAGATGGCGGGCTCACCGCCGGTCAGAACAACTGTTTTAGCAAACGACTGCTCAACTATCCGAATGATTTGCTCTTCAGAAAAAAGACTGTAGCTGCCGCCCTCATAGCTGTATGAGCTGTCGCACCAGATACAGCGCTTGTTGCACCCGTAAACACGAATAAAGAGTGCAGGCCTGCCCACATTCACGCCTTCACCCTGAATAGAATAAAATGTTTCCGAAACAGGAAGCTTCACGATAATAATAATACAGAAAAATAGACTATTTGCAACTGTCCTGTTTTTTGTTAGAATAGATTAAATGAGTAACGCTATTGAGGCAAAAGGCAAAAGTATAGTCTGTTTTGAAATAGTTGTGCATAAGGACGACATGAAAAAGATAGAGAAAGAGACTGTAAGATTTGCCAAAAATACAAAAATTTTTAATACACGTCCGGTCATAATAAAACCGGATAGCGGAGCAGAAAACTTGGTTCCAATAGTTACCGAAAATCTTAAAAAGTTTGGATTCCATCTGATAGGCTGTCAAATAAAACAGCAGCATTCCGAATCTGTTTCCAAAACAGAAAAAAGAGAAATTACTGCCGTTCATAAGACCATAAGAAGCGGGCAATCTTATGAAATTGACGGAGATATGGTGCTTTTTGGAAATCTCAATTCGGGAGCGGAGATAAAAGCCACCGGAAATATTGTTATATTGGGAAGCAACAGCGGAATTGTTCATGCCGGAGCTGATGGAGATGAAAGTGCCGTTATATTCTCAATGAAGCTGCTTTCGCCTCAAATACGAATTGCCGACAAAGTTGCCAGAGCTCCTCGAGAAAACAGAGTTGAAACAGAACCTGAAATTGCATTTTTATCATCGAGTACTATTATTGTACAAAGTTATAATGATTGGCTTATTAGAAATGAAAAACTCAATTTAGGAATTTAGGGGAGTAAATGGGTAAAATATATACGATTACATCGGGTAAAGGCGGAGTAGGAAAATCAACGACGACCGCAAACCTTGCATTAGGTATGGCAATTGCAGGAAAAAAGGTTGTGGCGATTGATCTTGATATAGGTTTAAGAAACCTTGATATGATACTTGGGCTGGAAAATCGCATAGTTTATAACATAATTGATCTTCTCGAAGGAAGAGCAAAACTTAACAGCGCCCTCATAAGAGATAAAAGAGGAGACAATCTTAAACTTTTAGCAGCCTCGCAAACCAATTCAAAAGAGGACTTATCCAAAGAAAAATTCCTCGATCTTCTTAATCTGCTTAAAGAACAGTTTGATTTTGTATTTATCGATTCACCTGCAGGTATCGAAACCGGCTTTTCAAATGCATTTGCCGGAGCCGAGGGCGTTATCATTGTAGCCACTCCCGAAATATCATCGATCAGGGATGCAGACAGAGTTGTTGGAATATTGGAAGCTAACGGAAAACATAATATTTCTTTAATTGTCAATCGTATAAAACCCGAAATGGTTAAAAAAGGTGAAATGATGAGCCAGGACGATATTCTGCAGATTCTTGCAATTGATCTGTTGGGTATAGTACCTGATGATCCTAAAATGATAGAATATACCAACAAGGGAGAACCCGCCGTTTTGGATAAAATATCTGTAACGGCAAATGCATACATAAATATTACAAGACGATTGATGGGAGAGGATGTGCCGCAGCTTGAACTTAAACCAAAAAGTTTTTTACGTAAACTTTTTGAAAGATTATAAAGGATAATAACATGCTTTTTGATTTTCTAAAAAGAAAAAGAAAAAGTGCAAAGCTTGCCACTGAAAGACTACACATAATTCTTGCCCATGAACGTGGCATGGCACGATTGCCGTTTTTTGATGATCTAAAATCCGATCTGATAAAAGTGTTATCTAAATATATTGATACCAAAGATGCGCTTAATATAAGTGTCAGTCACCGAGATGGATACGACTTTATAGAGATAAATGTTCCGATAACAGGAAACAGCTCAAAATAATCTCCGGTCTCCGGGGTCGTGTCTTTACATTTGACATAACTCCTTGACTTAAGTCTATAGAAAACCGGCAGATCTTAACCGCTTGTCTCTGTGTTTTCGTCATTGTAAGCGCAGCAAAGCAATCTAATGAGACTGCCGCGGCCTTTGGCCCCGCAGTGACGGAAGAAAAAAGTCATTACGAGCGCGGCAATCTCTCTTTCTTCAGTGTATCACAGGCATCCTGTCTGTGGTGAGATTGTAAGCGCGGCGCGGCAATCTCAAGTATTCTTTTCTTTTCTGTCTTTTGAAGATTCCTTCTCACTTTTTGATTGATTAAAAAGTAAGCAAAAAATCACCGCTGTGTGAAATATGCTAAAAACCGGTATATTATACTAAAAAAATAAAACTCGCATTTTGTCTGATTGTAAAGTTGTTCGATAAATATAGATTATGTTTGAAATTATAATCTTTCCTAATTTTCTGCTCAAACATTATTTTTTCTTAACGCATAATATACTGGTTTTATTAACGCACATTTCCCAACGCGGGTAAAGAAAATAAGATAAAGAGAAGAACATGGGTTTCAGCAAAACAAATCTTAATGTATCATAGATATTGCGGTATTTTCTCCTCTGTTATTGCAAGCGAAGTGCGACAATCTCAGCTTCTTCAGTGTATCACAGGCATCCTGCCTGTGCTCTAAGTTTCTCATATATGCTGCAAATCTCAAATACTCTTTTCTTTTGTTCCGCATTTAAGAAAAGGTAATTAAGAAAATCTTCTAATGAAGTGTATAAAAAATAGAATATTTTCTCCGGACTTTTGATACCTTATTCAGATAAACAGATTTATAGATATAAGTTAATGGCAAAAAGATTCAGACCGATTAAGATTTTTTATGGGAATTATTCATAAGGTAAATTTTTATAAAAAATAGGACGGCACCTATTGTGATTGCCGAATCTGCAATATTAAATGCCGGCCAATAAAAGCCTTTTATATGAAAATATAAAAAATCTGTTACTCCTCCCTGAAATATTCGCTGCCACAGATTACCTAAAGCACCTGCAAATATAAACGAAAATGCTATATAATAAGGACTGTTTGCCTTGATAAACAGATGGTATCCTATAATCAAAACAAAGGCAATAGAAACGATTATCAGAAGATAGCGAAGCAACCATTCGGGCAAAAAAAACGACATTCCGAACGCTGCAGATGAATTTTCGATATGAACTATATCAAAAAAATTTCTTATGACCGGTATTGGAGAAGCTATCCCCAACACCAGTCGTTTGGTTACTAAATCAGCTAATAAAACTGAAACTATTATTACAGCAGAGACAATTTTCTGCCTTGAACTGTTATCCGACCTCAAGCTCTTTGAAATAAATAAGAGCCATTTGAGCATTATCTCCGGATCTTCTGCCAATTCTTATAATATGGGTAAATCCGCTATTTTTGCCGGAAAAATCAGTTTTAGCTTTTGCAAAAAGTTCATTGATAATTTTTTTATCCGGAATTTTTGACAACGCTTCACGTCTTGAAGACAGATCGCCTCTTTTTGCCAGCACAATAATTCTATCAATAAATTTAGAAAGCTCTTTTGCTCTTGCAATAGTTGTTTTGATTCTTCCCTCTTTGATGAGCGCTCTTGCAAGAGACCTCAATAAAGCCATTCTTACAGATAATCTGCAGCCAAGTTTTTTGTTAGACTTTCTATGTCTCATGATACCCTCTTATTCCTCGTTTCTTAATGATAAATCAAACTTGGCAAGTGAATCTTTTATTTCATTCAATGATTTTTTGCCAAAATTCTTTTTTGCCAGAAGATCACTATCGCTTCTTTCAACAAGTGCTCCAATGGTCACAATACCGGCGTTTCTCAAACAGTTTGCAGCTCTCACCGACAACCCCAATTCATCTATCTCTCTTTTCAAAACCATATCGTTTTCAACTTTCAGGCTATCGCGCTCTTCCGAAACCTGTTCGCCTAAAATTATATCAATATGCTGCTTAATTATGGATAGAGCACCATTTAGAGCATCGGAGGGAGTAACCGCTCCGTTTGTCGTAATCTCAATCTCAAGACGTTCATAGTCCAAAAAACCTTTTATCATAGACTTGCCTGAGTGAAATATAACATTTCTTACCGGAGAAAAATTTGAATCCATAGGAATCCAACCGGGCTCTTTATTGGCAATGTTGAGATCTGCTTTTTTATATCCCACTCCATACTCTACAACTCCCGAAATCTTTAGTTTTACGCTATCCTCAGCAGTTGCAATATAGCTGTCTTTGTTGACCACACTAAGATTGCCGCATTCTATATCTTTTGCGGTTACGACACCACCCTTGACATCTATAGAAACAATTTCAGATTCTATATCAGGAACATCGGCTGCAAATACAACATTTCTCAAGTTAAGTATTATATCAAGTGCATTTTCTTTAACAAAATTAACAGGAGAAAATTGAGAATCCACTCCGGCTATTTTAACCTTCGTAAAGGTATACCCGCCAATAGAAGATAAAAGCACTCTTCTGAGTGCATTACCAATTGTTATGGAATATCCTCTTTCCAGAGGTTCTATGACAAAACGCCCAAAACTATCGGTTTCCGTTTCCGGAACTCTCTCTATACCATTAGGCAACACTATTCCTCTAATCATATACGCTCCTATCTTGAATAGTACTCCACTATCCTTGAAACATCAAAGGAAGGTGTTATTTCGGAAGGTTCATCTATAACAGAAACAGTCCAGCTGTCTTGTGATTTCATCCAAGCCGGCAAAGCTCTGACTTTCAGATGTTCAGTAACTTTTTCCTTTAACTGGTTTGTTCTGTATCTATCAATCACAGAAATTTTGTCATTGGCCTTGATAAGTATTGATGGTATGCTCACCCTTACGTCGTTCAATTTTATTATCCTATGTGCCACCATTTGACGCGCCTGACGCCTCGATGAAGCAAAACCGGCTCTAAAAACTGCATTATCAAGCCGTCTTTCAAGCAATATAAGAATGTTATCACCTAAAATACCTTTTTGCTTCTTTGCCTTTTCTACATAATTCTTAAACGGTTTTTCCAGCATTCCATAAATATATTTTGCCTTCTGTTTCTCTATTAGACGTTCTTTATAACCTGAGCTTCTTGAGCGAGATAAGTTTTTGCCATGCTCGCCCGGCGGATATTTACGCCTCTCAAAAGCGCACTTTGGAGAATCGCATCGTTCTCCTTTTAAAAAAAGTTTACTTCCTGCATGACGACAACGCGAACATCTACTCTCTAAATATACAGCCATCTATTTATCTCCTTCTTGCATCATACTCTACGCCGCTTGGGCGGTCTGCATCCATTATGCGGTATAGGCGTAACATCTGCAATATCCTTCACCTTCAACCCAAAAGCAGCCAAACCTCTAACTGCAGCATCTCTTCCAAAACCCGGGCCGTTAACTCTTACCGAAATATCCTGCACACCAAAAGCCTGAGATTTTTTTGCAACATCTTCAGCCACCATCTGAGCAGCAAACGGAGTTCCTTTTCTTGTGCCTTTGAATCCAACCACTCCGGAGCTTGACCAGCATAAAACAGCTCCCGATCTGTCTGTTATTGTAACAATCGTATTATTGAAGCTTGACTGAATATATGCAACAGCACTCAGAACGCTTCTTCTCTTAATCCTTTTTCTTCTTGTACTTTTCTTAGCCTTTTTAATCATATTATCTTACCTACCCCTTAGACTTTCCACCTACAGTTTTTCGTTTTCCTTTCCTGGTTCTGCTGTTTGTCCTGGTTCTTTGACCTCTTACAGGCAAACCGCGCCTATGTCTCAATCCTCTGTAACTGCCAAGATTCATAAGATTTTTTATATTCATAGCAACGGATCTTCTGAGATCTCCCTCTATTTTATACTCATGGAGAACCTTGTTTAATCTATTGATTTCCTGATCACTCAGATTACCGGTTCTTGTGTCAGGATCAACATTTGCCTGCTTTAGCACCAGCTTACCGAGCGTAGGCCCGATTCCATAAATATATGTAACCGCAACTTCCATTCTTTTGTTTCTTGGGAGATCAACTCCACCTACACGAGCCAACTATCTACCCCTGCCTCTGTTTATGCTTAGGGTTTTCACATATCACTCTTATAACGCCCTTTCTCTTAACGACTCTGCATTTTGTGCACATTTTCTTAACCGATGCCCTAACTTTCATATCCATTCTCCTATTATTTAAATCTGTAAATTATCCGGGCTTTATCAAGACTGTACGGTGAAATAGCCAGTTTAACGGTATCGCCTGGCAAAATTTTTATATAGTGCATCCTCATTTTTCCCGATACATGAGCAAGTATAATCTTCCCGTTGGGAAGTTTGACTTTAAACATAGCATCGGGAAGCCTTTCAGTAACCTGCCCGTTGATCTCTAATGCTTCCTCTTTTGCCATAATACCCCTACAGATTCAATTTATTCGCGTTAGCAGTTTAACACCATCTTCAGTAATTGCAACAGTGTCTTCGAAATGACTGGATCTTTTATGATCCTTTGTCGCCACAGTCCAACGATTCCTCTTTACATACAGATCGCTTTTCCCCTCGTTAATCATAGGCTCAATAGCTAAAACCATCCCCGCAACGATCCTCGCACCAACAGAATCACTCCTATAATTGGGGATCTGAGGATCTTCATGAAGCTCTTTGCCTATTCCATGCCCCACATATTCTCGGACAACGGAAAATTTGTTCTGTGTTGCACAATTTTCCACTGCAATTCCTATATCAGAAATATGGTTATCTATATTTGCGCTGTTTATGCCTCTATTAAGACATTCTTTTGTAACCTCATTTAATTTTCGAGCGGCAGCATCGGCATTGCCGACTATCAAAGTCCTTGCCGTATCGCTATAGTACCCATCATATATAAGCCCAAAATCCAAACTGACCAAGTCGCCATTTTTTATTATGCGCTTTTTTGATGGTATTCCATGAACAATCTCATCATTCACCGAAACGCAGATAGCCTTGGGAAACCCTGCATATCCCAAAAATGCAGGTATCGCACCGACCTCTTTAGATTTCCAGCGAGCCATACGATCTATCTCCAGCGTAGTTATACCCTCTTTTATATGATCGGCAAGATAGTTCATTATCAGACCGGTCATTTGACCGACTCTGTACATTTTCTCTATCTCGTCATCAGATTTAAGTACAACCAACCATAATCTCCTATTTTAAATTCCCAACAATATCTTCAAAAATCTTATCTGGAGTGCCGTTACCGTCAATTTCTATAAGTACACCGTTTTTTCTATAATAATCAACCAGCGGTGATGTCTTCTGATTATATGTGCTTAATCTGCTTTTTACGGTCTCTTCGTTGTCATCATCACGTAAAACCAGCGAACATCCGCAATGGTCGCAGACAGCATCTTTTTTTGGGGGATTAAAATAGATATTATAAACAGACTTGCATTCAGGACAGCTTCTTCTTCCGGAAATTCTCCTAATAATTTTTTCTTCGGGTACTGCTATATTTAAAACATAATCAACGTTTTTCCCCTCATTTTTAAGCATCTTTCTCAGTGCATCCGCCTGCTCTACCGTTCTCGGAAAGCCGTCAAGAATAAAACCGTTTTTACAGTCCTCGCAGTTCATTCTATTTTTCATCATTCCAATAATTACGGCATCCGGCACAAGCTCACCCTTTTTCATATATTCTTCAGCTTCTTTTCCAAGATCAGTATTATCTTTTACCTCTGCTCTCAAAATATCTCCTGTCGAAATTTCGGGAAGCGCATATTTTTCAGAAAGCATCTTTCCCTGCGTTCCTTTTCCAACACCCGGCGCACCTAAAAGTATTATTATCATAATGCTATCTCCTTGCCTTTTTTATCATTCCTTTGTAATCATGCATAAACAGATGTGATTCAATTTGCATAATAGTATCAAGCGCAACCTGCACAACAATAAGCAAGGATGTGCCTCCAAAAAAGAACGGAACATTAAAGCGCTGTATAAAAACCCACGGCAGCACACATATAATTGAAAGATATATACCGCCTGCAAAAGTCAGTCTGTCAAGTATGGAATCTATATACGCTGCAGTTCTCTTGCCGGGCCTTATTCCGGCAATAAACCCTCCATACTTTTTCAAATTATCCGCCACCTCGGTGGGGTTAAAAATGATTGCCGTGTAAAAATAAGCAAAGAAAAATATCATTACAACATATAAAATCGAATAGATCAATCCTCCCGGCCGTAAATAATCTGAAAGATTCTGAAAAAATCCCGTATGTACCATCGTAACGATAGTGGCAGGAAAAAGCAGAATTGAGGATGCAAAAATGGGAGGTATAACACCCGAAACATTAACCTTTATCGGCAAATAGCTTGACTGGCCGCCATAAAGCCTATTGCCGACCATGCGCCTCGGATACTGAATTTGAATCCTTCTCTGAGCAAGCTCAACATAGCAGACAAAAAATATAATGCCTATCATCAATGCCACAACAATCACAAGAAAAATAACCGAAAGCTCCCCTGCGCTTATCAGGCGGAATGTATTGCCGATTGCAGCAGGCAATCTGGCCACAATACCGGCAAATATGATAAGACTGATGCCGTTTCCAATACCGCGTTCATTAATCTGCTCTCCCATCCACATAAGGAACAACGTTGCAGTTGTCATGGTAAATATTGTAGAAAGAACAAATGAACTCCCTGGAACAATAACAACAGGCGCTCCTCCGGCTCCTCTCATTTGCTCCAATCCAAGCGCAATACCTACCGACTGAAGAACCGCTATTGCAACCGTAAGATACCTTGTATACTCCGTAATTTTTGTTCTTCCCTCTTCACCCTCTTTTTTAAGTTTTGCAAGTTCAGGAAAGACTCCCGCTAAAAGTTCCATTATAATTGCAGCACTAATATAAGGCATAATTCCAAGAGACATTATCGAAAGCTGCTTGAGCGCACCTCCGGTAAACAGGTTAAACAGACCCAAAACGGTATTCTGAGAACTGTTAAAAATATCTTTGAAAACATTTATATCTATCCCCGGTGTAGGAACATGTATACCGGCTCTAAATAGAATAAGCATTCCTACCGTAAAAAATATTCTTTTATTTAATTCGGGAAGATTGAGAAATTTATCGTATCCGTTCATTATAGGCTATTCCAGCACGCATCCTGCAGTTACCAACTTTTCCCTTGCAGCCTTTGACATATGAATACTTTCTATTTTCAGTTTCTTATCTATAGTTCCATTAGCAAGAATCTTTACATCCGAACCTCTTTTCGAAATCAGTCCTACTTCATATATTGATTGTCTGTTAACCGACGCCCCCTCCTGAAATCGCTGCTTTAGATCATCAAGAGAGATAACCTCAAAGTTTATACGATTTGGAGAATGGAAGCCTCTTTTAGGCACACGTCTGATCAACGGCATCTGTCCGCCTTCAAAATAAGGACCTTTAGTACCTCCTGAACGAGATTTCTGTCCTTTGGTACCTCTTCCGGCAGTAGTTCCATGCCCTGAAGAATCGCCTCTGCCGATTCTTCTTGTATCTTTGCAAACTGTTTTTGAAAGATTACTAAGCGTTATCATTTTTATCCCCTATGCTGTTATATGAAACAAGAAACGAAATCTTATTTATCATACCTCTTATCGGCGGAGTATCTTTCAGCACAACACTGCTTCCCGTTTTGTGCAAACCTAAGCTATGAGCAACAACTTTAAACCGTTTGTCTTTTCCGGCCAAACCGCGCACAAGCGTAATTTTTATCATACTCATTTAGAGTCGCCGAATTTTCGTCTCTGATTTGCAATGTCAGTATATGTTCTGAGCGATTTGAGTGCCTCAACCGTTGCATGCGCGACATTAGATGGATTATTGGTAGCCAACGACTTGGCAACGACATCTTTATAACCTGATGCTTCAAGTATTGCCCTCATAGTTCCTCCCGAAACAATACCCGTACCTTTTTTTGCAGGCCTGATCATTACTCTGCCCGCTCCATGTTTTATAACTATTTTATGAGGTAAAGTTCCTTTGACTATGGGAACTCTGAAAAGATGCTCTTTTGCCTTCTTGGCAGCCTTACTTATGGCATCCGAAACAAGCTTTGACTTTGCTCCGGCAACTCCCACCATTCCGCTCTTGTCGCCTACAGCTACAAGTGCATTAAACCGGAATCTTCTGCCGCCCTTGACCACCTTTGCAATTCGTCCGACATGAATCAAATACTCGCTAAAATTATCCTGTTCTTTTTCCACATAAACTCCTTTCAAAATTTTAGCCCTACCTTTCTTGCGGCTTCCGCCAGTGCCTTAACACATCCATGATATTGATAGCCTGATCTGTCAAATACGACTTCTTTTACGCCTTTTTCAATT
This sequence comes from Campylobacterota bacterium, assembly GCA_013152955.1. Lineage (GTDB taxonomy): Bacteria > Campylobacterota_A > Desulfurellia > JAADFJ01 > JAADFJ01 > JAADFJ01. The sequence continues at coordinate 14,919 of JAADFJ010000048.1, forward strand.
GCTCTTTCTGCAACCAATGTACCGACAGCTTCTGCAGCGGCAATTCCGGCACCTTTAATTTTGATAAATTCTTTTTCTAAATTTGACGCACTTGCGATGGTTTTTCCGTCAATATCGTTAATAAGTTGAGCGTACATATACAAATTACTCTTAAAGACCGATAGCCTCGGTCTCTGCGCTGTTCCGCTCACTCTGTTTCTTAATCTCCTATGACGCCTTATCTTTCTTACTTTTTTGAGTTCAACCGACATCTCTACCTCACTTACCTGCAGTTTTACCTACTTTCCTTCTTATCTTTTCATCACTATATCTAACGCCTTTGCCCTTGTACGGCTCCGGAGGCCTCAGCGACCGAATATCGGAAGCGACCTGGCCCACCTTCTGTTTATTTATGCCGCTCAGGACAATCGACATCCCTTTTTTATCAACCTCACATTTTACATCAGAGGGAAGATTATATACCACAGGATTGGAATAGCCAAGACTAAGAGTCAATTTATCTTTTTCCAATACCGCATGATATCCTACACCGACAAGCTGCAGCGTTTTTTTGTAACCTTTTGAAACTCCGGTAATCATATTATCAATCAACGCTCTGGTAGTACCCTGCATCGCCTGATTTGACAGGGATTCATCGGTTTTGACCATCAAAATATCATTATTGATTTCAATCAAAATACCAGGAAAAATGTCCAGAGACAAGTTTCCGTTTTTACCTTTTATTTCAATCTTTTTCCCATCGCTCACGACAGAAACATCTTTTATTATCTCAACCGGTTTGTCACCAATATGACTCATAAAATATACCTCATCTTTTTACATTTAGAAAATCTGGCATATCAGCTCGCCGCCTACCCTTTCTCTTCTGGCCTTTCCGGTAGTCATCAAACCTTTGCTGGTAGAAATAATTTCTACACCCAATCCATTATACGGCAATATAATCTCATCAAAAGATTTATAAATTCTCAGGCTCGATTTGCTTATACGCTTAAAAATCCTAAAAGTAGGACGGCCATTTTTACCATATATCAATTTAACATTAACAGACAAGCCGTTTTCACTATATCCATCAATATAACCTTCATCTTTCATAATCTTCAAAATATTTTTTACCATATTGGAATTGCGCAGAGTAACAGATTTACGTTTCATCATCACTGCGTTTTTTATCCTTATGATAGCATCACTTATTGTATCCTGCATTACTACCAACTCGCCTTTCTTACACCGGGTATTTCACCCCAGCTTGCCATTCTTCTAAAACAGATCCTGCATAATCCAAAACGTCTGATATATGCCCTTGGTCTTCCACATACGGAACATCTGTTGTACCCTCTTGTTTTATACTTCGGAGTTCTTTTATTTTTTTCTATTAACGCCTTTTTTGCCAAATTTACCTCCTGCTATTTTCTAAACGGCATACCTAAGCCCGAAAGCAATGTCTTCCCTTCTTCTGCAGTTTTAGCAGTCGTAAGAAACGAAATAGACATTCCATGAATCTTTGATACCTGGTCATACTCTATCTCAGGAAAAATAAGCTGTTCTCTTACTCCGACGCTAAAATTTCCTTTCAAATCAAAACTTTTAGTAGAAGCACCTTTAAAATCTCTAACTCTCGGCAATGAGAATGTTACAAAACGATCAAAAAAATCGTACATTCTTCTGGCTCTCAATGTAACCATACATCCTATAGGCATATCTTTCCTAAGCTTAAAATTTGCGATCGATTTCTTCGCACGGGTAAGAACGGCTTTCTGTCCGGTAATCTGCGAAAGCTCATCTGTTGCCGCATCAAGCAATTTTATATCGTTAATGGCTTCACCCATCCCGACATTGATAACAATTTTAACAAGCCGCGGCACTTCCATAATATTTTTATAACTAAAGCGCTTCATCATTTCCGGCACTACTTCTTCTTTATATCTTGTCTCTATTCGTGATCTATATTCAGCCATACTCTACTCCGTTAAGAGATCTTCGTTGCATTTTTTGCAGAATCTGACTTTTCTGCCATCTTCAAGAAATCTGATACCTATTCTTGTTATTTTATCGCAATGAGGACATTCAAGTTGTACATTCGATACAGAAATAGGCATCTCTTTGTCTACTATACCGCCTTTACTTTTTTGGCTTGCCTTGAGATGCTTTTTTACCATATTTATATTTTCCACAATCACTCTCAGACGCTTGCCGTGTTTAAAACTTATTACTTTTCCGGTTTTGCCTTTCTCTTTACCGGAAATCACCTTCACATTATCATCTTTTTTCAATCTTGTTTTTATCTTAGGCATACAATACTTCCCGCTATTAAATAATAAAAGTTCTGCATTATTACAACACCTCAGGTGCAAGCGATATAATTTTCATATATCCCTTTTTTCTGAGTTCCCTGCCTACAGGTCCAAAAACGCGTGTGCCGACAGGCTCCTTTTGATTGCTTACAATAACAGCAGCGTTATCGTCAAATTTTATATAGCTGCCGTCATCTCTTCTGACTTCTTTGCTGGTTCTGACAACAACAGCTCTTATTACATCACCTTTTTTTACCTTTCCGTTAGGAATGGATTCTTTTACCGAAGCAACAATCAGATCCCCGAGAGAAGCGTATCTTCTTTTTGAACCTCCCAGAACTTTTATGCAGCCAATCTGCTTTGCTCCGGAATTATCAGCAACCTTTAATCGTGTCTCCTGCTGAATCATTGAACATTCTCCTGAACCAAACCTTCAACTACAAAGTGTTTCTTTTTGCTGAGCGGCCGCATCTCCCTGATTATAACCTCATTGCCTTCTTTATATTGATTCCCGACATCATGAGCCACATACCGCTTCTTTTGGTTTATTACCTTTTGGGTACGTTTGTCTTTAATACGTCTCTTAACTAATACAACCACAGATTTGTCCATTTTATCACTTACCACAACACCTTTCAATCTTGTCTTATTATCATTCATTGTTTTCTACCTTTTCATTTAAAGCCGTAAGAGTTCGCGCAAGATCCCTCTTAAGCTTTCTTATCATCATAGGATCTTCTATATTTTCTCCGCTTTTTCTCAGCTTAAGAGTAAAAATTTCACTTCTCAGTTCAACAGATTTTTTTTCAAGATCTTTTTTATCCATATTCTTAAGTTCTTTATAATTCATCACTGTTCCTTAGAAACAATTTTAACAGCAATAGGCAGTTTGCTGGACGCAAGCTTCATTGCTTTAGCCGCTGTTGTTTCATTGACACCGCCGATCTCAAAAAGAATTCTCCCCGGCTGAACAGGTGCCACCCAAACCTCTGGAGCGCCCTTACCTTTACCCATCCTGGTTTCTGCAGGTTTTTTTGTAAGTGCCTTATCAGGAAAGATTCTTATCCATATCTTACCTGTTTTTGCCAAGCTGCGGTTAAGCGCAACCCTTGCAGCCTCTATCTGTCTCGCAGTAATCTCGGCCCAATCCAAAGCCTTCATACCGTAATCTCCGAAGCTGACTCTGCTTCCACCCTTTGCGTTACCGTCCAGCTTTCCTCTTCCGCGCTGCGGTTTTCTATATTTAGTTCTTTTAGGCATTAACATAACGACTCACCTCTAAAAAGCTTATTTCCTATCTGTTCTGGCCTTGTACGGCTCATTTGCTGCTTTCTTATTGTTACCGGATCTGCAGATCCATACCTTTACACCAATTACACCGGCTAAAGTCATTGCCTCCGCAAAACCGTAACTTATATCTGCTATAAGAGTATGAAGCGGAACACTTCCTTCCATCACCCATTCTCTCCTTCTCATCTCAGCTCCGCCCAACCTTCCGGAGCACGCAATCTTTATTCCGTCAGCACCATTTTTTCTTGCAAGCATTACTGCCCTTTTCATAGCTTTTCTATAAAAAACCCTTTTCTCAAGCTGCAAAGCTATGTTCTCGGCAACAAGCTGTGCATCCAAATCTATCATTGGCACCTGCTTAACATCAACAGAAAATTCATAGTTCGTATATTTTTTAATATATTCTTTAAGTTTTTCTATTTCGCCACCTTTTCTTCCTATGATAATTCCTGGTCTGGAAGCATAAATTATAGCATGAACGCGATCGCTCTTTCTCTCAAGAACTATAGAGGAAATGCCTGCATAATAAAACTTTTTCTTTATAGCATCTCTAATCAATATGTCTTCGGACAACCATGATCTATAGTTCTTTTTATTATACCAATTCGAAAGCCAGCCTTTATTAATGCCGATGCGCAGTGAAACAGGATTTACCTTTTGACCCAAAACATCACCTCCCTATTTTCATCGTAACTTTTATGTTGCTAAATCGTTTAAGTATCCTATATGCTCTTCCCATAGCTCTGGGTTTTATTCTCTTTATGCGCATTCCATCATCAGCAGTAATGTTAGATACAATTAATCTGTCTATATCAATACCCCGGTTTTCGGCATTGGCAACAGAGCCGTACAATACTTTATACAGGATAGCCGCAGCCTTCTTGGGCATCAGCTTAAGTATTGTAAGTGCATCTTCTGCATTTTTTCCCTTTACATGATCTATTATAACTCTCACTTTTCTCGGAGCAATATGTGCTCCTTTCATATAGCTCACAATCTCATCAGCCATCTTACTTTCCTATCTTTTTCTGCACAACGCCGCGGTGACCCCTGAAAGTCCTCGTCGGCGCAAATTCGCCTAATTTATGTCCAACCATCTCTTCTGTAATATAAACAGGTATAAATTTGTTTCCATTGTGCACTGCGAAGGTTATCCCTACAAATTCCGGCATTACTGTAGAGCGTCTCGACCATGTTTTAATAGGTTTTTTCTTCGTTTCATGCTGCATTTTCTCAACTTTCTTAAATAATTTATCGTCAACAAACGGTCCTTTTTTTATCGATCGCGGCACAACTCCTCCTATCTTCTCTTAACTATATATTTATCTGTTTGTTTATTTTTTCTTGTCCGATGTCCCTTCGTAGGTTTACCCCATGGAGTCACCGGATTTCTCCCCGTTCCCATCTTTCCTTCACCGCCTCCATGCGGATGATCAACAGGATTCATCGCATTTCCTCTTACATGAGGTCTTCTTCCGAGATGCCTGCTGCGTCCTGCATTTCCCAGCGAAATATTGGAATGATCACTATTGGATACCTGTCCGATAGTAGCCGTACAATCAAGAGGAACTATTCTTACCTCACCGGACGGCATCTTAAGATGAGCAAATCCGGACTCTTTAGCAAGCAGCTGAACAATAGTTCCGGCTGCTCTGGCTATCTTTCCGCCTCCTCCGGGCTTCAGCTCAACATTATGTATAAAGCTGCCGGATGGAATAGTTCTGAGCGGCATACTGTTGCCTGTTTTGATTTCAGACTGCTCACCGCTTGTTACAATATCTCCTTTTTTTAAGCCGCCGGGAGCAATAATATACCGCTTATCGCCATCCACATAGTATATCAAAGCAATCCACGCGCTTCGATTGGGATCATACTCGATAGCAGCTACTTTTCCATCAATTCCTTTTTTAGCTCTTTTAAAATCGATAATTCTATATTTTCTTTTATTTCTGCCGCCCCTGTGAAACGATGTTATAACGCCCCGGGCATTACGCCCGCCAGTTTTTTTCAAAGGTCTGGTTAAGCTCTTTTCAGGCTTTTTGGATGTCAGTTCGCTAAAATCACTAACCGATATAAAACGGCGGGATTTTGTATACGGCTTATAAAGTTTTACTCCCACTTGGCCTCCCTTATAACTCCTTTATCTCTTCGCCTTCTTTCAAGGTTACTATCGATTTGACTCTTAGTTTTCTGAAACCTTCCCCATTTTTGAAACGCTTCTTCTTGCGCGGAAGATTTATTATATTAATCTTCTTCACCTTTGCCTTAAAAAAGGTTTCAATAAAACGTTTAATTTCATTTTTAGTGGCATCGGAATCAACGTAAAAATGCAGCTTTCCATGCTCGGAATCTTTAACGGATTTCTCTGTTAAAACCTTGCCTTTAACAATAGAATATTTATCCTTCATCGTGCAACCTCTTTTTCAGTTCGTCCAGAGCAGTTTGAGTAATCAGGATATTAGGATACTTCATAATTGAGTTTAATGTAACCGAGCTGACGTTTACTAATTCAACATTCTGTATATTTCTAAACAGAAGTCTTTTCTCACCATCATCTACATTAACAATCATAAGAATCTTTCTGTCAATACCTATATTTTTAAGGAAACCGTCCGCCTCTTTGGTTTTCTTGAATCCAAATTCACCTGTTACGCAAAAGGTATCTTTATGCCTTAACGATACCCCTATCGTAAAGGCCTTCTTTCTTTCTTTTCTATTTATTTTCTGATTATACGATCTGGGATTCGGTCCGAAAGCAACTCCTCCATGATAGCGTGTTGGAGAACCTGCATCTCCCGCTCTTGCATTACCTGTACCTTTTTGTCTATACAGCTTTCTCGTGCTTCGGGTAACTTCACCTCTGGTTTTTACAGAGCTTGTTCCCTGCCGCAAATTGGCCTGTTCGGCAACTATAACACGGGACAGCAATTTATCATAGTTTTTGCAGTCAGCTTCTGCTATACCCAGCTCTAAATCATCTAATCGGTTTGCATTCCAATCATAATGAGCAATTTTAATCATACTGTTATCCAACTCAGACATTTTCCTTTCCATGTTTTTTTATCGTTATAAGTGATCCGCAAGCTCCCGGTATGGCACCCTTTATATATAAAATATTGCTCTCATTAATTATCTTGATAATTTTAAGATTTTTTACCGTAACTCTGTCGACTCCCATATGACCCGGCAATTTTGTTCCCTTTACTACACGGCCGGGAAATTCGCAGTGTCCAATGGATCCGGGTGCCCTGTGAAACATAGATCCATGACCTCCGGGTCCGCCGTGAAAACCATGTCTTTTTATAACACCTGCAGTACCTCTTCCTTTAGAAACACCGGTCACATCAACCTTTTCACCTTCTTGAAAGATTTCTGTCGTAATTTTGTCACCCGTTTTGACTGGAAGATCCGTATCCATCTGCTTCAAGAATCTAACAGGTTTTATCTTCGCCTTTTTAAAAATACCTTTCATAGGCTTATTTGCAGATTTTTTTCTTCCAAAACCAATGATAACTTTCGAATTATCGACAACATTAACAACAGGACATGGTCCAGCCTCAACTACAGTAACCGGTACGGCATATGCGCCATCGTAGACTTGTGTCATACCAATTTTATATCCCATTAAAACAGACATTGTTTCTCCTATAGCTTAATCGTAATGTCAACACCACTTGGAACATTAAGTTTGGTAAGAACATCAATTGTTTGGGGGGATGCATTCTCAATATCTATCAAACGAGATCTTCTTCTCATTTCAAACTGTTCCCTCGATTTTTTGTCAATATGAGGCGAACGTAAAACCGTATAGCGTGTTATCCTTGTTGGAAGCGGAACAAGCGCCTTGATATTGCCTCCGGTTCTTCCTACCATTTCTACTATACTTCTTACGGTTTCATCAAGAATTTTTGCATCAAACGATTTCAGCTTCAATCTAACAATTTTTTTCATCATTCCCTACTTTAATATCTCACTGACAACACCTGCGCCCACTGTTCTTCCACCCTCTCTTATTGCAAAGCGTGTCTCTTTCTCAAGAGCAACGG
>JAADFJ010000049.1 GCA_013152955.1 Campylobacterota bacterium
CTCTGTCTGCAAGTACCGATATCATATCATCCTTTATTTCAGGCTTTGCAATATCAACAAAACAGGTACCGAAAATTTGTATGTTCATAATGTTGTTACCTCTCCTTAGAGTATAATACTAAATTCATGCCAATCGTTTACAACTGTTTCTTTGCTTCCCTCTCTCCGCAAGATTTCAGCGGCATTCTCAGCCGCTACACCGCCAAATCGTATCACTATCACTCCTAATAGCCGGAAATCTCTATTTGAAAAGTGCCGACGGCAGCCATGTAATTAGCTGCGGCACCAATGCAAACACCACAAGTCCTGTCGCCTGAATAACAACAAAGGGTACTATGCCCTTATATATATCCAACATAGTCATCCCCGGAGGAGCAACGCCTTTAAAGTAAAATAAGGAATATCCAAAAGGAGGCGTCAAAAATGACATTTGTAAATTTATAGAAACCATCATTGCAAACCAGAGAGGCGAGAATCCTAATATATTAACGGCAATCGGTGTAAAAATTGGAACAATTATCAAAAGTATGCCGAGCCAATCCACAAACATACCTAATAAAAATATAATAAACATCATTATGCTGAATATCACCCATCTGTTTGAGCTGATACTAAGCAATAAATTTTTGAAAGCTTCTCCCCCGCCCAGATCCAAAAAGACTGCAGAAAAAAGATTTGCCCCAACAAATATCAGCATAACCATGCAGGTGATTTTAAGTGTCGAATAAGCGGTAGATTTTAACATTGTAAAGTTTATTTTTCTGTTAAAACCTGCTATAAGAATAGCTCCCAGGCAGCCCAATCCTGCCGCTTCGGTCGGTGTTGCTACTCCCGCGACTATACTTCCCAGAACAGCAAAGATTAAAAATAAGGGAGGCGCCATTGATTTTAGAGTTAATAGAATCTTCTGTATCACTGTATAACTAACCTCATCCTTAGATATGGGAGGACCTGCTTTGGGATTTATAAAATTACAATATATAAATACATACACCAAATATAATACACCAAGAGATACACCCGGTATGGCTGCGGCAGCAAAAAGTTTGCCTACAGACATGCCGATCATCGCACCATACACCACCAGCATAATTGACGGTGGAATTAATATTCCCAATGTCCCGCCTGCTATAATTGTTCCCGCTGTAAGTGATTTCGAATAATTTCGCTTCATCATTGCAGGTGCAGCCAAAAGTCCCATACCGACCACAGACGCACCTACAATGCCTGTAGTAGCTGCCAGTAGGATACTGATTATCACAGTTGCCAAAGCCAATCCACCTTTGGTCTGTCCCAGAACTATATACATAGATTCAAACAGATCTTCGGAAACACCGGATTCGCTTAAGATTTCTGCCATTAGTATAAATAACGGAATGGCCACCAATACATAGTTTGTCATCAACCCGTAAGTTTTGCTGACCAAAATAAAAAATACACCCGGTCCTACGCCTATATATCCAAACAGTATCGCCAAAGCGCCCAATGTTACACCAAGAGGATGACCCAGCATTACTGCAAAAAGCAGCGTAACAAACATTGCAACAGGTAAAATTTCGGCACCCATATTATTTTTCTCCTTTTATTTTATATATAGCTTTAATCAGCTCAGACACGCCCTGTAAAAATAGCAGAAAAAATGCTATCGGCATAAATGTTTTAAACAGATAAATAGGCGGCGCCCATGCCGATTGACTATGTTCTAATATTTGCCATGATTGCATCATAAATACCCATGAATACCTCACGGCTAATCCCACAAAAGGAACAAAAAATAGAAAAAATGTTATAACATCCAAGATTCCTTGAGTTTTTTTGCTGAACCTATCGTAAAATATATCAATACGTACATGCCCGTTATTTTTTAGTGTATAGCCAAATCCCATGAGAAACATAACTGCATATAGAATATAACTTAGCTCGAAACTCCATATCCTCGGCCTATCAAATATTTTGCTGCTGAATACTTCAAACAGAACAACAAATAACAGCACATAAGCCAACCAGCTGAAAATTTTGCCTATAGATTCGTTTATAGAATCTATAATTTTAGATATATTTTTCACTTTCACATCCTAAAAATTTCTACCTATCCGGAAGGAGCTGAATACGGCTCCTTCCGGATATAATCCTTGTTTATTGAAAACGTTTTCCCGCTATGTATTGCTTATATGGATAATCGGAAACGCCGCTTCTAATAGTTTTCCACACAGCGTATTCTTTAATAAATTTATCTTGAGAAGCTAAGACTTTATTTAAGAACGGATTTTTCTTTCTCAAGCCATCCAGGTATTTTTTAGTAACCTTTCTCAGTTTGATCAGAGATGATCCACTCAGTTTATTAAACTTAACGCCGTCTTTTTCATATTTCATAATATATTTAGCGTTGTTGTACTCACTTCTTGTAAGATCCCAAAGCTGAGTCTCCTGAGAAGCAATCTTCAACACTGTTTTCAAATGATTTGATAAGCTGTCGTACGCCCTCTTGTTCACATCAAACATAAGCTGCACAGACGGCTGGTGCCATCCTGGAACCATAACATTTTTGCAGATCTCTTGAAAGCCCATGGGATAAGTAATATAAGGAGTAGAAAATTCTGCTGAATCTATTACGCCTCTGCTGAGAGCAAGATAAATCTGACTGCCCGGAAGCGGACTAACCGATACGCCGGCATTTGTCAAAATATCAGCCGCCCATCCAACAGTTCTGACCTTCATACCTTTTAATTGACTGATATCGGTAATAGGTTTTTTTGTGAAAAAACCCATCTCCTGACCGGAATTACCTCCCATCAGAGGCACTAAACCGAATTTGCCGTACAACTCTCTTGCCAGCTTCATACCGTTGCCGGCCCTAAGCCAGATAGAATATTCGATATCATCCATTCCAAATGGAACGGATGCAAATGCCACAAAAGCCTGATTTTTACCCTTCCAATACCCCGGCCAATCGTAGCCCATTTGCGCCACACCGTTTCTTACTGCATCAAACACTTGAAAAGCCGGAACAATCGCTCCTGCAGGAAACACCTTAATATCCATCTGGCCGTTAGTCAGTTCTTTCACAACTTTAGCAAAATGCAGTGCCGTCTCATGCCAGTGAAGTCCTGTTGACCATGTTTCAATCATTTTCCAATGATATCTCTTTTGTCCTGCAAAGCTTGAATTTGCAAATGCAGACATCAAAACAACTGTCATCATTAATACAAAAATCCTTTTCATATCGCCTCCTTTCTCCGATGTTAGAAATTTATCAATAAAACGCTCTTTGTTTCCCCCAACTCAAATCGTCTCATCACATTTTACCCTCCTTTTAATTTTATGGTATATTGGTCATACCAACGAGTTATATCAATTAATTTTCGGTTGTCAAGCAATTAAATAATTTTTTTACTTGAAGACTGTTTTTACTTGACTTCTTTGATATTTTTACATATCTTATTTACTATGTTTAAAACCATAAAACCAAAAAGAATTTCCGATTATATTGTTGAGCAAATTGAGAACCTGATTAGAAAAGGAACGCTTAAACCCGATGATAAGCTGCTTCCCGAAAGGGAACTGGCAAAGAAGTTTAATGTAAGCAGAAGCTCCGTCAGAGAAGCTCTGAATATTTTGCAGGAAAAAGGCCTAATAGTAAGTATTCAGGGTGATGGCACATTCATCAGACCATTAACCGACAGCATTGTTCAAGACGGTGTGAGAAGTTTTATGAAACGAGATCCTGCAACAGCCTGGGAACTGATGGATATAAGAAAAACGCTTGAGTTGTGGGCAGTAAAAAGAGCCACCGAAATGTTGGATGAAAATTCGTCCAATGCCATTAAGGAAATGTTTTACGATCTTGAAAAAGATTATAAATTAGGCAAAAGATCGGAAAATAGTGATACGGAATTTCATCTAAGCGTAATTAAGGCTGCCAAAAACACTGTCCTAACGCATATGATGACTTCTATATTTCAGGTTCTCAGAGATGCCGTAAATATTGGACGTGAATATCTTTTAGATGCCAAGGGTTTTTCCAAAGAGAAATTATTTAATCAGCATAAGATGGTATTTGATGCAATAATAAAAAAAGATCCTTTGATGGCCGAAAATAATTTAAAAAAACATCTAAGTTTCATAGATAAAGATTTCAAAGAGTATCTCTACAAAATGTACAATGCAAAAAATAAAGAAAAAATGAAAATATCAAATAACGAAAATATGAATTAACAGTAGCACTCTTAATAGACTGTGGAAAATATATTACCTTTCAGGTCAATATCAATAATTCCGCTATCCGGAATATGCTCCGAGCAGTAGAATATATATTTGCGGGGCAGCATAAACAGCTGCCGCTTATTATCCCAGATGGCAAGCCTGCTCTTTATCGTTTTTCCATTAATGGTATTCCTGAAAACAGCATCTTTTAATCTTGCGCTTTTGTTTTTCAAATCGATGTACCCTGCCCTTGCAGTTATACTGAGAATCGGTTTCTTATCCCTGCATATCTCTAATTGTACGCCTTTTATCACTGCTCTGGT
>JAADFJ010000050.1 GCA_013152955.1 Campylobacterota bacterium
ATATTCCAGCACGGTTTGGGTGGAGACAAAATGAATGCGTTTGCGCTTGCGGCAAAACTCCTTTCAGCCGGATACACGATTATTGCGATGGATCTGCCCGATCATGGACAAAGAGCGCCCATGATAGGACAAATAAATGGAGTGGATGATTGTGATATATCCGGAACTGTTCAATCTGCATCAGGAGAATGCTTTTTCACGGCAAATCTGCCTCAAGACAGAATCAATCTCTATCAATCTGCATTTGACATGACTATTATGCTAAAAGATCTAAAAGCCGGAAAATTTGATCTTGACGGCAACACAAGCACAACTGACATCCCAACCAACATCTACTTCGTCAGCCAATCACTCGGTTCGATTACCGGATCAATATTCAACAAATTCAACAATGCAGACATTACAAAATCGGTACTTAATGTAGGCGGAGCCAACTTTGCCGCACTTCTTGATGAAACTTCAATAACAAGCCTCAAAGCAATGGTTACAGCTATGGGCTATACGAAAAATACCGTCCCATATATGACATTTCTGGGTATAGCACAACTGATTCTCGATCCGGCTGATCCTGTTTATCTTGCAAAGGGTATAAATAACGCACTTGTTCAGACGGCCAAAGGCGATATAGTTGTACCGAATATTTCTAATGAAATATTTGCAAAATCGATCTATGACGACAGTTCGGCATTTCCTACTCCGTTGGATCCTTCACAAGACCTCTCTATGAATGCTGCTGTCACAGATCCTGTTGCTTCGTGGTATCAATACGGCATAACAGGCCAATATATTCCGCATGGTTTTATGTTGAGTGATGATATTTCAAGTTATATTGGTACTGAAATTTATCCAGTATATCAGGCAGAACAAACCATGATAACAAATGCGTATAGTACCGCCCAAGACCAGGTTCTTAATTATCTTAACGAATTAGCGGAACACTAATAGAGCAGCGGTAATCTTGGCCGGGCAGCGCTTGACTGAGATTACCGCACTTGAATTCGGGTGTTAAGACGGTTGGATTTTACTTTTAGATTATTTTTATTAAACTTAGCTATAGTTTAATAAAACACTGGAGGTAGATTATGTTGATTGGAGTTCCGAAAGAGATCAAGGAATCTGAAAAGAGAGTGAGCATTACACCGTATTCAGTTAACCAGATTGTTAGAGCGGGTCATCGGGTAATTATTGAATCAGGCGCAGGAGAGGGCAGCTTTTTTGCCGATAAACAATACATCGCGGCCGGTGCCGAGATTGTAAAAACTGCAGGCGAGGCATGGAATGCCGATATGGTTGTCAAAGTGAAAGAACCCATGGAATCGGAATTTAAATATTTCAAAAAAGACAAGCTGCTTTTTACCTATCTTCATCTTGCATCATCGAGAAAACTGGCAGAATCACTTCTATCTTCCGGTATAACAGCCTTTGCGTATGAAACTGTTGTTAAAGACGGCAAACTGCCGCTATTGGCCCCAATGAGCGAAATCGCCGGCAAAATAGCATCGCTCGTTGGATTTTTTTATCTTTCCGAGCCGTTTGGAGGAAATGGAGTTTTGCCATCAGGCGTTCCCGGAGTACTTCCGGCAAAGGTGCTTGTTGTCGGAGCCGGAGTTGTAGGACAAAATGCCGCCCTTGTTGCCAAAGGCGTCGGCGCAGATGTCACAATAGCCGATATAGACACCGATAAGCTCAAAACAATGGAAGAATTTGGATTGAAAACCATTTATGCTCATCCGCTGGCAGTAGCAAATGCAGCAAAATTGTCCGATCTTGTTGTAGGCGCAGTACTTGTTCCGGGAGGTTCGGCACCAAAGATTATCACAAAAGAAATGATAATGGATATGAAAGAGGGTTCAGTGATTGTTGATGTTGCGATTGATCAGGGAGGCTGCACTGAAACATCACGCCCCACAACTCATCTCAATCCTATATTTAAAACCGGCGGAGTAACTCAATATTGCGTTACAAATATGCCTGCCGCTTATGCTGCAACTGCGACAGAGGCGCTTTCTAATGCAACCTACGGCTATATAATAAAAATTGCAAACGGCTGGAAAAAGAGTTTGCAAGATGATGAAGGACTTATGGCGGGACTCAACATTCACAACGGAAAAATAACTCATCCTGAGGTTGCCAAATCATTAAATCTACCTTATGTTTACCTATATGATATAATTTAGGAGGTAAATATGGGTGGTTTTTTGGACGAAAACAGTCGTTTGACAAATTTTATAAATAACGGGACTACAAAATCTACGCTTGTGGAGATAGCAGAATCAAAAAATGTTTCGATTGATTTTGATAAGAATCCAACGATTGCCGAGTTAGCTGATCTTCTTGACGTAGAAACACCGGATCTTCTGTTGGTCATGAATGAGAAAAACGGAACTCTGCCGTTATTTTTGTCGGCACATCCTGAACTTGCTCCAAAAGCGACTTCAAAAGAAAAGCCGGACTGGATGGATAAAACCAATATAGTCGAACTTGACGTAAGAAACGATATAGCACATGGCAGGGACCCGTTTGGTGCAATTATGAAAGCAATTTCAGGAATCGGAAGAAACATCCTGCATCTTATTAATGTTTTTGAGCCGGCTCCACTATATTCTGTGCTGGAAAGAAAAGGATTTGACCATTATTCCGAAGAAAAAGAAGGTGTTTGGCATATCTATTTTTTCAACACGGGTATCAAACGACAATCTCCGGAAAGCAGCAGCATATTTAAGCCGCATCAGGAAAAAGAGCCGAACAATCATACGATTGATGTCAGAGGACTGGAACCGCCTCAGCCTATGGTAAAAATTTTTGAAGCGCTTGAAACACTTCCCGAAGGAGAAGTTTTAACGGTTCATCATTTCAAAAGACCAAAACATCTTTATCCGCGACTTGAGGAGCAGGGATACGCCGTTGAAACCAACCAAGTGTCAGATGATCACATAATACTAAAAATCTACAAATGAGCGGAGATTTATCCACAGAATTCGCGCCGCCGCTTGACATAGTTGAACGCTATTTTATAGCGGCCGCTTTAATGCTTGCACTGTTGTTCGTTTTGCTGATATCGGAACCCTCTATCATACTCGGGGGTTCCGTATCATTTAGGACTGCAGCTGCCACTCACTTTGCAACACTTGGATTTATTTCAATGGTAATGATAGGCGCCCTTTATCAGATGACACCTGTCATTCTTGAGGTCAGAATTTACAGTTATCCTCTCGCAAGATTACAATTCTGGATCTATCTGATTGGTACAATAGGTATTATTGCCTCATTTTTCTCCGGAAATTTCAAAATGGTCACTGTATTTGTTGAGATTTTGACGCTTGCAGTAATATTGTTTGCCATAAATATAGGCATTAGTCTATTTAGGATAAAACGCTGGAAAATTAATGGGGTTTTTATCGTACTCGGTATTATTCATTTTGTTCTCGCAGCTATTACTGCAAATTTTCTGATAGCTTCGCTTAATCACAATATCGGTATCAGCTTCAGAGACCTTCTGTTTTTTCATATCAATTTTGCCGCTGTGGGATGGTTTTTATTTATAATTATCGGCGCATTACTTGAGTTATTTCCAATGTTCTTATTGAGCAGAGGTTACAATACGGTTCCGTCTAAAATAGCTGCTGCATTGCTGTTGGCAGTTATCTGGCTGCCGGTTGCCGGTAAACTTTTGAAAATCAACATACCTATTTTTCTTGAAATATCTTTGTTTATCGTGTCGTCCGTTTTAATCATCTATCAAGTCTTAATGATTTATCAAAAAAGAATGAGAAGGAAGCTTGACATTCCTCTTTCCGCATCAAGGGCAGCATTTTTTTTCTTTGCAGCTGCAATTATAACAAAAATTGCGGGTTTGAGTTGGCAGCTTGCCGGTTTTCTCTTTTTTATCGGATTCTGCGGTACTTTAATCTTTGGTCAACTTTACAAGATTTTTCCGTTCCTGGTCTGGTTTCACAGGTACGGCAATCTGATAGGAAAAGAAAAGGTACCTATGCTTGCCGATATGCTGGACTCTAAGATTATGCGATATCAGGAAATCAGTTGGTACATAGCTGTTGCTTTAGTGTCTATTGGTCTAATAATGCAAGCCACCGCTCCTATTATTATCGGTTCCGCAATCGCTATTTTCAGCATAGGGGCATTTGCCGTAAACTTTAAGAAGGTTCACCAACATTTAAAAATTTAAAGAATTTATACATTTGACATAACTCCCTATTTAAACCTATACCATCTTTAATCTGGGGTTAGACTAAGTGATATCTGCCTAAACTTTGCCATTAGGAACAAATGCGCATTATGAGACCACTGCACAATAAGCGCCTTCACAGAAGCCAAAGAGCCTGCGAGATTTAAAAATTAAAATTTGTTGGGCTAACCGGTTAGCTTGAAAATTGTAATTTCTTAAAGATTGCCG
>JAADFJ010000051.1 GCA_013152955.1 Campylobacterota bacterium
TTTGTTAAATCTTTTGCGTGCATGTTGAATTCTCCTTTTGTTTTTTTGTTCTCTATGCTATCAAATTTTAACATTTACACAAAATTTGGGGCGGGATCAAAGATTTCACATAATAAACTTGCAGAGTATTGACATGGTTTGGACAGTTATGTTATAAAAGAAGACAGGAAAATTAACCTCGGTTTGGGTGTCCAAAGAGACCGGAATACGCAACCTCCTCACAAATTTTACAGTAAACTCTCTATAGGTTATCATCGTGGACAAATGCAGGCTTTTAAGCCTAATGTTCCATTCAACTTTTGGAGAGCAGAAGGCGGGAACAACATTGCGATCGGTTTTATGGAACCAATGACTATAAATGTTCTTATTCACCTTCTGCTACTCCGTATTGAGTAGCAGACCGGCTCTTGTCAAAGTCAATCTGCTTACTGAATTTAATATACGATGACTTTTTCCTTCTGTCACTGCGAGACCGAAGGCCGCGGCGGTCTCAGTGTATCATAGGCATTCTGCCTGTGGTGAGATTCTCCACTGACGCTCTTCTCTTTGTTTTTGCCCGCGTTAGTAAATCTGCGTTAATAAAACCGTTATATTATGCGTTAAGAAAAATAGGGGCAACTCTAAGAGCCATATACAGATCATAGAAGACAAATACAGGAGCAAGATTTAATGATCTATTTTTGAAGACTTGATATGCAGTTATTTTTTCGAATAATCAAGATTTTTATTTCTTGCTTTTTGAGCGACCAAAAAGTAAGCAAAAAGTCACCGCTGATGAGAAAAGACTAAAAATCTTCCGTTTCAGCTAAAAATAGAAAACTCACAGTCCGAATATAACTTTTATTATATAGGCAATACAAAGCAAATCTGACGGTTTTTATTTAGCCTGTATTTCTGTTCAAACATTCTCAAACATTCTGTTTTTTATACGCTTCATCAGAAGATTTTCTTAACATCTTTTCTCAAATGCGGACAAAAAGAAAAGAGAACACAGGCAGGATGCCTGTGATACACTGAAGAGCTGAGATTGTTTCGCTGCGCTTGCAACGGCTGAAAAAGAAGAAAAACCGGCAGACAGTTAAGCCCGCCGGTTGCCTATAAGCTTAAATCATGGAATTATATCAAATGTTTACCCTGCGAAATGCTCAGCATATTCCATCGGGGCAAAGACACGACCTCTATTTACCTACCTCAGTCCAAGTAGCAGAATCAACAGAAGAAAGCCCTGCTGTCGGGGCAACAACGGCAGCACTCACATTTCCGGTTCCGACATCGTCATAATATATCCCTCCCAATGCGTTTGATGATTCGTATACCTTTGTTCCGCTCTTGTGACCTGTTGCTACGCCATAAGCGTTGTCGGTACTTTTATATTTACATATTACATTGGCAGATGTTTGAACATCTAAAGTTGTGGTAAGGCTGTTACAATCAGCGGCAGTAGTAGTTGCAGCAAATGCAGACGCTGAAAATGTACCGAGAATAGCAGCAGCAGCCAGCAGACTTATTATATTTTTTTTCATAATTTCCTCCTCAATCCTATGGGTAAACTTCGTGATCTGCAAAATATGCCTCTGCGGCCGTCTGAACATTCTTCAGATCACTTAATGCCGCCGCATTGAATGCGCTCTGTCTGTATTTTGCATACTGCGGAATCGCAATTGCCGCCAAAATTGCAATGATCGCAATAACAACGAGAAGCTCTATAAGGGTGAAACCTTTTTGGCCGTTACGCCTTTCTCTAAACTTTTCAACAAGTTTGTTCATCAAAACCTCCTTTTTTCTTTGATAATCGTTTTACAAAATGCCCTGAAAACGCCCTGATCATCTCCGATACGTACACATAAGCATCCTCCTCAGCCCGTTTCAGGGTCTTGAACCTATCAAATTGATATCAAGTATAATTCTATGATTAAGTTTGCAGCTTGTCAAGACTATATACATTCTTAATCCTTAATCTTTTAATAAATAGAAACGTTAGTTGAGATTGCTTCCTGTCACTGCGAGGCCGAAGGCCGCGGCAGTCTCCTTAGATTCCCGCCTGCGCGGGAATGATAGAGAGGGAAATACTTGCAATGGCTGGTGGGAAATATGCTCACGATGACTGAGAAAGAGAAAAAACCGGCAGGCAACCAAGTCCGTCGGTTATCTATAATGTAATGTTTGAAAAGTCATCTTTGCGGCATCAGGTGGTAGTTTAACTGCATAAAGCAAAAAATCAGGCAAGGCAATGTTATTTAAATTTTGCAATAGTAACTCCATCTCCGCCTTCCTTTGGTTTTCCCATACGAATATCAGCAATAAAATCACTTTTTATAAGTATCTCCGATACCATCTTTTTTAGCGCACCTGTACCTATTCCATGAACAATTACCACTGTATCGACATCATTTAAGATTGCATTATCCAAAAATCTGATAAGTTTTTCTTCGGCTTCTTCTATGTGCATTCCTATCAAGTTGCATGAAATTTGGTAGTCGGTCTCCTGATAAATTACAGTTATCTTTTTTGTTGAGGATTTCGGTTTCAATGCCGTTTTGATAGCCTCTTTTTTGTCTATCCAGATCTCTTTGCCGGAGCTGATAATCTTTATTTTATCTGCTTTGATTTCTGCAATTTCACCACCAATTGAAGTTCCTTTAATTTTTGCCGCCTGACCGACAGAAAAAATTTCCATTCGACCGGCTGCGTCGGTTTTTTCCCTGCTCATCTGCTTTAGTACGGCGATTTCTTTATGAATTTCAGGCATACTTTTAAGCAATCTGATCTTCTGTTCCGATTCTTTTATGATGCGCTCAATCTCACGCATTTTTTGTTTGCGAATCTTTTCTTTTTCCTCCAGCCATCTTTTTCTTTCTCCGGACAAAATTTCAGATTCTTTTCGTTTCATTTCGATTATCGTTTCCAATTCATTCAATTTTTGTTTATAAATATCAATTGTTTCAATTAACTCCTTTGTTAACCTTGTTCCTTCAGATGTATTGTTTTTTGTAGCTGCCTCAACTATTTCTTTTGGAAGAAATCTGCTTGCAATATCAAATGTGTGGCTTTCGGAAATTTTTCCATACTCAAGTTTATATGTGGACATAAGTGTACGTCTATCAAAGTTCACCCCTACGGTTTCTATGCTTTCGGAGGCTTTTGCCGCCGCCCAAAGGGACACTCCGGGAAGATGAGTTGATGAAACGAAATGAACTTCCTTTTTTAGAAGCAATTTAAAGATGGCTATTGCAAGGCTGCCTCCCGCTTCAGGATCTGTTCCCTCTGTTATCTCATCAATCAACACAAGTGATGAATCTGTGGCATTTTCAAATATATCTTTTAGATTTACAAGTTTACTTGAAAAATTGGATAGTGATTCAACCATATTCTCCTTATTTCCGAATATTGTAAAAATATTGTCATAATCTCCTATCCAGCTATTTGCTTTTACCGGAATCGGTATCGAAGAATAGAATGCGAGGACGGAAAGTCCAATCGTTTTAAGCAGCACCGTTTTGCCTCCGGCGTTTGGTCCGCTTATGATCATTCCGGCCTTGTTTATCTGTTTTATGTCATTAGCCACAACATTGCTTTTTAATGAAACAAGAAGCGGATGTTTTGCGCCCTCAAGAAAAAAGCCTTTTATTCTGTGCCTGTATTCAGGAAGCATACAGCTGTATTTAACAGCATATCTATAAAAAGCATTGATTTTGTCCAGTGTTCCGAGGCACTCCGCGAGCTTTTTTAACTTATCACTGTTATGTCTGATTTTCTCAGTTAACATATACAATATCTTTAGTTTTTCCTCTCTTTCTTTTGCCCTTAACAATGCAAGCCTGTTGTTCAGCTCTATCGTTTCATTCGGATCTATAAACAGCGACGCTCCTGAGCCGGAAACATCAATCAGCATTCCCTTTACCAAGTGTCTTTTTGTCGTTCTTATTACTATGCAATATCTATCCTGTCTTATTAAAACATCGTCAGTTGCCGTGATATCCGATTGTTTGAGTTTTCTTATGAGACTATACTGTTTCTGATATATTGTCTTTTTTAAACTTTCTGTTCTTGAGATTATTGATGCGAGTTTTTCTGTTGCATCATGTCTGATTTTCCCGTCTTTAATTATAGAGCTCAAAATTTTGAGATTATCAACAGGCTTAAGCTGCTCCAGAAATTTATGCGCTCTTTTGTATTTCTCGTCGCAGTCAATAAAGATCGAATCTATTGCCGATTGAAAATTAATAATCAGCTGAATTTTTTCGGGATAAAGCACCCCCGTTTCGGATTCTTTAATGACGGGAGCGATATCTTCAATCGGCGGTATATTAAGATTCGTATTTTCTAAAAGACGGAATAGTTCGTCAGTCAGTTGAAGATTATCGGAAAGTCTGTCCCGATTAAATACGGGCTTGCTATCCATTATTGACATTCTTCCGTACACGCTCAGAGCAAAGTTTGACAGATAGCTGATAAATTCGCTATAGTCTAAATCCTGAAGCTGCTCCTTATTCAATTGAGGTTATTTGTTCTTTTGCCAACCTGTCGCATAGTTCGTTAAGTTCATCCCCGCTGTGCCCTGAAACCTTTATCCATTTAACATTATGTTTCGCGTTAAGAAATGATAGCTTTTCCCATAATTCCTTGTTTTTCACCGGCTTCTTTCCGGCTGTTCGCCAGCCGTTTTTTTGCCATTGTTTTATCCACCCGGTAATTCCGCCTATTAAATATGCAGAGTCTGTATACAGTCTTATTTCACATGGCTCTTTAATAATCTCCAAAGCCTTTAAAGCAGCCGTAAGTTCCATTTTGTTGTTTGTTGTCTCTTTTTCAAACCCTTTTACAATTTTCCTGCTGTCTTTGTATTTTATCACGGCGGCATATCCGCCCCTGCCCGGATTTCCGCTGCAGGCTCCGTCGGTATAGATTATTATCTCTTTCATCTGTTTATTATTCATTGCTCATGATTATCTATAATAATCGAGTGGAAAATATTTTCAACAGCTTATGAAATTGTGTGATTTCACTTGATTTTTATGATAAATTACTTTATACCAAGAATGTAAATGCAAAGAAACAATCTAAACTACCGGTGATCCTCATTAATTCTCTGCAATAAAGACAACCTTAAAAAACAAGGAATACCGGTAACAATTCGGGAGGGAAAATGGCTAAAATTGATACTGTAAATTTGGCTGTATTAATTGATGCGGATAATGCTCAGCCAACTATAATAAGCGGTCTTATGGCTGAAATAGCAAAATATGGAACGGCAAACGTAAAAAGAATTTACGGAGATTGGACAACTCCGGGTTTAAAAGGATGGAAGGATGTATTGCTAAAATATTCAATACAGCCGATTCAGCAGTTTAGCTATACCTACGGAAAAAATGCTACCGACAGTGCTATGATAATAGATGCTATGGATCTGCTTTACACCGACAAGTTCGATGGATTTTGTATAGTCTCAAGCGACAGTGATTTTACAAAACTGGCATCAAGAATCAGAGAGGCAGGTTTGATTGTTTATGGCTTTGGAGAACGCAAGACACCAGAACCGTTTGTTGCTGCATGTGATAAGTTTATCTACACTGAAGTACTTCGCTTTGAGGATGATGATGAAGAAGAAGAATCGATCCAGCGCAAATCTGCAAATGAACTTAAACGGGATACAAAACTTGTGCGTTTATTGAGAAATGCTCTTGAAGCATCTTCCGACGAGAGCGGATGGGCACACCTTGCAACAGTAGGTCGGAACATAGCAAATCAGACTCCCGAATTTGATCCTAGAAATTATGGCTATAAAAAACTTGGCGAGCTTATAAGAGCCATTAAACTTTTCGAGATCGATGAAAGACGAGAGGGGGATAATCGTTCTGTAGTAATTTACATTAAGGACAAAAGAAAAAAGTAGTAGTATGAGCTGAATTTTTTAACGCAAATTTTGTAATGCCGAAGGAGAAAAGAGAAATTGCTTCGGTCATTTCATTCCCTCGCGATGACGGGAGAAAAATCATTGCGAGCAATATCTCTTCGCCGCAGGCAGGATACCTGTAATACACTGAAGATTGCTGTGCTGACACTCTTTTCTTTGTTCGCGTTGGGAAATTTGCGTTAATAAAACCGGTATATTATGCGTAAATAAAGAATAATGTTTGAGCAGAAAATGGAAAAAACTATAATTTCAAACATAATCTATATCTATTGAACAACTCCGCAATCAGGCAAAATGCGAGTTTTATTCTTTTAGTATAATATGCCGGTTTTTAGCATATTTCACACAGCGGTGATTTTTTG
>JAADFJ010000052.1 GCA_013152955.1 Campylobacterota bacterium
GATACCGAAGAGCTGTTTGGAAAACTCGGTGCTGCCGGCATACCTCACAGAATGAGCTTTATCACAGGACCAAGCAAAACGGCAGACATCGAGCTCAATCTCGTAAAAGGCGTTCACGGACCCGGCAGGCTTACGATAGTTATAGTAAAAAATGATGAAAAGGTGTAATGGTATATTGAAATGCCGGAGGATATGTATTCTTAAGTGATACAGAAGTGATACAGAAAAAATTGAAGGAAAAAGATTACAGCTGAGAATATAAAAGATGTTGTCCAAAAGGTTCTTCCTGCAAATATGTGGAAAAGCAGAATGTTAAATAGCGATTCGTGAATAGTTGACACAAGAGAAGAGAGATTGCTTTGGTTATTATATAATCGTGATCTTGAGATAACTTTTTTTATCTATACAATATATGGCAGTGGAAAATATAATTCAGTACCAATTTTTGAATAACTCTGTAATTAATTGGATAGTTGCAGTTGCCCTTGCCCTGATTGCATATACGTCTGTCATGATCGTCAAAAAAGTCATTTTACAAAAACTAAAATCATTGGCAGAAAAAACGGAAAATAGCATAGATGATACGATTATAGAACTTTTTCAGAATAAGACCGGAACGTTTTTCATAATAATTTTATCGCTTTATATTGGATCTCTGGCAATAAAAACAACATATAACGCAGCACTGAATTCAATTACGATAGCAGCTTTTCTCATTCAGGTAGCAATCTGGCTCAGTTTTCTCGTTACAAAACTGTTTGAAAAAGTATCATTAACAAAAACCGACAAAGAAGCAAAAGCCGCATATTACGGACTGACGATTATTGCCAAAATAGCAATATGGTCGATTATGCTGCTTCTTGTAATGAACAATTTCGGTATAAATATAACTGCTCTTGTCACCGGACTTGGAATCGGCGGCGTTGCGGTTGCTCTTGCCGTGCAGAAAATTCTCGGAGATCTTTTCGCTTCAGTCTCAATTCTTCTTGATAAACCGTTTGTGGTGGGAGACTTTATCGTTGTGAATGAATATGCGGGCAATGTTGAACATATAGGTATAAAAACTACAAGAATGAGAAGCCTGACCGGCGAACAAATTATCTTTTCAAATACGGATCTGTTATCAAGCAGAATAAGAAACTACAAACGGATGAGGGAGCGAAGAATTCTGTTTAATATAGGGGTAACCTATAATAGTTCATACGAAAAACTCAAAAAGTTGCCATTAATCATAAAAAAAATTATAGATGAAGAAAAAAATGCAAGATTTGACAGATGTCATTTCAAAAGCTTCGGAGATTCGTCTCTTGATTTTGAAGCGGTTTATTACGTGAATTCTGCCGATTACAAGGCTTATATGGATATACAACAAGAGGTAAATATGAAAATTTTTAAGATTTTCGCGCAGGAAAAAATAGAATTTGCCTATCCTACAAGAACCTTATATATTGAGAACGAAGGGGGGAAGCAATGAAAATCAAAAAATTGATGTCGGCAAATCGAGGGGAAATCGCAATAAGAACATTCAGAGCATGCACGGAAATGGGGATAAGAACTGCAGCAATCTATTCAGAAGCAGACAGATATTCATTGCACAGATATAAGGCCGATGAAGCGTATCTTATAGACAAAGGAGCAGATCCCGTTGATGCGTATATGAATGCTTCTAAAATTGTCGAGCTCGCAAAAAAGAAAAATGTTGATGCAATTCACCCCGGATACGGATTTCTTTCGGAAGGAAGCGAGTTGGCGGAACTATGCATAAAAAATAATATCATATTTGTGGGACCTGATCCGGCAACTCTCAGATTGTTTGGAGATAAGCAGTCCGCAAAGAACATAGCCAAAAAATGCGGTATTCCGGTTATTGAAGGATCCGATGGAATTATAGAAAGCATTGATGAAGCAAAAACGGTTTCAAAAAAGATTGGATACCCTGTTATAATAAAGGCTGTTGCAGGAGGCGGCGGACGAGGTATAAGAGTAGCAAATTCCGAAGAAGAACTTATAGAAAATTATCCTACCGCAAAATCGGAAGCAAAAAAGGCTTTCGGCAATGATGATATCATATTGGAAAAATATATTGCCGATCCCAAGCATATAGAGGTTCAGCTTCTGGCTGACAAGTTCGGTAATGTCGTTCATCTTTATGAGAGAGACTGCTCGGTTCAAAGAAGGCATCAAAAACTTATAGAGATCGCGCCCTCTATAAATGTTGCCGAAGATACGCTAAAAAAACTTTATGAGTCAGCCGTTGCAATCGGAAAATATTCGGATATGGTAAGCGCTGCCACCGTTGAATTTCTTGTTGATACCGATGGAAATTTTTATTTTCTTGAAATTAACCCCAGAATTCAGGTGGAACATACCGTGACGGAGTTGATTACGGGAATCGATATCGTTCAAGCACAGATTAGAATTGCAAGCGGTCTCAGGCTCGATTCGGACGCGATGGGCGTTTTGACTCAAAACAGAATAAAAAAAAGTAACTATGCGATACAGTGCAGAATAACGACAGAAGATCCTAATAACAATTTTATGCCGGATATAGGAGAGATTAGGGCATATAGAAGCCCGGCCGGTTTTGGCGTCAGGCTGGATGCCGGAAACAGCACGGTTAATGCTAAAATAACACCGTTCTATGACTCGCTTTTGGTAAAAGTTTCAACATGGGCGACAACTTTTGATGCAGCTGCAAAAAAGATGGTCAGAGCGCTCAAAGAGTTCAGAATCAGAGGCGTCAAGACGAATATTCTATTTTTAGAAAATGTTATAAATCATCCGAAATTCCTTCAGGGAATAGCGACAACAACCTTTGTGGATAACTCACCTGAGCTGTTTCAATTCAGAATTATAAAAGACAGAGCAACCAAAACTATGCGATTTTTGGCAAATAATATTATAAACAACCCGTCCGGAACGAAAATTCCCGCTTCAATGATGCTTCCCGCAATAGATATTCCATTTAGTGAAACCGCCGGATCAAATTGCGACGGGACAAAAAATATTTTAGACAAGCAAGGTGTCAAGGGTATCGTAGACTATATCAACAAAAGTGATGCCGTTCTTTTTACCGATACAACTTTCAGAGATGCGCATCAGTCACTTCTGGCAACAAGAATGCGGAC
The DNA here is from genome assembly GCA_013152955.1 of Campylobacterota bacterium. Lineage (GTDB taxonomy): Bacteria > Campylobacterota_A > Desulfurellia > JAADFJ01 > JAADFJ01 > JAADFJ01. The sequence continues at coordinate 3,129 of JAADFJ010000052.1, forward strand.
AATTGATTTGGTCAATATTGCCGATAGCTATTCGGAACATTTGGGAGACCTATTTTCCGTAGAGATGTGGGGAGGAGCAACTTTTGATGTTGCGTATCGGTTTTTAAAAGAATCTCCATGGGAAAGACTAAGAATACTCAGGAAGAAGATTCCCAATATAATGTTTCAGATGCTGCTGCGTGCGTCAAACGCTGTTGGATATAAAAATTATCCCGATAATGTAGTAAAGAAATTTATAAAGCTATCATCCGATAACGGTATTGATATTTTTAGAATTTTTGATTGCTTTAACTGGATTGAACAACTGAACCCCATTATAGATATGGTTAAAGAAAACGGAAAGATTTGTGAAGCTGCAATCTGCTACAGCGGAGATATTTTAGACAGCAGTAAAAAGAAATATACACTTGACTACTATCTTGATTTAGCGGATAAACTGAAGTCTGCAGGTACCGACATAATCGGCATTAAAGATATGACAGGACTTATAAAACCATATGCTGCAAAAATTCTTGTAGAGAGTATAAAAAAAGAAACAGGTCTGCCTATTCATTTTCATACTCATGATACCAGCGGCAATGCTGCGGCATCGATTATTATGGCGATTGAAGGTGGAGCGGATATAGTAGATGCCGCAATAAGTTCTATGAGCGGACTCACAAGCCAGCCAAATATGAATTCAATAGCAGCCGCCATAAGTTCTACAAAATATGCATCCGGGCTAAACAAAAAATGGATGCAGAAAATATCTAATTATTTTGAAACAGTTCGAAAATTTTACTTTCCGTTTGAAAGTGGACTTAAATCATCAACTGCAGAGGTATATGAGCATGAGATACCGGGCGGTCAATATTCAAATCTTGTTTTTCAGGTTGAAGCATTGGGTCTTTATGATCAATGGAAACAGATAAAAGAGATGTACAAAAATGTTAATACGGCACTGGGCGATCTCATAAAAGTTACTCCGTCTTCTAAAGTCGTAGGAGATTTGGCACTGTTTTTAGTAAGAAACAGTTTGAGTATAGACGATTTGTATAAAACCGGTATAAATCTTTCCTTTCCTCAATCTGTTGTTGATTTCTTTAAAGGTATGCTCGGACAGCCGTATGGGGGATTTCCCGAAAAGCTTCAAAAAATTGTTCTAAGAGATGACAAACCGATCTGTGAAAGACCGGGAAAACTGCTCGGAGATTATGATTTTGAATCCGCAAAAGAAGATTTAAGTTTTAAATATAACAGAGAATTCAGCG
>JAADFJ010000053.1 GCA_013152955.1 Campylobacterota bacterium
GATCTTAAGGAATGGCAAGAGCTGACTATGAAAGTGCAATCTGCCGGTGCAGATATGATAGAATTAAATCTTTCCTGTCCTCATATGGCTAAAGAGGGCTTAGGTTCGGATATAGGACAAGATCCTGATTTAACTATTGAAGCAGTTAGAATGGTGAAAAAGGTATCTATCGTACCGGTAATAGCAAAACTCACGCCGAATGTTACCGACATTGTATTAATAGGAAATGCTGCAAAGCATGGCGGAGTGGATGCATTATCAGCTATAAATACCGTGTCGGCATTGATGGGAATTGACCTTGATACTATGGAGCCGAGACCTTCCGTAAAAGGTCATACTACATTTGGCGGTCTGTCCGGCTCCTACATTAAACCGATAGCTTTGAGAGATGTGGTAAAACTTGCTAAAGGCACTATGCTGCCTATTTCCGGAATAGGCGGGATAATGAATTGGAAGGATGCTGCCGAGTTTCTTATGTGCGGTTCGACCACACTTCAGATAGGCACGGCAGTTATGAATAGCGGTTATGCAATCATAAAAGATTTAGAATCCGGATTATCCGAATATTTGAAAGAGAAAAGTATTGAATCTGTTAAAGATATAATAGGCAGGGCTTTGCCGAAAATTCATGATAAACTGGCATCGCTTGATTTCACACATAAAGTCACAGCCAATATTAATCTAAATACATGCATTCGATGCGATTTATGCTATATAGCCTGCAGAGACGGCGCTTATATTGCCATTGAAGTGGATGAAGAGAGATCGCCGTCAATCATTGCAGAGAAGTGTGACGGATGCTCGCTCTGCGTGCATGTATGTCCGGTGCCTGACTGCATTACAATGGAATCTGTTCAGGATTAGCCGGTATGAGTCAATTTGAAAAAATATCAAACGAGAAAGATGGGGGTTATTTATGGGGGAAATGAAAGTTATTGCTAAAGGATACGAAGAAAATCCGGATCTTATGCCAACTCAGCTGAAAGATAGAAAGTACAATACTAAAACTATCATATTGATGTTTTTTAGTATGAACACTTGTATACCTATGTTCTTTCTTGGTCCTATAGGCAAAAGCTTAGGTCTTAGCTTAACACAAGTTCTTGTAGGGGCTGCAATGGGAAATGCTCTCACAGCCTTGGTTATGTGGTTAAATGGTGTTATCGGCACAAGATACGGAGTGTCATATCCTGTACAATTGAGGGAATCGTTTGGTTTTAAAGGAACGGCAGTTCCATTATTCATGAGAGGCTTAGTCGGCCTTATGTGGTTTGGAATAGAAGCATTCGTAGGCAGTCTTGCGCTATTGATGATCTTTTTAGTGATTATAGGAACACCCAAAGCAGATGTCCTTCCACTTGCAACACGCTACCTTCCTATAGCTTTAGTTTTTTATATTGCATCGCTTATTTATGTAATGCGTCATGGATTACCCGGAATAGGTGTTATGGCCAATTGGGCAGGTCCTTTATTATTAATATATTTTATCTGGCTTGTTATATGGCTCGCAATTAATCCGGAATTTTCGGCAAATACATCAAAATTGTTTGTAAGTACTGCCGGATATCTTAGTATTGGATTTTTCACGTATCTCGCTGTTCAAGTAAACTGGTGGGCTACGGTTGCTCTGAATATCTCTGATATATCAAGAGGTATAAAACCGAATAATAAAACAGCTCTTCCTGTCGGTATTTTTATCGGACTTATAATCGGACAAATAATAGGTACCGCGTTAGGATATGTGGCCATTACGCTTACAGGAATCGTATTACCGCAGGAAATTATTCTAAAATTCTCTCCAGGTATAATAGCGGCTATTATAGGATTGAGTTTTGCTTTCATAGCACCATGGTCAACGGATATAGTGGCAAATGTTCCGGCTGTAACAAGCTTGCTTATGTCATTGTCGAGCAAATTCTCATTTAAGAAGGCAGTGACAGCAACTGGAATTATAGCCTTCTTTGTTGCACCTTGGTGGGCATTCGATAAGGCGCAGGGTATTGTTAATTATACAACGCAATGGGCATCAAATTATGGAATACTGCTGGGGCCTATAGCAGGAATCATGATTGCAGACTACTGGATCGTCAAAAAGCAGCATTATAATTTGCAGCGACTATATACATACGGGGTTGATGGTCCATGGTATGCTAAAGGATGGAATAAGGCGGCTTACGTTTCACTTATATTAACATGGATAATCGGTTATCTTATAGCGTGGGCTACTCATCAAATAGCCTATGTGGTATCTATACCTGTTCCAGGAGGCATAATATGGGTTCCGGCTGTTATAATCGCACTGTTACTCTATATGATGTTTGATAAGAAATATCAAGAGCAACACTAATATATAAAAAGTTTTAATGGAAAAAATTTATGAAACTGCAAATGAATGAGAAAAACCGGTCGGTCGCTTTTTATGTATATGTATATACTTCAAATCAATAATTTTGTTAGATTAGTTGATCGTTAATACGACACAATAATTGAGGAGGAAAAATGGAATTTGGCAGAGTAAAAAATTTTATTAACGGTAAGTGGGAAGATTCCAAATCAAAAGAGATTTCTGAAATTAGAAATCCGGCTTTTGATGAAGTTATAGGTGAAGTTCCTATGTCCACCGAGGATGAGGTAAACCGTGCTGTCCGGGCAGCCAAAGACGCATTCCCGGAATGGAGCGCTACACCGCAAGTAACCAGAGCAAGATATCTGCTTAGATTGTGCAGTCTTCTCGAAGAGAATTTTAATGAATTGTCCATAGTTCAAACTAAAGAACATGGTAAGACAATTGACGAATCAAGAGGAGAAACCAGACGAGGCATCGAATGCTGTGAAGTGGCTGCGGGTATTCCCTCATTAATGATGGGAGAATACCTTAGGGACATTGCAAGAGGCATAGATGAATATACGGTAAACGAGCCGTTAGGCGTTTTTGCAACTATAGCTCCTTTTAATTTTCCATTCATGGTTCCGCTTTGGTTTATACCGTTTGCAATTGCCACCGGAAATACCTTTGTCACAAAGCCGGCACCCGGTGACCCGGTAAGCCAGATCAAACTACATGAACTTATAGATGAAGCCGGTATACCACCAGGTGTAGTCAATCTTGTTAATGGTAATGTGGATGCTGCAAATATGCTTATAGAACATCAGGATGTTACAGGAGTTACCTTTGTAGGATCAGTACCTATAGCCAAAGCAATATATAAACAATGCGGAGAGCTCGGCAAAAGAGTTATTGCCAATGGCGGAGCTAAAAATTATCTGATAGTGATGCCTGATTCGGATATAGAGAAGGTAATTCCTTCTATGATGAACTCGTTTTACGGCAATTCAGGCCAAAGATGTCTTGCCGGTGCTGTAGCTTTAGTAGTTGGAGATGACGCCTTTTATAAGAAATTTTCCGATGCCTTCATTGAAGCCGCTTCTAAAATAAAAGTAGGCAATGGATTGAATACTAATATTCAAATGGGACCGCTTCAATCAAAAGACAAAAAAGACAGAGTTGCTAAATATATCGAAATTGGAGTAATGGAAGGCGCTAAATTAGTTCTTGACGGACGCAATATAAAACTTGAAGAAGATCTGCCGCATACCTGCTTCCTGAATCCTACGGTTTTTGAAGATGTATTGCCTGATATGACGATTGCCAAAGAAGAAATATTTGGACCTGTAGCTTGCATTATGAGAGCTAAAACATTAAGTCAGGCTATTAATATTATTAACGGCCTTTCTGTTGCAAACGCTTCATGCATTTATACATCCAGTGGAAAATCGGCAAGGGAATTTGAGAAAAATATAGACGCAGGAAATGTTGGAATTAATGTAGGTGTTGCAGCGCCAATGGCATTTTTCCCGTTTGGAGGCAGAAAAGACTCTTTTCTTGGAACTTTACATGCTGACGGAAAAGACGTTATACGTTTTTTTACAGATCCAAAAGTTATTATTAAACGCTGGTTATAGCTACCCGAAAATAACAGGGTAACTTAACCGGTTACCCTGTTATTTAATAACTGATGTTACGCACTAAACGCAGCTGCAGTGGCAATAGTAGCGTATAAGTGCAAGGCAGTGTAACGTAGGAGCAGCCGGCTGCTTCAAGTTACACTAACACAGCAATTATGCGTTACTATTGCCACCCGAAAGGCAAAAAGATAAAGCATTATCTACTGCGTCGGAACCTTGCCGCCGTAGCTACAGCTACGCCGGCAAGAACTCTCCTTATATCTAACGCTTTCTCTTTTTGCTGAAACTGCGTTTAGTACGTAACATCAGTTACAATTATAAATTGATTTTATGGATACAAGGAGAGGAGTATGGAGCTAAACACGGCTGCAGCGGTTATAGATTATATC
>JAADFJ010000054.1 GCA_013152955.1 Campylobacterota bacterium
TAAGCTATTAAATCGAACTGTATTTTTTCCACACCCACTTTCTAACGAGTTTTGTATTAAAAAGTCTTACGGCTAAATTCAGTTTCCAGCCGATCAATTCAGACAGTTTATATTGTATTCTCAGCAAATAGTTGTAATACCTTTTCTTGCTCAACGCCAACTTTTCATATCTCTTTGCGCCTTGCTCAAATGAAAACGTACCGTCCAGTATTTTCTGAATTATTTCCCCGCACTCTATGCCGAAGCGAATACTTCTTTTAATTCCTTCCCCTGTAAGCGGAAGAGTCTGACCTGCAGCACATCCAACCAGAAACAGATTTTTTACAACAGGTTTTTTTAAACAGTAACAAAAATGGTCGCCATGAATTTTACCAATCTTTAATCCGTAGCTGCCGACAAATCTTTTCAAAGCAGGAAGTATCTTTGTATCGCCGACATAGCTGCCGACGCCAAATCTAGCCGTTTTTCCGCAAGGGAAAAGCCAGGCAATTCCATTTCTTATAATCTCAGGGTCTGCGAAAAATCTTAGTTTGTCGTCCTTGTATGGCAGCTCGGTTTCTATACCAAAACTTAACATTTTTCTGTTTACATAATTCTTTTGCAAAGAAGATGCTAAGATTGCCTGCCATCCTGTGCAGTCGACAACGATGTCTGCCGCAAAACTGCCTTTGTCTGTAATAACAACAGAGTCTTCTACCGCCTTAACATTGGCTTTCAAAATTTCTGCTCCGCTCTGCCTAATAAGAAGTTTGCAAAACATTTTATAATTAAATGTAGCGTATTTTTCTAATAAGGAAATATCTATCTTTCTATTTTTAATATGCAGTGCAGCAGTATCAAAACTCTTCAGTATTGAATCTTCGCACCCTATCTCTTTTAGAATATTTATACTTGTACCGCATGCCGATGTTTGCTGAGATCCTATCTCATTCTTGTCGATCAGCAGCACCTTACCGCTGCCTATCCTGCTTGCAACTGATAATCCGGCAAAGCTTGCTCCCGCAATTATAACATCATACTTTTTCATTTCATGTACCTTACATTAGTCCATATACATCCATAAAAATTTCTCAAATATATCACCATACTATCATTTAACTCGATTCTCGGATTTCCTGACAATGCCACGCTGATAAACCTTGCTCGGATTGTTTATCTGCAGCCAAAACACTCTGTCGCCTTTAATCCAAATATAATGATATTTACCGAGTCCGGCAACATAATATACCGTCAAATCTCCTATATTGCTGCGTATAGGTTTGCTAAACATTCCCGTCTTTCCGATCTTGCCCGTCATAGTCGCAAGAAGCGCTTTTGCAATACGATTATTTTTAGATTTTGATACCCAAAATTTGACTTTGTTGCCCGAAGAACCTTCGTAGTCTGCAATAAAAGCGTTTTTCAAATGCATATCTATTCCGCCATGCAATCTTTGGATCGCCGATATGGCAGGCTTTCCTTCCTCGTATAAAACTATACTCATATCAGCCAGTTTTGCGGGAAAAATACCATATCGGCTATTTTCATCTGCCCGCACATACAGGAATACAGCCAATACTATCACAACCACTGCAAACATTGCCGTATATAATATGAGTTTATCTTTTTTCATAATTATTCTCTATATTTCCATTATGCTTATGGGCATTTCTAATAATCCATGAACGATTATCTTGCGTACCGAACTAACCTCTGCCACACAGAACGATTTTTCGTAAATATTGACTTTTACATAAGAAAAGAGTCCGAGCCGGATTCCAAAGCCGATAATCAGAATTGAAGTCCAATACCACAAATTTGCGAATTCTTTTATGGCTTGATTCGGATAATCGACCAGAGAGAGGATTCCAAAATATACCACCAATAATCCCATCAATCCGGATACATCAATCATCATCATCGACTTACGCATTTTTCGAAACTCCTGCACCTTTATTCCTGTATCTCATGTAGAAACAAGACGAGAAGCTGTCTCTGCATGAGAATTACGGTCAAAATTTTTACTTTGAAAAGACTATTTGATGAGGCTCACCATCGACAGTAATTTTTTTCAAAATTTTTCCGGAAAAAGCGCCCAAAACATAGATTTTTCCCGAGGATCTTGAACTTATATAGATTTTATTTCCGGAGGGACCAAGTGCTATATGGCCAGGTTCGGGAATCATAATTTTCTTTATAATCTTTAATGAGGAGGGGTTGATCATATAAACAGTGTTATCTCTGCGGTTAGATACAAAAATTGTTCCGTTTAGAGACACACCGATTCCGTGAGGATCATTTCCTACTTTCACCTCGGCCACTCTTTTTCTTTTTGCTATATCAACAACCGATACCGTTTTGCTCATAGCATCGGTAGTATAAACTTTTTTACCGTCCGGAGAAAATGCAATATGGCTTGGTCCGCGCCCAACCTTGATTGCGGCCACATTTTTGCCTCGAAGAGTGAGCATCGACAGCGTTCCGGCCCTTTTATTTGTTACGTAAACATATTTACCATTAGGCCCGACCGCAACATAATATGGAAACCGACCTGTTTTTATCTGCGCTATTATTTTGTTTGCACCGGTATTTATTATAAGCAGTTTTCCTGCCATCGTTGCTGTAGCATAAAGATAACGACCATTTTTGCTGATAGCAAGGTGATGTGTACGCATATTGACCGGAATTTCAGCAACTCTCTTTTTTGTTAAAATATTGGTAACCAGAATCTTGTTAACCTTCAGTTTCTTAAGTTGCCCGGTATAGATATATTTACCGTTAGGTGATACCGCTATTCCATGTGAAATACCTTTTATATTGATATAGTCTGTCACGGTTCCGGTTTTCAAATCAATTTTGGCAACTTTATTAGCTTGACCCAGTGTCACAAAAAGATATTCTGTTTTTCCCGTAATTGCAGCTTTACTTTCGTTAGTCACAAAAAATAAACCTGATAAAATCATTAAACACGCAGCGATAATTGTTGTTGCCCGCTTCACTCTTTTACTTCCTATTTTCATTTTTTCTCCTTTATCCCTGACGTCTTCCAACTCCTTCACACTGCTGCTTGTGCCTAAAGAGCTTTTTCTATATATCTCATAACCTGCTTAAGCTCTTCAAGTTTTTCATCAACATTATCTTCTTCAATCGCCTTTCTGACGCAGGTTTCCATATGTCTATTTATAATAGATGTGTTAGCCTTTTTTAACAGCGAAATCGCCGCCAGCAGCTGCGTTGAGATATCAATACAGTAACGATCATCCTCTATCATTTTTATAACCGCGCTGATCTGGCCGCGGGCAGTTTTCAGTAACCTTAATGAAGATTCATGCTTATGCAGAAATTTTTGTGTCTTCTCGGCAGTTATATCAATTTTTGCCGCATCGCAGCATTCTTTCATTTTGTCCCCTTTAAATTGTCCAAAACCACTAATTTGCCGTACATTCCCCTAGACGCATGTCCCATTATCTGACATATATAATAAAATGTTCCGGCGCGGGAAGCTGTAAAGCTGTTTGATATTACCGGATATTTGTTACCTGAGGCTTCGGGAACTGGACTGACAAAGGAGTTCTCAAACGCTTCTCCAATCATCATAGACATATACGGATAGGGAGGTCGGTCGTTTACAACAGCCACATTGTGATACATGTCGTCATCTTCGTTCACAAATCGTATAGTAATCTTTGTGTTCTTACGAACTATTATCGTAGGATTTATAAGACCGTAAATACCAAAAGCATACATATCCGCAGCGTTCTTCGGACTCGCGATTATTGGTATCGATACACTCTGTCCGTAAAATTCAATGCTGTTGCGGGATTTGTTTATTTTAACATCGGTTTTCGGCGGCATATACATCTTATCAAGCGCATTTTCATTTATAGTAGCAAAATTTCTGCCATAATGCTCATAATCGAATCGGCCGGATGTTATTCCGAAAGTATAAATCAGTATACCAAAACCTGCGGCGGCAAAAATTATTCCTGCCGCCAAGGTTTTTATAGATCTTTTTTGTATCATATTGTTTGCCTCAATACCCGAGATCCTTTTTCATATTTTCAAAGGTTTGTTTGTCGATCTCTCCATTGGCATATCTTTTTTTTAAGATTCCCAGCGAGTTATCACTGTCTATATACTTCTGCTGCTGATTGTTTGTCTGAGGCAAAATCCATCTTATAATGTATATTATGCCGACAACCAATAGCACAAATCCAAGGAAACCTATTATCATCATGCCAATACCTCCGAACCATCCTCCGCCCATCATTCCCCATGGGCCTCCGCCATACATCATCTTGCCTTACTTAGCAGCAACCGTGAGAACTTTTG
>JAADFJ010000055.1 GCA_013152955.1 Campylobacterota bacterium
TTAACAGTGTACACTATTATCGTAATTTCTGATAGACTCTTCAAAATGAAAAAGTGAGAATGAATCTATTTGAGCTGCATATTGAGACCACCGCACAGTAAACAGATCCACAGAAGGCTAAGAAAGGGTGAGATTTAGAAATTAAAATTTGAGGTACTAACCGGTTAGTTTGAGAATTTTAATTTCCTGAAAATTGCCCTTTATTTGACTTCCCCGCGGGCTTTATGAGGTTTCCCATATACTTCGTTAAACTTCTTTGAATTAACCCGTTAGTCCTTCAGAAGTTTGCCTTGTCTATAGAAAACCTCATAAAAAGCTGTGAATTTGTTTACTGCGCAGTGGTCTCATAGTTATGTCCGTTCTTTGCAAAATAAAAAGACGGACAAGACGAGCATAAGACTTCGTTTTTAGCAGGTTTTTCACAAAATCGCCAAGTCGCCGATCTTTATTTATGCGCAGGAAGCGTCGAAAACGACTCTATTATATTCGAATTGACAGCCCAATCAGCCGACAACAATTCCTTGCCGGAACTTTCAATAAAAGGGGAGACTAATTAGGGTTTAAGAAAATTGTTCTTGGATTAGCAGAAGTGCCCTCAATAAAGATCGCAGTTGGTATAAACATCATCAACATCATCAAGCTCATCCAGCTTCTCAACAAGTTTCCGCACCTTTTGCTTATCCTCTTCACTTAGTTCTACTTTAGTTTGAGGAATCTCATCGAGAAATACATCATGAGATTTTAAACCCTGCTTTTCCAGCTCGCCGGCTACCTTATAAAGTTCCTTGGGATCAGTATATACATCATAACAATTATTTTCTTTATTTTCTTTGATATCCAACGCTCCGGCTTCTATGGCTTTTTCCATCAGACTATCTTCATCAACACTCAAGTCAAATGATATAACTCCTTTTTGTTCAAACATCCAGTTAACGCATCCTGTTTCTCCGAGATTCCCGCCAAGTTTATTGAATGCGCTTCTTATAATTGAAGCGGTTCTATTTTTATTGTCGGTATTCGCAAAAACAAGCACGGCAATACCTGCCGGGGCATAACCTTCATAAACAATATTCTCAAATTTAACTCCTCCAAGTTCTCCCGATCCTTTTTTTATAGCTCTCTCTATATTGTCCCTCGGCATATTAGCAGTTCTGGCTCTGTCAATCGCAATTCTTAAACGCGGATTTGAATCCGGGTCTTTTCCGCCGATTCTTGTGGCTATCGTTATCTCTTTTATAAGTTTGGTAAAAATTTTGCCTCTCTTGACATCTTCCGCCGCTTTCTTGTATTTTATATTGCTCCATTTGCTGTGACCCGACATCTATCCTCCTATAATTTAGGCAGCACTATTCCTTTCTGCCCCTGATACTTGCCCTTTTTATCGGCATAGCTCACCATGCACTCCTCGTCTGATTCAAAAAATAAAACCTGCGCTATACCTTCATTGGCATAAATTTTTGCCGGCAATGGCGTAGTGTTGGACACCTCAATTGTAACATAGCCTTCCCATTGCGGTTCAAACGGTGTAACATTAACGATTATACCGCAACGTGCATAGGTAGATTTTCCCAGACATACCGTCAATACCTTTCTAGGTATCTTAAAATATTCTATGCTTCTGGCGAGCGCAAAACTGTTTGGAGGAATAATGCAGACATCTCCCCGATAATCCACATAATTTTTTGCTGAAAACTGTTTTGGGTCAACTATCGAACTATTAACATTGGTAAAGATTTTAAATTCATCTGAAATGCGCATATCATAGCCGTAGCTTGAAACACCGTAACTGATCACTCCCTTCCTTATTTGCCTGCCCGCAAAAGGCTCAATCATTCCTTTCTCCGCCTGCTCTATTATCCATCTATCATTTTTTATACTCAACTAACCCTCCTCTCTAATTATCTCGCCTACAAACTGCATCAAAAATCGCCTTTTGTCCTCTTTTATCTCATCAAAATGTCTGTTTTTTAAATCACTCAACGCATCATCATCTATGGCAATACCGTTTTCTTCTGCAATTCTTTCAAGCATAACAATATATTCCGCAGTTTTTTTAATCTTTTCCTCAAGCAGAAACGGATCCTTCCGTATTATTCTCAATAGTATATCATTAAACATTTATGCTCCTTAAATAATTTTTTGCCCAATCCAATAGTTCGCCGCCTTTGTTATAAAACATAAAGTGAATACCGGATATATCTTTCAGCAGTCCCCTGCTGCCCGCCTTTTCAACAATTTCTTTGATCTGAGCTATTCCGATCTGATAAGCGCTCTCTTCATTTTGCTCCAATGCTTTCAAAAATTGATCGGGAACGTAAATACCAGGCACATTTTTACTTATATATTTTGCCATTTTCAAATTTGTAAGCGGCATAAGACCTATAATCTTATTAATCTTTATTGATTCGGTTATTTCAAGAAATGTTTCCAATGAGTTAACACTATAAATCGGCTGCGTTATACAGAAAGATGCTCCGGATTCATATTTTCTCATCAGCCGGTTGTAAATACCTTGGCTGCCCGATGGAGGCACAAGTGTAGCGCAGCCGATTTTGAATACCGTTTTTCGAGCAATTTTGCCGGAAAATGTCTTTCCTTTATTCATATCATCAATAAGTTTTATAAGTCTGAAAACATCGGTTTGAAAAACCGAATCAGATGGACTGTGAGCAGGGTCACCTGTAACGGCAAGTATATTTCTTATTCCCAATATATCTGCCCCCAAAAGGTCGGATGCCAAACCAAGCAAGTTACTATCTCTGCATGTAACATTGACAACAGCTTTTACACCGCATTTACTTTGAATAAAATTGGCTGAAGCGATAGCACTCGGTCTTAATCTGCCCATAGGACAACTCGTTACATTTACAAAATCTATAAAGCGCGAAACAGCAGTTATCTTTTTTCTCAGCTTTTCAAAATCGGCATCAACGGGAGGATTGATTTCAAGCGATATACTGATTGGTAAATTTTCATGATTGTATTTTTTATTCATCGTTGATAAAAAACCGTTCCAGCACTTCTCTATGATGTTTTGAAATCTCCATTGATCTATTGTTTTTATAATCATAAAAAACAACAACGCTTTTTCCGTCTGCATACACTGTTTTGTCATCACCAACAATTTTTGTTGTAATAGTAAAACTTCTTGTTCCTATCTTTGAAACATAGCATTCGGCAGAAATATTCGTTCCTATAAAAAGAGGCCTTCTATAATTACAACTGTTGCTTGCCGCTATAACCGGCAGATCTTTTAACTCCTTCATCTTATCCCAGCCAAACAGGTCTTTAAAAAGCCAGCCTCTGGCTATTTCAAAATAGGTAAAATATACAGCATTATTCACATGACCCATTGCATCGGTATCTCTGAAACGAATTTGAATATGCTGAACTATCTTATTTCCCATTTCAACCTCCCAAAAAAAATCACCTTGCACTTATACGCTGCTATTGCCGCTGCAGCTGTGTTTAGTGCGCAATATCAGTTATTATAATACTATTTTATGCAAAATTCTATTATAAACTTTGAGCTGCCGGATCGCCGACGAAAATTGTATGCAACCGGGAGTTAATAAACTACCACCGTCAAAGACGGTAGTTTTATATGTTGCAATAAAACAAAGAGCGTCATTGCGATCAATATTCTCCACCAGTCATCGCAATAGCCCCCTCCATCATTCCCACAGCCCTTCTGTCATTCCCGCGAATGCAGGGGGAATCTATCTTCAGTATTTTCTTCAACTTTGTTATAAAGAAAAGATAGATTCCGTGTCAAGCACGGAATGACAAAGGAGGACACGAAATAACGAGAGATGACATAACTGGAAATAGTATAACATGACGGGAGAAACTCTGCACGATATAACGCTTCCACCTCCGTCATTGCAAGCGTTTTCCCTCTGTCATTCCGCATAACCCTTCTGTCATTCCCGCGCAGGCGAGAATCTGATGAGACTGCCTCGGCCTTCGGCCTCGCAGTGACAAAAGGGAAAAGTCGTCGTGAAGAGGCTATTTCCGTCGTTGCGAGCGAAGCGCGGCAATCTCTCTTCTCTTTTCTATCTTTCGAATATTCTTTCTTACTTTTTGATTGATTAAAAATGAGGTCAGGTTAAGCAATACCTGCCGCAATCTTGCTTGTCTTTTGCTTCACCTTCTGCGTTGCGAAAAAGGTTACAACCATATAGGTAGTGCCCTTTTTCACGCCTTGAATGCAAAGCAAAATACCACG
>JAADFJ010000056.1 GCA_013152955.1 Campylobacterota bacterium
CGTTTATCGGCATTGCTTAGCTCTGTTCATTGCTGACAGCGTGAGCCGTGCGGGAGTGATTTGCCAGTGTAAGGGGTTTTCGTGTGTTAGCAGCGTGGGCGAAAACAGAGAATGGCTGTATCCAGGTGATTTTTGCCAGAACGTGATAAGATGTGCAGAGCCGAGTCGGGGGAATTTACCAGTGAAAGGGGGATTTTGCGTGCAAGCCGGCCGGGCGAAATCAGTGAGAGGGAGTGCTGTCTTGCACCGAAAATAGAGCGAGCTTCGCTTTCTTTGAAATTCCTAACTTTCAAATCTCTTCGCTTAAAAAAAATTCCAATACCACTTATGTCTCTTTATCTGTAAATCTTCTCTAATTATTTTTTAGTTAATTCCTTATTTTTTATGTTAATCACATTGCTTTAACAACGATGGCGCTAAACTAAGTTGCCGTATTTAAACTCATCTTTCTCATTTTACTAATTTGCTTAAAGAAAGACAATTAACTTCCACAAACCACAAAACCGGCAATTGAGTTTAGCGTGTGTTAGGGCGCGTTTAGGTATTATTTTAATTAATCTTTCTTTCAATTCTATTAATTTTTTAATTATTCAACTTTTTTTAATCTAACATTTTGCTCACCTTTTTTAAAAACAAAAATCTTATCAGATAATTCTAATATTTTAGATCTATTAATTTCATTTGCCATTCGATGAACTATATAATTACTTGAATCTTTAATTATTATCCAACAGCTATCAATCGCAGGAAAATTAATAATCTTTTGGCTTTCTATATCTAAACTATAACTTTTATAAATTCCTTTTTTACTAGCAACCTCATAATCAATTATTAATACGGAATCAACGTATGTTTTTAAAACTAATGAATCGTTTATATAATTTTCAAGTCTAAATCCTTTCTTATCTCGTATTACTAATGATTTAATAAAGGTATTTGTTTCAAAATTTTCAGATTTTCCGGTCATAAAAGTATCTAACAGCAAAGAATCTCCGATATAGAATCCTTCTAGTTTCCATTTCCCATTTAATTTTTCAGCAAAATTTTCACTTGGATTATTAAAACATCCTGTGAATGATAAAATCGATATAATTAGTAAAATATAATTCTTTGTCATGTTATTAATTAATTTTCATAATCGCTGATAAATGCGCCCCTAACGGTGAGTATAAGAATAGTAGCCGATTATGGAACTCAAAACTTTCAATTTACGATAAATTTGAAGCGGGCTACAACCCTTGAATCTATTACTGTCTCGGCTATTATTTTTATACATTGTTAGCAGCTTTTTATTTCATTCCTGTCAGCACTTTTTCTAATATTAAATTAAATTCTGTCGGTTTTTCTATCATTGGATAATGTCCAGTTGCAGAAATAGTTTCCACTTGAAAACTATTTTTACAATGGTTTTTCAGTCCAGTTTCGTTTGTTGGAAAACCGTCATTATTTATTAAATGCAACTTGTAATTAAGTTGTTCTAATCTTTGTGCATCGTTATTAGCGTATTGCATATGGTTCATTAATGTTCCATAGCCTATAACGGAATCGCTATTTGCAAAATCAGTTTTTACTCTGTTTTTCACTTCCTTTGAAGTTGTTGGGTGAAAAAGCATCATATCTGCATACACAGGTGCTGAATTTTTAAAATCCTCTTCAAGCATAGAAAGAAAGTCAGTCATTTGTTTCATTTGCTCTGGTGTAAGTACAACGTCAATTAATTTAAAATTGTCAACACCTACTATGCCAACTATTTTTGGATTGTTGGTTAACGCTGTTTGTAACATAATTTCTCCTGCCATAGAATGTCCAATGATTACAACATTTTTAAGGTTCATTGTTTCAATAAATGCTGTTACATCATTGGCATATTCCTCAATTGTCCAGTTGATTCTTTCGGTCTTTGATTTACCAAAGCCTGGCAGGTCTATTGCGTAAACATTGTAATTTTTAGAAAAATAATCAACTTGATTTTTCCAATAAGTTCCGTCAATACACCAACCGTGTAAAAACAGAATTGTTGTGTCGCCTTGTCCTTGTTGAAAATAATTGATTTCAACTTCTTTGTCTCTGATTGAGATTTGTTTTGCTGTCATTTTTTTTTTGTTTGTGCATTGCTTACACTTCCTAAAAGTGAAGCAATGACCATTAATAAAATTGCTTTTTTATTCATTTTTGTTTGAATTTGCAGCAAAGATAAAAGGCACATAGGACAGCCCTATGTCAGGGGTTCAAATAATCTTTTGGAACGTTCTTCTAAATAGTCTTCAATGCTGAAAGACTTGTCGGGTTTGAAATGAGTTTGTTGTAATTTGAGTTTTTTTATTCTGTCAAGGCGAAACTCCCTTATTTCTTGTCGTAACTCACAAAAGGCAATAGTTGACCAAACAGCACCACTGAAATAAACTGCATAAGGTTGGATTATTCGTTCTGTTAGTTGCTCTTCTCCTCTTGACTGATATTTTATTTTCAGTTTTTCGCTTTCTATAATTGAATGCTGGATTGAGTCTAAATACAAACTTGTCGGTGCCCAAGGTTTTTGAAATCCGATTCTTGAATTTAAAAATTCCAATTTGTCTTTGTCATTGAGTGATAAAACTGCTTTTATTTTTAAAAGTGCAGATTCGAAATTCTGTTTAAGAGAATCTTCGGTATGGTAGTTTAAGATTTTACTTATTGTTATCAAAGCTCTTGCTTCTTCCGTTGTAAACATTACAGGTGGTAACCGATAACCTTCAACTAAAAAATAGCCCTTTCCTTCTTCTTCGCCAATTGGAACACCTGCAAGTCTTAATGTTTTAATATCTCTGTAAATCGTCCTGTTTGTAACTTCAAATCGTTTAGCTATTTCACGAGCAGTTGTCAGTCGTTTAGATTGAAGTTGTATGAGTATGCTTGTCAGTCTGTCAAGTCTATTCATTGTTTGAGTCATATTTTCTAATTCCAACTAACGTCAAAGTTAATTGTTTTATTTACAGCTAATTAATAATTTTCAGTTTCATTCATTTTCAGTTCTTATTTTCCCTTCGTTAGCGAAAATATTCATCGATATTTTCATCGAAGGGGGATTGCTGCTAACGATTGGTATATATTTTGGAGCGGATTTACTACCACTTCATTTTCAATTTATTGATTACGTCTTTAAAGTTAAAAAAGTTTAGCAAACCACCGAAACCGCTCTTGAATATATACCCGTGTTGTGTGTAGAGCATTATTTTGTTTGAATCAAATAGAATAAATTACAAAATAGTCCAAATGAAATTAAAAGAAAAATAAGAAATTTGCCAATAGCGCTCTCCATACGATTATCCTGGAAATAAGAAGCCCAAAACATTAGTCCTATAACTAAAATAGTGTATATCAAAGAAATCCAATAAATCCAACCATAAAAAGCTGAGAAAGTCATGTTACTAAATTCTGTCTTTGATTTAATTTCTTCTTTAAAATCCAAGTTTAAAACTTCTCCTCCTATTAGTCTTGATTTAGTCATTGGTAATAAATCTGTATTTGGGGATGAAATATAAAAACTAAACTCAAGACTTTCATTTGGATTTAACAAATCAGGAAGAATATTAAAATTATTTGTTTCAAGGGCTGTATCTACAAGAATTATACTCTCTGGTGTTTTTCTAATGGAATATTTCAAAATCTGTACCGAATCAGGAAATGATATTCTGAAATAATCTGAGAAATCATTTTTTGTAACTGGCTGGTTACCACTATTCACTAGTAGACATGAGACAGAGTATAAATTAAAAACTCTCACATTATCAAAATATACTTTTATTGCATCATCAGTTATGTCTTTCTCTGAAACAAGTTCTGTAATTGCTATATTCTTGAATGAAAGCTCTTTTATACTTTTAGAGTTTAAGAATAAAAAAATTGGAATAACCAATCCTATAATTACTAATATTGTCTTAAAATCAATAATTTTTCTCATGAGCAATAAATTTATTTAGTTGTACCTCGGTCAGCTTTACACACAACGCTCTGGCTAAACTTTGGCGGACTTTCCGCTCTTTGTTGCAAACTTCTGTTTTCCTTCAAATTTATCATTTTCATATCAG
>JAADFJ010000057.1 GCA_013152955.1 Campylobacterota bacterium
AGTGTTAATGCGATTGTTATGTGTTTTCATTTTCTCTTTTC
Organism: Campylobacterota bacterium; assembly: GCA_013152955.1. GTDB lineage: Bacteria > Campylobacterota_A > Desulfurellia > JAADFJ01 > JAADFJ01 > JAADFJ01. The sequence continues at coordinate 42 of JAADFJ010000057.1, forward strand.
TGAATTATAGATTTTGTGGAAAGCAGCAATATGCCTGAACCTATATCAACTGCAGCCCATAATTCCTTTGGCAAGTGTATTTTAATGAGAGGGTTGAATAGTATTGCCAACACACCATAGACCCAGGGCATTGATTCATGTTTACGCTCGTATGCTACGAATGCTGCCCAGATAAATACGCCAGTTGCTATAAGGCGAAGAAGCATGTAATACCCATATGGTAACGGTGCAGCCCCAATAAAAAACAGTAAAGCAGTAATATAGATGACGGCAATTGGCATTATTTAGGTGCCCCCACCAGCGACCCGAGCCCATGCGTATATTGAAAAATGCCCCGCTCTTTTTGTGTCAGCTGCATATCTTTTCAATTTAGATTATTATGGCATGTGTGGTAATGTTACGCTCCATATCACCTTGTTCGGTCTTATCTCAGTTTTTGGCCTCCTAAAGTAAGCAAAATGATCAATTGTCCCTTCAAACTGTCTGTTCCTTTCCTTTACAAAGTGTTCCTCCATTATAGCAAAAGGATCGCCCGGGAAATGAGTACCCTTGCGATAGAAAAACACAAAGTCTTCAAGCTCATCAAGATGCCAGTGAAAACCGTTAGTAAACAGCACAAGAAAAGTAATTTTTTCTTCAACTGTACTTAGGCAGCTTTTAATCTTATCTTCCATATCTGATGCATAATCCAACATTTTGCTGCGTGCAGCATAGGCATTGTGATATAGCTCACCGCCAAGCCATTCATTATCAAGTATCAGTTGCGTATTCCGGGGGAATCTCCTATTTTTAATCGCATCTTGGTACCTGTCCCAATCATCCTGGCTTCTCGGATGAATAGTTTTAACTTCTATATAACGAACTGACCCTTCTGTTATTTCAGCATGGAAGTCAAAGCGCTTAGCACAACCATCTATTTTAGGTTCATATTCTAATTTGATCACTCGTGGTTCACGTTTATCTTCGAGTATTACAACAGCTGTACAAAGTTCATTATGTACTTCATGAAAACTCCTCAATGCCGTGATGTTATTTTGCTCCCGAACACGAGCAACAACCTCATCGTAGCGATTAGCCAGCAGTTCTACATTGGGAAATATAGCTTTGTTAGCTATTAGGCAGGCAATAATTTCTTTCCTTGTCCTTTCAACGAACTCTTTAAAAAGTTGCTCGCCCTCTTTTGATAAAATGCCCATTTTCAAAGTCCGTTCTTGGTATAACATATATTAGCCGAATTCCATTTTACTCCCATAAGATCACAACTAATGGGTAAATTCAATGAAACGGGATCTCCTGTTTCTATGCTCCGGTATCAACAGATACATTCGGGACAATTCCAATAGCCCCATAGGGTAATCCCCTATGAGAGATGGTCAACGGAGATGCAGCCCTTAAAATTTTGCCAGCTTGACATATGCCGTTTTAATAGGTGACCCCCGTGAACCACAATCTTCTGTTCCTCCTTGTGGATAAAGAGTTTTCAGACTCCTTTTATATGCAGCTTTTCGTCATTTGTATATTTTATTAAATAATTCTTCTGCTAACTTGGCGTTTACCTTCTGTAATATTTCATATTCTTCAAGAGCTTTGCTTTTTTGTCCAAGGGCAAGATAGCTCAGTCCAAGATTAAAATGAGCATCTTTAAAATTGCTATCAAGAGAGATAGCTTGTTTGAATGCCTCTATAGCTTCTGAGTGTCTTGCAAGCTTCATATGGATATTTCCGATCCCATAAAAAGCTTTTGCATGATCAGGATTTATTTTTACTGCCTCCCTAAATGCCTGTAACGCTTCATTATAGTTATTTATTTCATAATGAGCAAGTCCTAAGTTGTAAAGATTACCGATTTCTGCCTGTTTTATCTTTAGATTAGTTTCGTCTGTATTAAAGTTATATTCTAAGCACTTATTTGTAGCGTCAAATAGTTCTGAAAAATCAGATGAAATAACTATATAAAAGTCTGGTTTGAATTTTTTAAACCACTCCTCAAAATAGTCATAGGCAGAAAAAATGATAAATGGCAATCGGAAATAGAGAGTTTTACATGCATTTAGAAAAGAAATTCCGTCAATATCTTCAAACAGTACTTCAGATATCACTAGATCAACCTTATTAGATAGTAGATAATTGAATGCATTCTTAGGGGAATAAAAATGGTTTATAGCTATTTTGTTACCAAATACGCCTTTGATTTCTTCATCAAAGAGCCGATGCACAGAATCATCTCTATAGACGAAAAGTATAACTTTTTTGTAAACGGTTTCTTTTAAGCCCCTGACAATCAAAGTTTTCTTTTTCTTTGGGTCAAATTTTACAAGAAAATCGGTCTTTTTAATTAATGAATTATCTTTTTCCTTTTTCATCTTTTAAGTTAAATCCTTTGCAATATTTTTAAACTCCTGTTTTACCTTTGCAAGTTCCTCTTCTTTTTGGCTAACATTGGCTTTTAATCTGTCTTCCATTTCTTGTATTAAATCCCTCCCCTCATTCTTAGCCTCGTCAACTCTTATCTTCAATTGATAAGTATCACTACTCTTTACTGCTTCAAGTTCCTCTTCAAGTTTTGAGATAATTTCGTCAAGTTTTTCGCTTTCACTCAGTAAGTTCTCAAATTCCTCCTCTAATGTTTCCTTAATAAATACCTTTTCTGGAGTCTTTAATATTGTTACTAATTCTTCCATCTTTTCTAAATCTTTATCATTATAGGCCTGATTTATTGCTGCCATAAATTCATGGAATCTCTCTTTTTCCTCAGGAGTTTGTGCCATGTCAGGATGATATTTTCTTGCAAGTTCCCTATATAGTGTTTTCAGCCTATTTTCGGACGCTTCATCCAATATGACTTTTTCTTTTACTGCTTCATATTCCTCTGTATACTGTTCTGCTTCTTCTTTGATTTTTTCATGATCATCTCTGAAATATTCCTCTATAAGCTTTTCAATTTCAACAAGATTTTTAGCTCTTTTTTCTTTTAATAATTCAATCCTTTTGAAGTATTCTTTTATTGAAAGGTCAAGTTCATCAAGTTTTACATATAAAATGCCCACTCGTCCATAATATTCAGTCTCAAAGCTGACAAGCTCCCTTTTTAGAGTTGCAATTTCTTCTAATAAATCGGATATGTTAATTCTTTTCTCAGAAATTTCCTTCTTTATTGCATCTATTGACTCTTCAAGGGTTATCTCTTGTTCAGCAGGTTCAAGCGGATCTGAGCTGAAATCTGTAGAACCTATTTTTATTGCTATTTCATCTTCATAACTTTTGGTGATGTCTGAAATTGATGCATCAAAGGTTTCAGAGACAATATACATATCATCAAATTCTCTTTGTTTTTCGTAGCTTATTACTAAATAGGTGCCAAAAATACGAGCACCAATTGTCATAACTAACAACAAAACTAATTGGCCAAATTGAGACCACAGTGTATTAAGGGTTGTTGCCAACATGGCAATGGGAACTACTCCAACTCCCATTATAAAAAGTCCAATAATAAGTGCTACCCCACCCCATAAAGTATAAGTTAATAACAAACTCCATACCCAGAGTGTTGCACCAAAAGCGTACGATGATAGTATCATGCCTGACCCAGCTATTCTTCTGGTTTTCTTAAGTACAGACAGTGGCAAAAGAATAAAAATGGATACAACCAGTGCCAGATTAGTTATGATAACAAGCCAGGGATAGATTTTCGTGCTAAGCCATAAGCCACCTTTTAATAACATAATTGCAATTAAAAATATTCCTATAAGGAATAAGAATCCTAAAATACTCCAACTTATATTCTTGAACTTTTTATTCATAAAGTCTTTCCCCCGCTCTGGGGTTTTCTTGGACACCGAATTGGGATGAAATCGAAACCAACAACACAAGTCTCAAGTCTACATACAAGCAAGTCTATGTGTCATGTCTTGATTTTTGAACTCTCTAATCTTGCTTACCGTCGAATAATGAATCTCTACAAAGCCAGCTATCTCCTTCAATTTGCATCCAGACCTTACTGGGCTTCGCAGATC
>JAADFJ010000058.1 GCA_013152955.1 Campylobacterota bacterium
GGCATAAATTTTGTGATGTTTATCTTGAAATAGCCAAAAAGGAGATTAAACGTCATCCGAATGAAACAATCTTTACTCTTGCCGGTATTGCAGGAGTAATTCTGAAAGACTTGCATCCGTTTATGCCATTCATAACCGAAGAGATCTGGTCTTCCATGCGTGAAGTTCTGCAAAACGGACAAACAACCTATCTGATGAGAACCTCATTCCCAAAATCGGGAAGCGGCTTTCTCGCAGACTATGAAAATGAACATAAAAATATGGAATCCGTCCTCGATACAGTCAAACTTATAAGATCTCTCAAAAGTGATCTTGATATTTCAACGAGAGAGATCGTCGATGTCAAACTTATATCTTCCGACAATTCTGTCTTTTACAAATGCAGGCAGTATATTGAACAGTTGGCGTTTGTGCGTATTGTTGATGACAATCTGATCGGTGCGCATAGAATAGGCAGCTCTGTCGAGATTATTATTGAAGCGACCGGCAAAGAAAAAAAGAAGGCGGCATTAAAGATTGATAAAGAAGCTAAAAAATTGAGAAATAGAATCGTTCAGCTTGAAAAAAGGCTTAATAACAATGGATTTCTGGAGCATGCGGAGCACTCTGTTGTTGTTGATATAAAAATAGAGTACAAGCACGATCTTGAACAAATCAGGCAGCTTGAAAAAAAAATCCTGGAGATTGATAAATTATGAAAAATATATTGAAACTGCTGCTTGCAGCCGTCTTTGTCTTATTTTACGATTCCGCTTATGCCGGATATATCGGAACGCTAAGGAACAACATCGAAAAAATTATAACGCCTGTATCGGGAAAAATTACAAGCGCAGACAATAAACGAATCATAATTAATAAGGGATCTGCCGATAACATCAGACCGGGGGCAGTTATTTCAGTTTTCAGAAATTACGGAACATACAAACATGACGGCAAAATCATATATCTTAAAAAACTTATATGCTATGCAGTCGTGGAAAAGGTAAGCAATGACAGATCTGAAGCCAAACCGATATATGGAATAGATGAAAAAGAACATCGCATTTTATACGTTATTCCCGACGGCTGGAAATATAAAAATCTTAAAGTACGGAAAGGCGACATCTTTACCCTTAACTCCGGCAGACAAAAGGTTGCAGTACTTACTAAAAATCCCGCACTTTACAACAAATTGAAGAATGGACTGAAAAATGTAGATTTTGTTGACAAAGATTGGCTTGATACAAACAGAGTCGATCTAAAAATTTATGGAACCGATTGGAAGCGCCTGCCCGACCTTGCCTTTAAACTCGGCATTGATTATTTTATGATTCCGAGACTTATTCGAAAACAAAATAAAGCAGCTCTGAATCTTACGGTTGTTGCAGGTATGTCGGGAAAAAGAATAGGCAATATCTCGGTTTCACTGAATAACGTTCAATATGCCGCCCTAAAGAAAAAGATGAAAAAATCGGAAATTCTAATAAATCCAAACAATATTACGGTTAGCAGTCTCGATCTTCAGTATAGACAAACTCTTATTGATAAGCTTTTGGGCAAAGCCGGTATAACCCTGCATCACGGCAACTATCAGATGACAATTGCCGGACTCAATCCTATTGCAATGCTAAGAGATACGGCTGTAGCAACAGATCTGGCAATCGGCGGCATAAATGGAGATGGAAATTATCGAATTATTGTCGCATCAGACGGATTGGCAACAATTTACAGCTATCAAAACGGCGATATACAAAGGCTTCAGGAGCTCTCACCAATAAATGTTGTGACTGTTGATTTATTTAAAAAGCTCCTGATAATTTCAGGTTTCAATCGTTATGGTGCAATAAAATCAATAATTTATAAATATAGAGATAAAACGAATAGATTTGTTAAGTTATCGGAAACAGACTCATGGATGAGATTTGTCCATTGGGACGGCAAGGTCGTAGTTGCAAGCCAATCCGGCAGTATTGATCGATTGTTTGCTTCCAAGCTGTACCTCTATGCGATAAAGAAAAACCGACTTGTAAAATTTGCGGATGTCAGCTACATCTCGAAGAAGGCATCATTTTTCAATTGGGACAGTTTTATGCACGGAAATAAGCGATTTCTAATATATCTTTCCAAAAACGGCAATATTGTAGTGCAAGACGATGGAAAAACCGTTCGCAAAACAAGTTCTGTTTTCGGTTTCGGCAAAAACAGAATAGTACGTTATCCCAATTCCCAAACAACGGAAAATCCGCAGGGCGGGACCGTTTTAATGAGCAGACCGATAAAATTCTTTTTGAACAAAAACGGTCTTGAGATAATCGCAGCAAGAAATTACAGAACCGCAGTTATCAATTCGCTTTTCAGCAATATGTCAAACGGTTCGGCTTTTATGGTCTATAATTTTGACAAATATGGTTTGCACAGGAAATACTCATCAGGAAATATCTATGGACGGCTAAGCGCAATATCGGGAATGAACGACTTGCTTTTGATCGGAAGAGCTGTACCGTCTGATTTTCTGAAACGACTATGGCAAGGCGAAAAAGAAAAGGGAGCAACAACCCTGAATCGCATGGAAATCCAATGAACACCGGTCAGCTTGCCGTTATGAGTAAAAAATATCTTATGAATACATACCAACGTCTGCCCGTATCGTTTGTTAAGGGAGACGGATATAAATTGACTTGCAGCGACGGCAATACATATATTGATTTCCTCGCCGGAATTGCAGTCAATAATCTCGGATATTCAAACAACAGAATGCTCGAATCGATAAGAAAGGCTTCCGAAAAACCGATTCATGTTTCCAATCTGTATATGATAGAAGAACAGGCAAGGCTTGCTCAGAAATATATAGAAAACTCATGTCTTGATAAGGCATTTTTTGGAAATTCAGGCGCAGAAGCTAATGAGGCTGCGATCAAGCTTGCAAGAAAATACAGCGAAGATCATTACGGTCACAATCGATATAAAATTGTAACTCTCGAAGGCTCTTTTCACGGAAGAACAATGGCCACAATTACCGCTACCGGACAAAAGCGTTTTCATAACTATTTTAATCCGTTTCTGGATGGTTTTATCTATGCCGAACCTGATAATTTCGAGAAAACTATTTCTATAATCGATGACAGCATCGCTGCCGTTATGGTTGAACTTGTGCAGGGAGAAGGCGGCATAAGACCACTTTCAAAAGTATATGTAGAAAAGCTTTATCAATACTGCAGAAAAAACAATATAATTTTTGTGGTTGACGAAATTCAGACAGGAATGGGAAGAACCGGAAAACTGTTTGCATATCAGCACTATAATATAGAACCTGATATTATAACCATTGCTAAAGCTGCCGGAGGAGGTCTGCCCATTGGTGTTATGCTCGCAAAAGAGAAATACGCAGAAAGCTTTACACCCGGAACGCACGCCTCAACTTTTGGCGGCAGTCCGTTTGTATGTTCTGTTGCGTACTCCTTTTTTGATGAACTGATATCAGGGGGATATCTCAAAAATGCAGAAATTATGGGAAATTATTTAACTGATCGATTGAATGATCTTAGAGAACGCTTTAAAAAGAAAATTTTAGATGTAAGAGGACTTGGTCTGCTTATTGGAATAGAGATGGCAGGAACATTGGCCTCAGAGTTTTATCAATTTGCGTTTAATCATCGGCTGCTTATAGGCACTGCCGGAAATAATGTTGTCCGCTTTGAACCGCCTTTAATTATAGATAAAGCCGCCGTTGATTTTGTAATAACGCTTTTAGAGAGATTTTTGAGTGGAAAAGATTGAATTTTTCCGAAACTTAAAGCTTAGTATCGCCTCTATGGGCGGTATCGGTTTCTCGCCATACGCTCCCGGAACACTCGGAAGTATTGCCGCAATTCCTATTGTTCTGGTTTTGTCGAACCATCATTGGTGGTATATTTTTATAACGTTATCTCTTTTTGTTGTTGGAACGGCTGTCGGCAACGAAACGAAGCCGAAATAATCTATCGCGAAAAAGATCCGGGGTGGGTTGTTGTAGACGAGACCGTCGGAATACTTATCTCTTTTTTTCTGGTACCTATTGGCTGGACTACTGTAATTATCGGTTTTATCCTGTTCAGGCTTATAGATATTTCTAAGGTTTTTCCGCTGAAATTATTGGAAAATGTGCCGGGAGGGCTTGGTATAATGCTTGATGATGCAGTTGGAGGTATAATGGTTAACATAATACTGAATATAATATCTTCTTTATGAAGGATTTTTTGATTTATCTGTTTGTTGATATAGATATCAGTGATGTATTGAAACAGTTTGAAACTGTTGATTTCACTATAAATGATGCGGGAGACTACAAAGAGCTTTCCATGCTTACCAAAATAGGCGAAAATAACGATATAGAAAAAATAAGGGCAACTTTTGCCGAACGTGCAGGAAAAGATGTTTGTTTCGGCGATCCGTTTTACCTAACAGCCGAACTTCTGCTTAAGGCTGGTTTGACACTATCTACAGTTGAATCATGCACAGGAGGATTGATAGGAAAAAGGCTGACGGACATGCCGGGCAGTTCACGCTATTATGACGGAGGCTTCATAACATACAGTAATGCCGCAAAAGCAGCACTCGGGGTAGACGAGAGCGTAATAAAAAAATACGGCGCAGTAAGTGAGCAAACGGCATATCAGATGGCAAAGGCTTGTCTGAAAAATTCTTCAGCGGACATCTCCGTCTCGGTTACGGGAATTGCCGGACCTGATGGTGCGACCGAAGATAAGCCTAAAGG
>JAADFJ010000059.1:0-7843 GCA_013152955.1 Campylobacterota bacterium
TTACTCGAGGGTATTCTTTTTGCTGATAATTTTTGATTCCGCCGCCCCATTGTAAAATTTTGTAATAATCATATCTCCTGTACTAATATCGGGCAGCTTAACAACCCGGTTGCCTTTTAGCGTTATAGTGTAGCCTCTCTTGAGGGTTGATATTGGGGATAATGTTTCCATAAGATTTATGAATCCCGACAATCTGAGATGTCTGAATTCTACAATATTTAAAATAGCTGAGCGCATCAGTTTGGCAAGATTATATACTTTTATCTTATATTTGCCGATAAATTGAATTCTCAAGATTTTTATCTTATTGGTTGTCATAACATATTTTTCTTTCTTTTCTGTTAAAATAGCCCTAAAAACAGTATTGAGATTGTAAATGGCAAAGTCTGCTTTTTGAGATTTTATATCAAAAAAATTGCTCAAACTTCGATACGATATTTTATTACTTAAGGCGCGAAGTATTAAACGCTTTTGTGCAATATAACGTTTGATACTTTTTGAAAAATTATCTACAATTTCAAAGTATCTGTTTTTAAGGATATTTATGTCCGGAGAAATCAACTCGGCCGCCGCAGTTGGTGTTTCTGCGCGGCAATCGGCAACAAGATCAACAAGAGTTTCATCAATTTGATGGCCGATCGCAGAAACTACGGGTATCTCGAGAGTATAGATGAGACGTGCTATTTCTTCATTATTAAATAGATCAAGACTCTCTTTCGACCCTCCGCCTCTTGTAATAATCAAAAGATCTATATTCAGGGATTTGGCATCTCTTTTTACGCGATTGATCGCCTTTATTAAGGAATCGGCAGCTTTTGGTCCTTCTACCAACGCACCAAATACAAATAGCGTTACCCCGCCAAAGCGTCTGCTTATAACAGATTTGATATCCTCTATTGCGGCTCCGGTAAGAGATGTTACAATAGCGATTCTTTTCGGAAAAGAAGGTAAAATTCTATTTTTATCAAAAAGTCCCTCATTCTGAAGCCGCTTTTTGAGATTGATCAATGCAATAAGCTTATCTCCTTCCCCTGCAGGAGTAATTCTGCGGCAAATGAGTTGATAATTGCTTCTTGGAGGGTAGCTTGAAAGGCTTCCGAAGGCCACAATACGCATTCCATCAGAAGGCACAAAAGATAATCTGTTAGCATATCTTCTAAAAAATGCAACGTTTAAAGTACTCGACTCTTCTAACAGTGAAAAATAGATATGTCCGCTTGAATGCCATTTAAGCCCGCTTATCTCGCCTGCCACAGAAATATCGAAAAAGTTAGATTCAATATTTTCTTTTACCGCATTTGAAAGCTCGGAAACACTCCAGATTTTTTTCACAACGATGAAAGTGCAGTTTTAATCAGCGTTTCAAGATCAATATTTTCCCGGTCCTGTGCAATTTTTGTTATGGCTTTTTCAGATTTATTTCTGTCGCATCCGAGCGAAACAAGGACATTCACTGCATCCGTCAGCGTGGGAGATAAGGCGTTCTCATTTGACTCTATAGCTTTTAAACCTTTAAGCTCAAAGAGGATTCTTTCTGCCGTCTTCTTCCCGATTTTAGGAATTGCCGAAAGCGCACTTACATCGGCGTTTTCAACGGCATCAAGAAGCTGTCCGGTAGAAAGCGCTGATAATATTGTTAGTGCTGTCTTGGGTCCCACCTTTGGAGTTTTTTGAATGGCTAAAAATATTTTCCTCTGCCTGCTGTCGCTGAAACCGATTATACTTATCTTATCATCTTTTATTATAAGATGTGTGAAAAGTTTAACGGTATCACCTTTCTTTGCCGAAGAACTGAGTGCCGAAGGAACAGATATATTCAAACAAAATGCGCCTACTCCAATTACTAATCTGCCGGGTGTGGTCTCTTCTATTATCCCAACTACTGAATCAATCATCTTCTGCTATATCAATCTTTATAATTGAATATTTATTCGTTGGAACAAGCGCCTTTGATCTGTGATATTCGTAGTTTCTGTCTATTTCTCTTTGAATTTTCTCTACCAGATATTCTATCTGCGCATGCATATCGTTTATCTGATTAATCATTCTCGAAATAATTTCAACACCTGCTAAATTTACACCAAGATCTTTTGTTAGCAAAAGAATCGTTTTCAGATGTTTTATATCTTCAGAATTGAAGTAGCGAAAACCTCCCGCACTTCTTGCAGGTTTTACGAAACCGGCATTCTCATATGCTCTTATTGTCTGAGGATGAACCTTCAGCATCTGGGCAACCTCTCCGATAGTGTAAACCCTGTTCATTTTATTATCTCTTTGAGTTTTTTAATTTGATGGCTGCTCAATTTCGGTATAATTATTCTGATCTCAGCGTACAAGTCTCCTCTTTTACCGCTTTTATCCACAATACCTTTACCTTTTATTCTGAATAGTTTTCCTCCGCTTGTACCTTGCGGAATCTTGATGTTTACCTTATCATCAACTGTATCAACAACTGCATAACCGCCAAAAAGTGCTGTATCCAACGGAACATCTACCTTTGTATATAATTTTTTGCCCTTTATCGTAAAACGTTCGTCTGAAACAACATTAACACGTATCTTTAGATCACCTCTGCCTCCGGGACCTTGATTGCCCTTACCCTTAACCTTAATTACATCGCCGTCTTTTATACCGGGAGGGATCTTTATTTTCAAATTTTTCCCGCCTATAGAGATAGCGACAATTTTACCAAGTACCGCATCTTTAAACGAAAGATCCATAGTATAAATCAGATCGGAACCTTTTGCCGTTCCATCCGAATATCCTGAAAAATTTCCAAAGTGAGTTCTGCCCGAGGCTCCGCCAAATATATCACCTAAAATATCATTTACATCAAATGTTCCCTGACCGCTTGTATATCGAAAAGATCCCGACCCGAAATTATCAAAACCGGTGTTTTTATATCCTGAAAAATCTCCCTCTCCGACATTCCCAAACTGATCATATTGAGCTTTTTTTTGCTTGTCGCTTAATATCTGATAAGCCTCATTTATCTCCTTAAATTTAACCTCTGCCTGCTTATTGCCCGGATTTAGATCAGGATGATATGTTCTTGCAAGTTTTCTATAAGCTTTTTTGATCTCATCATCGGAGGCACTTTTCGATATTCCCAATATTTTATAAGGATCTTTCATATAATCTCTCCAAACATTCACTTTAAGTTACGCAAAAATTGCGATTCCACTGACTGTAATAATAAAGTTTAGTCGAATCATTTCAAGTCACTGAATTATTGACTTCTGTGAAGACGCTTACTGTGCAGTGGTCTCATTATCTTATACACTAAGTATGAGGCGAAACAAGCGGCAGATGGCGGTAAATACAAGATACGGCAGTCTGAAGCTAAAAAAGTAAAACGATGAGCGTTCCTCTTTGCTATATTTATTACCCTGCCTGCAGAATCAGGATACTCAACCTGTTTCGTATTTATCATTTTTGAATTTTGAGAGAGAGACAGCTAAAACACCGTAAGGAGGAGTTGATAAATATGAGTATTTATTGCATTCTTTTTTGTTTTGCTCAAATTACGCTTTGGATATATCGCCATAATCTCAAGTTTAAGAATTATAAAACCACCGACTCATAAAGATAAGTTATAAATATTTACTTGAAAAGGAGATTTTTCATGATATATTTATCGTACCCCAACAGGGTATGGGTAAATCAGAAAGGAGTAAATATGTACAAAGAAATTTTTATGATTAGCGATGTAACATCGAGTGTCAGACTAAAACAACATCTGCTGAACTCAGCTGGAATTATGCTTATTTCGATTATCCTTTTGACTGGAAAGATTTCTATAACACAGGCTGCCCAGGCAGCACCTAATGCCGTCTTTACCGTTAATCTCAAAACATACAGCTTAGACCGGTTTAGAGGCCGTAAAGTTATGCTTTGGTTATTTTCAACATGGTGTCCAAGTTGTCAGGTTGGATTGAGAGTATTGTCCGATAATCGGCTTCGACTAAAAAAATACGGATTGCAGGTAATTGCTCTTGTGAATTATAAAAATGGAGGATATTCGGGACCAACGGCTCAAGAGTTCGCCGAAAAGTACGGGAAATCGGTAGTAAAAGCTTCAAACTGGCTATTTGGTAATGCATCCAAAAGATTGGCTGCCATATACAATTCGAAAGGTTATCCGGATATTTATTTTTTGATTGATAAAAAAGGATTTATCAGAATCATAAGCGATGCTCCGGCTGCAACTATCGATCGGATTATCAATTTTGCCAAAAGCAAGAAATCGGTGAAATAATCGATGCTTACGATTTATCAATCTTTCAAGGAAGTTTTTTCTTCAAAAAGATACAGGATTCTGGGCACTACTTTTCTGTTGATTTTTTTGATACTTTATTTGTTGATCTTGCCCGCTACTTATACAGGGGGACGAATCGGTCTCGTATCTTTAAGATTTCTAACCCCTGAACTGATAACTTTTGCGGTTCTATTTGCCGTCTTAATGTCAATGACTATCTCATTTACAGTCTTCAGTTATCATAAAGTAAGAAAAGGAGGTAAAACTGCCGTTGCCGGAGGATTTTTGGTTTCGTCAATAACACCATTTCTCTGCTGTACACCGATATTGCCGATTATTTTTGGTTTTCTGGGTGGATTTATTCCGCTATTATCTGTTTCCGGCGGCAATGCAGTTCAAGCCTTTATCGCGCTACATGAAACCGAGCTGTTCATAGGCGCAATTCTGCTGCTGGTTTTTGCCCTGTATCAAAATGCAAAGGCCGTTACCGGAGTTCATGCTTGCAGGATAAACAGTTGATAAATTTTAAATATAAGGGAGGACAAAATGGGTATCAAAACAACAAATTTTAAAATCGAAGGAATGCATTGTGCCGGATGCATAGAGGATGTTTCCGGAGAATTAAGAAAAATCAGCGGCATAACCGGCGTGTCAATTGATAGCTGGGAAAACGGAAACGCAAAACTAACAGTCGAAGATAGAGTTTCCCGAGCAGATATTGAGAAAGCCGTTAAAAAAGCCGGCTACAGAGTATCGGGGCGGATTAGCGAATCTGATAAAGAATCTGATTTTGCGGATCAGTTCGATCTTATTATTATAGGCGGCGGTTCGGCTGCTTTTTCCGCTGCTATCAAGGCAAGCGAGCTTGGAAAGAAAATCTTGATGATAAATGACGGTTTGCCGATCGGCGGAACTTGTGTAAATGTAGGATGTGTGCCCTCTAAAACATTAATCAGAACCGCAGAAGTCTTCTATCATTCCAATCATCCTAATTTTTTCGGAATAAAACATGGCAAAAACAGAATCAATTTCAAAGAAGTGATAAAGCAAAAAAGAGAATTGGTGAGCGATCTACGTCAAAAAAAATACGTTGATGTCATCAGCGACGATCCGAATATAACGGTTTTAAAAGGACACGCAAAGCTTATTGGCAAAAATATGATTGAAGTAAACGGTGAAACAAAAGCTGCAGATACAATTTTAATCGCTACCGGCTCTTCTACTTTTATTCCCAATATTCATGGATTAAAAGATTCCGGTTATTATATAAACGATACCCTCTATGAGCTTGAAGAACTCCCCGAACATCTAATAATTATAGGCGGAAGATATATAGCGTTGGAAAATGCTCAACTGTTTGCGCGGCTTGGCTCAAAGGTTACGGTTCTCCAGAGATCAGTCAGTATCCTACCCACGGAAATGCCTGATATATCGGAAAATCTTTCCAATTATTTAAGAGAAGAAGGAGTTGATATCAAAACGGGTGTAAAAATTCATTCTGTTGCAAAACAGAATGACAAAATTGTTCTAAAAATAAGCATAAAAGATAATGATGAGATTATTGAAGGTACACACCTGTTTGTTGCAACCGGGCGCGAAGGTAATACTAAAAATCTGGGATTGGAAAAATTGGGAATTAAAACTCACGGCAACGGTTTCATTAAAACCGATGAATATCAGCGTACATCAGCGCCAAACATCTATGCTGCAGGTGATGTTACCGGTGAACATCTTTTTGTTTACACTGCTGCCTATGCCGGTGCATTAGCTGTCGAAAATGCGTTCACTGAGAACAAATCGGAAAAGGACTATTCCGTTTTGCCCTGGGTTATTTTTACCGATCCTCAGATAGCGGGAGTAGGTATGGATGAGAATCAATCTGACGCAGCGGGAATTGATTATGATGTGTCGATTCTTCCGGTTGAAAATATTCCGCGGGCACTCGCGGCAAGAAGTGCAAAAGGGTTTATTAAACTTATAAGAGATAGAAAAACCGATAAGCTTATCGGCGCGCGCATTCTTGCTTCAGAAGGCTCCGAACTTTTAATGGAGATATCTTTTGCAATTAAGTATGGCATAACAACCGAAGAGATAAAAAAGATGTTTCATCCGTATTTAACGCTTTCGGAAGGAATAAAGCTCGCCGCAATAGGATTTTCCAAAGATGTAAATAAACTATCCTGCTGTGCGGTGTGAGTAATTAGGAAAAAGATAAATGAATCCTTTTAAGAGATTATGGGGGAATTGTGATTTGTGATTTGCAACACAATTTTACAAGATTTTCACTATAAAATAGTAGAGATTCAATACAGTAAAGGAATTGGAATAGTAGCAAAAATTTATACTCATACACTCAATCAAGATAGAAAAAGTGCGAGAAGTGCAATGGATTTATTATAATATACTATCAAAAAGGAGAGAGATGATGAATAAGACATTTAATCAAAAGTATCTATATAATATTAGGTGATTATAGGAAGCAACATTTACTATTTCTATTAGTATACTTATATCTTGTGTTATATATCAGTAAATTAAATAAGGAGGTATTAAAATGAAAACAGTAGTTTGTCCTACATGTGGTTGTTCCCTTGTAAGATTAGGTGTTACCGGGGAGCATGCAGTAATACGGAAATACCGAGAAAAAGAATATTCGTTCTGTTGCGATGGATGTGCCGTCATGTTCGATGAAAACCCTGAAACTTTAATAGAAGAAACTAATAGTCTTGTCGTATGCCCAAGTTGCTTAGCAGAAAAGTCAATAGAACAAACTGTGGAAATTAACTATCAGGGTGAGAAGCTGCATTTTTGCAAATGCCCGCATTGTATGACCGTTTTCCTTGGAGATTCGGAATATTATATAAAACGTTTATCTGGTGAAATTGAATTTTCCGGTGTTTTCTCTGAGAAACGAGGATGTTGCGCATAACATGCAGTAAAAGTGTATAGCAAACGAATGTATTTGATGGTGGAGACATGTTTCTCAATTGAAATTTGAGATACTAACCGGCTGTTTGAAAGTTTTTATTTTCTGAAGATTTCTCTTTATTCGGCTTCCCTGCGGGTTTTATGAGGTTTCCCATATACTTGCGTTTTACTTCTTTGAATTGATCCATTAATCCTTCAGAAGTTTGCCTTGTCTTAAGGGCAGCTCTGTTAATCCGTAAACTATCATCTTGAGTCCCAAATCCGCCTCTTCTGCGTTGCAAATTTTGGCAATAGCTCTGCTATTACCTGCAATTTGCGCCTTGATGATACCTGTCTGCGTGCCTGCCTGTGCGGGCGAGCCGCACGCAGACAGGCAACACACAGGCAGACGGATTCGGACTCTCAATCTAAACGTTTAGAATTAATAGAGTTGCCCTATAGAAAACCTCATAAAAAGCTGTGAATTTGTTTATTGTGCAGCAGTCTCATAATAGACTTTGCTGCCGCCTTGCACTTATGCATCGGTGCTGCCGTTCAGGATATTATTTGACTGCCGATAAGGTGAGTTAATAACTGATGTTACGCACTAAACGCAGTTTCAGCAAAAAGAGAAAGCGTTAGATACAAGGAGGGTTCTTGCCGGCGTAGCCGTAGCTA
>JAADFJ010000059.1:7936-34075 GCA_013152955.1 Campylobacterota bacterium
AGCAGCCGGCTGCTCCTGCGTTACACTGCCTTGCACTTATACGCTACTATTGCCACTGCAGCTGTGTTTAGTGCGTAACATCAGTTAATAATGAAGATATCCTAAAATATTAAATATCTCTCTTTTTTTTATCTTCCACAGCTTTAACTAATTTCTCCGCTATCGGATCAAATATCGTATCTTTATCGGTTACAGAGATCGGTTTGCCGTTATCTCCTCCTTCTCTTATGGACAAGTTGATCGGTATCTCTCCCAACAGAGGAATGTCGAATTTTTTTGATAGATTTTTCCCGCCGTTACTTGCAAATATATCACTTCTTTCGCCGCAGTGGGGACATAAAAAATAGCTCATATTTTCAATGACACCGGCTATGGGAACATTTAGCGACTTGAACATATCTATTGCTTTTATTGCATCACCCATCGCCACCTCTTGAGGTGTTGTAACAATTATAGAAGCTGAGATAGGCACCGACTGAGCTAATGTCAGTTGAGCGTCGCCCGTTCCCGGAGGCAGATCGACAATCAGAAAATCAAGTTTACCCCATTCTACGTCACTTAAAAGCTGCTGTATTGCCCGATGAATAAGAGAGCCTCTCCATATAATTGCCTTACCCTGCGGAACCATATTGCCTATTGAGACAACTTTGAGATTATAAACATCTATCGGTACAATTTTTTTGTCCCCATTTACAGTAATCGGATGACCCTCAATTCCCATCATTGTGGGTATGTTGGGCCCGTAAATATCTGCATCAAGAAGACCCACATCATATTTTTTTGCCAGTGAAATAGCAAGATTTGAGCTTATCGTAGATTTTCCTACTCCACCCTTGCCGCTTGTTGTTGCAATTATATATTTTATATTCGGTGCAAGGTTTTTATTTTGAACTTCACCGGTTTCGGATGTTTTGTGAACGGTAAACTTTAAATCCACATCAATTATTCCGGCAACAGATTTCGCCGCACTTGGGATACTTTTTTTTAATGTTTCTATGATCTGACTGTTATCTGTTGTAATCTCAGCATCTATTGCAGCGATACCCGATCTTACCTCGACATTTTTAATGATACCGAATGAAACTACATCTCTTGAAAATCCCGGATAGAGTACTCCTTTTAATGCATCCAACACTTTATCTTTCATAAACATTTCTCCTTATAATTTTCTAAAAACTTAGGTCAACTCAGTTGTGTTTCAATAGAATGATTATATGCTTTGATAATATCTGCTTCGGGTGTTAACTGGCTGTCAGGACTTAAAAAATGAGCTTTGTCCCAAAATGACGGTTTTTACTCTATTTAATGTTTCATCAGCTTTAATCTTTGCATTTTTTGTTCCATCACGCAGCATATCCAATATCTCATTTTTTCCTATTTTCATCCGTTTTGATCTGTATTCGGTAAGCGTATTATTAAGATTTGATATCAATGTCTTTTTGCACTCGACGCATCCAATCTCGGCAGTTATGCATGCTGCGGAAATTTCGCTCGTTTTATTTTTGTCTGTAAAAATTCTATGAAGTGCAAAAATAGGACAAATTTCGGGTCGGCCAGGATCATCTCTTCTTTTTCTTTGCGGATCGGTGTAACTTTTTTTAATCTTTTTTTCAGTTACTTCTTCGCTGTCTGATAAGTAGATGGCGTTATTGTATGATTTGCTCATTTTGCGGCCGTCGGTCCCCAAAATTTTTGAGACAGGTGCAAGCAGCGGTTTCGGTTCTTTCAAGATCTTTTTATTAAACAGATGGTTGAATCTTCGTGAGATCCATCTTGCTATTTCCAGATGAGGCAGCTGATCTGCTCCCACCGGTACATAAGATGCATCATAAAGAAGTATATCGCTTGACATAAGGACAGGATAACCCAGAAAACCAAATGTATTTATGCTGTTGTCTTTGAGATTTTCAATCTGTTCTTTATATGTAGGATTTCTCAAAAGCCATCCGAGAGGAGTTATCATAGAGAGCAGCAATGTGAGTTCGGAATGAGCAGGGATTTCCGATTGAATAAAAATAGTTGATTTGGACGAATCCAGCCCAAAAGTAAGCCAGTCTCTAACCATTTCTATTGTATTTTCTGAAATTTCGCTTGCTTTTGATAATCCTGTGGTTAATGCATGAAGGTCTGCGATAAAAAAATAGCAGTTATATCCTTCAGATACAAGTCTTATCCAGTTTGAAACCGCTCCGTAAAGATTTCCCAGATGAAGTTTACCGGTGGGTCTCATGCCGCTTAAAATATTTTCCATTTTTTATCCCGTTAAAATTTGAATTATTGAGTATACTATCGGAGAGATAATCCCGTCCAGCGCTCCGCTGAATAGAAGAACCATTATAATTATCAATCCATATGGTTCTATTTTCATAAGAGTAATTTTTTGTTCTATGGGAAGAAGTTCTTCGAGAATGTGTCCTCCGTCCAGAGGCGGTATTGGAATAAGATTAAAAACCATCAAAACCACATTTATGACTATGCTGTAGTAGAGCATGGAACTTAACGGAGCTGCCAGAAAAAGCGGCAGAATTCCAACAAATTTTAAGATCAGCGCTGAAGCGACGGCGAGAACGAGGTTCATAGCTACTCCGGCTACCGATACTATCAATAGAGCATTTTTTCGTCTCAAATATGATGGATTTATGGGAACAGGTTTAGCCCATCCGAAAAGAACCGGAGACCCGAAAAATATCAGAGCAACCGGAATAAGAATGGTACCTACAGGATCTATGTGCGGCAGAGGATTGAAGGTCAGCCTGCCGGATAACTTTGCAGTGGGATCACCCAGTTTATATGCAGCATAACCGTGCGCAACTTCATGACTGATTACAGCAATGAGTATCGGTATAGCCGATACTACTATAGTTTGCAAAATATGATAAAGGTTCATTTTGTTTAAAAGTTGATAAAGATTGAATTTATTATATCACCGGCCATTTTATCAGCCGCTTTTCGTATTGCTTTGAGCTTATTGTCGTTTGTCTCAGATGGCAATCCGCTTGCGTTGTAGTCCTCAAACTCTATCATGTTGTCTCCTTTTCTTATAACCTTTCCGTGTGAAATCAGCTTGAATGATACTGTTAAAAGCAATCTGTTTCTTGTTGTCCTGCCGTTCTTGTCAAAGGCTATGTGCGTTGTTCTTATTGCATTGATAGTTCCGCTAAGAATAGACTCCGCCATATTTTTGTTTCGAAGCGTAATTCTTTTATTTGAAATAAGTCTGTTATTTATTAGTTGAGTCATAATTTTTCCGGCATCCGGTTCTGCGGTTCGATTTACAAAGGTTTTGACCCAAACGGTTTTAACGGGGGGAGTGTTGACTTCGGATAGAAAAGAGTATCCGCAGCCGCTTAAACTTATAAATAAAATAAGTAAAAAATAAGACTTTTTCATATTACCACATTCACAATTTTATTTTTTATGACTATTACCTTTTTAATTGCTCTGCCTGCTGTAAATTTTATAACTTTTGGCGATGCAAGGGCCAGTTTTTCTAACTCTCTGTCGCCGGTTTCAGGATCGATACATATCTGATCTCTTAATTTTCCGTTAATCGTGACTGCAATATTGAACTTGTCTACAAATATCTGCTGTTTGTTGTATTTCGGCCACTTAGTCTTTGAAACAAATGGTTTGCCGCCAAATTTTTCCCATATTTCTTCGGCAAAATGAGGTACCATAGGTGCCAGCATCCTGATCAGACCTGATGCGGCAACTCCTGCGACCGTCCTGTCATGTTCACAGGTGATTTTAAACTTGCTAAAACTGCTTGTTAATTCCATAAGTTTACTTATGACAGTATTAAAGTGATAGTTTTCCATATCAACGGTTATTTTTTTTATTGTATTGTTGAACAGCGAGAGAAAACTTTTTGTACTGTCAGGTAAATTTGAGAGGTCTATATCTTTGCCCGTTTCCTGCAGAGGCAGCTGTTTTGAAAGAGGTATTAAGAGATTCCATACTCTTCCTAAAAAACGGTACGCTCCCGCAACTCCGGCATCGCTCCAATTAAGTTCTTTTTCCGGTGGTGCGGCAAAAAGAGAAAAAAGCCTGGCAGTGTCAGCGCCATAACGGCTGATCAGCTTATCGGGATTTACGACATTGCCTTTTGATTTGCTCATTTTTGCTCCATCTTTAATAACCATTCCCTGTGTCAGGAGTCTTGCAAACGGTTCATCGCAGTTTATATATCCCAGATCTCTAAGAACCTTTGTAAAGTAACGCGCATAAAGCAGATGCATAACGGCATGTTCAACGCCGCCGATATACTGATCAACAGGCATCCATTTTTCCGCTTCCGCTTTGTTGAACGGCGCATTCTCCCGCGGAGATATATAACGCAGAAAGTACCATGAAGATTCGACAAATGTATCAAATGTATCTGTTTCGCGTCTTGCGGATCTGCCGCATTTTGGACAAGTTGTATTTACAAACGAACTATCATTTTTTAGAGGAGAACCTCCTTCTCCCGAAATTTTCATGTTATCCGGAAGAACTACCGGCAGATCTTTCTCGGGTACCGGTACAATGCCGCATTGTCTGCAATAGATGACAGGTATTGGAGCTCCCCAATATCTCTGCCGCGAGACATTCCAGTCTCTGAGCCGATATTGAGCAGTTGTCCTTCCGAGTTTATGTTTTTCTAAAAACTGTGTTATTTTATTGTTTGCGTCCGTATTGCTCAGGCCGCTGAATGGTCCTGAATCAACTAACACTCCCTTATCAATATATGCAGCATCTTTGGAAATGTCATGATCCGGCAGTATAACATATTTTATCGGTATATTATACTTTTTTGCAAAATCATAGTCTCTTTGATCGTGCGCGGGGACTCCCATAACTACACCGGTGCCGTAATCGGTTACTACGAAATTAGCTGTGTATAGAGGTACCTTCTGTCCGTTTACCGGATTCACCAGTTGTATCCCCGTAAAAACACCCTCTTTTTCACGTTTTGCGAGCTCAGCTTCGCTGGTTGTTCCGGTACTGTTTTTTTCTATAAACTTTTTTATCTCTTTTTCCTGAGGACTTCCGGCTATCAGTTCAGGCAGATCGGAATGCAGCGGAGCGATAGATACAAATGTAACACCAAACAGTGTATCAGGTCTTGTTGTAAAAACACTCAGAAATTTTTCTGTTCCTTCTATTCTGAAATCTACCATACTGCCGTAGCTTTTTCCTATCCAATGCCTCTGCATTGTCAGAACTTTTTCAGGCCATCCGTTTTCTATCTGTTTCATATCCTCAAGCAGCTCATCGGCATAATCCGTGATTTTAAAAAACCATTGCGAAAAACGTTTTTTTTCTACTTTTTCTCCGCATCTCCAGCAACATCCGTCCTCTACCTGTTCATTGGCAAGAACAGTTTGACACTTATTGCAGAAGTTAGCCGCAGCATCCTTCCTGTACGCCATGTTTTTTTTGTACATTTCGATAAAAATTTTCTGTTCCCACTTATAATATTCAGGAAGGCAAGTGATAATTTCACGGCTCCAGTCATAAGAAAAGCCTAATGTTTTGAGCTCTTTTTCCATATAATTAATATTTTCAAGTGTCCATTGTTTTGGTGCTATATTGTGTGCGATAGCGGCATTTTCTGCGGGCATGCCGAATGCATCAAATCCTATAGGGTGCAGTACGTTGTACCCGTTCATTAACTTGAAGCGTGCTATCGTATCGCCGATTGTATAGTTTCTGACATGTCCCATATGTATTCTTCCTGACGGATAGGGAAGCATCTCAAGCAGATAGTAATTTTTGCCGCGCTTTTTTGCTTCAAAAATTTTAGCTTTGCTCCAGCGTTCCTGCCATTTTTTTTCAATTGCAGCAGGATTATATTTTTCCATCAGCTATTCCAGGATTGCACCGCGGCTTGAAGATGTAACGAGTTTTGAATAGCGTTTAAGATATCCCTTTGCAATCTTGGGTTCTTTCGGTTTCCATTCCGATTTTCGCTTTTTTATCTCTTCATCGGATACATCCAGCATTATAGATCGCCTTTTTACATCAATGATGATCTTATCTCCGTCTCTAACCAATCCTATTGTTCCGCCTCTTATAGCCTCCGGAGCGATGTGTCCGATAGAAAGTCCTCTGGTTGCCCCGCTGAATCTTCCATCTGTTATAAGTGCAACTGATTTGTCAAGTCCCATTCCTGCTATCGCCGATGTCGGGGCAAGCATTTCTTTCATTCCCGGACCTCCGGCGGGCCCCTCATAGCGTATTACTACAACATCTCCGGCTTTGATTTTCTGAGCATAAATTGCATCAAGCGATGCGGCTTCGGAATCAAACACCTTTGCGGTGCCGCTAAAATGCAATATAGATTCATCAACTCCGGATTGTTTTATAATAGAGCCTTCCGGAGCAAGATTGCCTTTTAGAATTGATAGACCGCCTTTGGAAAAATAAGGATTATCAAGAGGTCTGATAACATCATTATCAAATACAGCTCTATCGCGATAACTTTCCTGCAGTGTTTTTCCGGTCACCGTCATACTGCTTCCGCTGATAATGCCAAGTTTGTCAATTCTATTCAAAAGCGCCATAACCCCGCCTGCATTGTCAAGATCTTCGAGGTGATAAGGACCTACGGGAGAGAATGAGCAGAGATCAGGGATTCGATCACTTATATTATTGAAATCGTCGATTGAAAAATCGATACCTGCTTCCTGACATATAGCCAGCAGATGAAGAACTGTATTTGTTGAACAACCTAATGCCATATCGGCTGCAACAGCGTTTATTACCGCATCTTTGGTGATAATATCTCCAATGCAAATCTTTTTTTGTACGAGATTTACGATACTTTTTCCTGCCTGCTTGGCAAGACGTGTTCTGCTTGAATATGGTGCAGGTATTGAACCATTGCCGGGAAGGCTGATTCCCATGGCTTCGCTTATGCAGTTGATTGAGTTTGCCGAATACATACCGGAGCATGATCCGCAGGTTGGGCATCCGGTATTTTCCAATGCTTTGAGCTCTGCTTCATCAATTTTTCCGGAAATTTTTGATCCTACTCCCTCGAATATCTGTGCCAGATCAATCGCTCTGCCGTTATATTTTCCCGCAAGCATTGGTCCTCCAGAAAACATTAGAGTCGGAATATTTACCCGTAAGGCACCCATAAGCATTCCGGGGACGATTTTATCGCACGCAGGCATAAGGACGAGTCCGTCAAAGGGGTGCGCCGAAGCCATTGTTTCAACAGAATCTGCAATAATTTCTCTGCTGGGCAGCGAGTAATGCATACCAAGATGACCCATTGCTATTCCGTCATCAACTGCGATTGTATTAAATTCAACCGGAGTTCCTCCGGCCATATAGATTCCTGCTTTGAGAGCTTCAACAAGTTGTTTCAGATGTATATGTCCGGGTACAATATCATTTGCAGAATTTGCTATCCCGATAATCGGTTTAGATAGTTCTTCATCTGTATAGCCGTCGGCTTTCCATAAAGATCTGTGAGGCGCCTTATCAATACCTTTTATCATAACATCACTTCGTCTCATTGAATGCTCCTATGTATTATTTGCGTAATTTTATGATAGCTTCATAGAGTGCATTGTCAAACAAAATTTTTATTCTCAAAGCAGATTTGTGCAGCAGGTATGCTTGCCGGTTTTATCTATTTAGGATTATATACAAAAGGTACATTTTAAGCGTCTGTTATAGATTTTACTTCAATGGTTTTTTATTGTTTTCGTATAGGTTTTTGATGAAATGATTTGACAGTTTGACCTTCTAATAAAATGGTGATAATATTGTAAGCGTAATATTGGAAAATAGCATTTTTTTGAAATTTGTGCTCTGTTTTAAGAGAAATTGAAACATACGGCTAACGATTGATATCCTTATATTGCTGTGACAGTTTTAGAGAGGGGGTTGCCTAAGGTGCTGAATTTAAAGAAAAAATCATCAATAATGATAAGTTTTCTTCTATTATTCAATCTGATCACTTGGATATTGTTTTTCACAATTACCAAATTTGAACCTTCCCTTTTAGGCTTGGGTGCATTGGCATATTTTTTCGGCTTAAGGCATGCATTCGATGCGGATCATATAGCTGCGATAGATAATGTAACAAGAAAACTGAGGCAGGATAATCAAAAACCTGTTACTGTCGGATTGTTTTTTTCACTTGGTCATTCAACCGTTGTCCTGCTGTTGTCTCTGACTGTCGTTCTATCAACAAGAACAATTTTACCGCACATGCAGTTTCTTAAAAATATAGGAGGTGCATTTGGAACAGTTGTGTCTGCAAGTTTTTTAACTTTGATAGGTGTTATAAATTTTGTCATTCTGATAGAGCTTTATAAACTTTTTAAATCTTACAGGAATTCGGAAAATCATAAAGAATTTACAGATCAAACCTTAGATAATCTTTTAAACAAGCGTGGCTTTTTAAGCAGATTCTTTAGATTTGCATACAGGCATATTAACACAAGTTACAAGATGTACCCTCTCGGATTTCTGTTTGGTCTTGGTTTTGATACTGCAACAGAGATTGCGATACTCGGCATATCTGCTGCCTTGGCTAAGAGCTCCGAACTTCCGGTATGGGGCGTTCTGATATTCCCTCTTCTGTTTACAGCAGGTATGAGCCTTATGGATGGTCTGGACGGTCTGATCATGATGAAAATATACGACTGGGCAATGATCGATGTTAAAAGAAAATTATTCTTTAACGTGATTATAACCGGAACCAGTGTTTTTATTGCCCTTGCAGTGGGACTTGTCGAATGGATGCAGGTAATGTCTATGGAGTTGAATGTCGATACGCCATTCTTTAATTTTCTGAATAGTCTGAATTTTGAGGTGCTGGGTATTTTTATCGTATTTATCATGGTTATAAGCTGGGTCAGCGCATTTTTCTACTATAAAAAGGTGCTGGTCAGGCAAAATAGCTTTAAATAAATATTTTAAGGGGGATGCAGGTGAAGATGTGTTTGGTAAGAATGCAGCGGTTTATGGTTTTATGTTTACCGATTTTGAGAAAAAATATATGGGAGTGCAATTTAGATTCTATCGGTTTTAAATGCAGCAACAGCAATTTACATAAGGGGGAATGATGGAGAAACGGGAATTTATCAAAAAATTGTTTACTGTAAAAAATTGTGCGGTCAATACCAATAGAGGCAAGGCTTATTATGATGCACTTTACAAAAAATGCAAAAAGCGGCTTGACGAGCTGGAAGCGACAGAGCCGGTCAAAAACATTGATCTAAAAGAGGAGTTAAAAGTCAACGGTGTAAGTAGGCGTACATTTCTGAAGTGGGTAAGTGCTACAACCGCGATGTTGATGCTGCCTCCGACCTTTGAGCCTTTGGTGGCAAAAGCCGCAGAACTGATGAACAGACTGCCTGTTATCTGGGTTGAATTTCAGGATTGTGCCGGAAATACGGAAGCATTCATCAGAAGCGACGGTCCAAAGATAGAAGAGATTCTTCTTGATATTATCAGCCTTGAATATCAGGAAACATTGATGGCGCCTGCAGGTTATCAAGCCGAGGCCCAACTCAATAACGCGGTAAAACATTTCAAGGGTAAATATATTCTGGTTGTTGAGGGTTCCGTACCGACTGCAGAAAACGGTATTTACGGAACGATCGGGGCATCAGGCAAAACATTTGTTGAGAGTTTAACCGGATTGTCCAGGAATGCCGCTGCAATAATAGCGGTCGGTAATTGCGCTACCTTCGGAGGTGTACCGGCCGCATCTCCAAATCCGACCGGAGCCAAGGGAGTTATGAATATAATTAAAGGAAAACCAATAATCAATATTCCTGCCTGCCCGGCAAATCCTATAAATATAGTCGGTACAATTTTGCTTGTTGTACTAAAAGGTCAAATTCCAGAACTTGATAGTCTGCTGCGTCCTAAATGGGCTTTTGGGTATCGTATTCACGATAACTGTGAGAGACGAGCTCATTTTGACGCAGGTGAATATGTGGAAGAATGGGGTGATAACAGGGCAAAGAATAATTTTTGTCTTTATAAAATGGGCTGCAAAGGGCCGATGACCTTCAACAATTGCCCCATAGTACGTTACAATGAAGCGGTTAACTGGCCTGTTGGTGCCGGACATGGATGTATCGGCTGCTCCGAACCTGAATTTTGGGACAAATATGCCTTTGAGCGGCCTATAGCCGATGCCAATATCAAAGCGCCCGACGGAGGAGTTGAAAGTTCGGTTGATGAATTTGGTTTGGGACTTTTAGGTGTTGCCGGAGTCGGTATAGCTACTCATGCAGCAGTAAGTGCAATAATAGGAAAAAAATCTAAACCTAAAGAAGATGAACCTAAAGAAGAAGAGAAAGAGAGGGATAAAGATGAGTAAGCATATAGTTGTAGACCCAATCACAAGAATTGAAGGGCATCTGCGTATAGAAGTCGTTATAGATGATAATAATACTATTGTCGATGCGTACAGCTCATCCACAATGTTTCGCGGAATCGAAACAATACTGCAGGGACGTGATCCGCGCGATTGCGGTCTTTTGGCAATGCGTGTCTGCGGCGTGTGTACCGGAACGCATTATCTTAGAAGTATTGAAACTGTTGAAAATGCTTTTAAGATTAATATTCCCAAGAATGCAAGATTGGTGCGCAATCTTATACAAGGAGCACTGACCGTTCATGATCATCCGGTTCATTTTTATAATTTAGCCGGCTTGGATTGGGTGGATGCTATAAGCGCACTGAAAGGAGATCCTAAAAAAGCAGCTCAGGAAGCGAACAAATGGGCGGAAGTTGCCGGAACAGGCACATGGAATACCGGTGAATTAGTTTACAAAAAGCTGCAGGAACGATTGACTAAATTTGCAAAACAGGGTCGTCTTGGAATACTTGCCAACGGATATTGGGGAAATAAGCATTATAAGTTGACTCCCGAACAAAATCTTATTGCCCTGTCTCACTATTTTGATGTGCTTGATCTTCAGAGAGATGCGGCAAAAATGATGGCAATATTCGGCGGAAAAAATCCTCATCCGCAATCAATAGTGGTTGGAGGAGTAACATGCGTTCAGGATATAGAAAATCCGGCAAGAATTGCTTTGTTCAAGAGTTTGCTGAGAAATGTTAGAAAATTTATCAAAAATGCCTACCTTCCGGATATTTACATGGCAGGAACAATGTATGCCGATGAAGGCCTGAACGGAACAGGAGCAGGTCTAAAAAACTATATGGTTTACGGAAGTTTTCGCCTGGATGATACCGGATTTTATCATTCCAAACTGCTTTTCCCGAGCGGAATAGTCTTGAACGGTGATTTGACAAGGGCATATGATCTTGACCAAAAAGAGATAACCGAAGATGTAACGCATTCCTGGTATAGGGGAGATAAACGGCTGCATCCGTTTGAAGGCGTAACCATACCTGATTATACCGGACTTGAAAAAAAGAGTGATGGTATCGCATATCTGAAAACAAAAGGGAAATACAGCTGGATTAAATCGCCGATATATGGTGACGATCGGGTCGAAGTAGGACCGTTGGCACGCTTGATAGTAGGATATGCCAGGAAAGACAAACGTATTGTTAAATATGTTGATAATTTTCTCAAAAGATCCGGACTTCCGGCTAAGGTACTCTTTAGTTCGCTTGGACGAACAGCTGCAAGAGCCATTGAAACGGAAATTATCGCCGATGTAATGTTTGAATGGAGCAATCAGCTTGCTGCAAATGCGGCTTCAGGAGATTTGAGAACTTGGAGTGAGTTTGATTTTGACAGCGCGAGTAAAGATGCTGCGGGATACGGGCTTGAAGAAGCGCCTCGCGGTGCTTTGGGGCATTGGGTAAAGATAAAAGACGGGAAGGTTGAAAATTATCAGATGGTTGTTCCTACAACATGGAATGCGGCTCCGAGAGATTACAAAGGGAGAAAAGGGGCATACGAATCTGCGCTTATAGGTATTAAAGTTGCCGATCCAAGCCAACCGCTTGAGATTCTTCGCACTATTCATAGCTTTGATCCGTGCCTTGCCTGCGCCGTTCATCTTATAGATACCAATGGAAAAGAATTGGGGAACTATAAAGTTAACACTGCCTGTACGGTGTGAGGAGATGATATGATAAAATCAACATATAAAAAGGTTAAAAGAATGACAACGACAATGCGTTTCATTCATTGGATAAACTTTTTTACTATTGTTGTTGCAGTAGCTACTGGACTCTATATAGCTCACCCATATTATCAAACATTTATCGCGGTTTCGGCAGTACATAAATATGTAATGGCGTGGAACAGATGGGCTCATTTTATAGGCGCAATACTGCTTGATGTAACATTTATTATAATAGCATATCTTTACTTTTTCAGCAGATTTGATAAACCTTACAAAAAGTTGATTCCTAATCGTGCCAATATCAAGGAATTTGTTGAAGTGTTTTTGAATCTTGTCACTTTTAACAGACGCAAAAGATTTGATTCAAGCCATGCCGACAGTTTTAACACGGTTTATTTCACTATACTGCATTTGATGCTGCTATTTATGCTTTTTAGCGGATTTCAGCTTTATGTTCAGGGCCTTGAATCCGGCATAAGTTCGATAGGAGGATGGTGGCCGTTGCTGATTCACATGGCAACAGACTGGACATTGTATGTCTTTGGCGGCAATATGGGCGTTAGAATTGCGCATCATATCGGAATGTGGTGGATTATTGTCTGGGTATTGTTTCATATCTATTATCAGGTGTGGCGTACTATCTTTTGGCAGGAAGGAGACATAGCAATCTCATTCGGCGGTTCAAAATTTGCCAAAACAGATAGCAGTGATGCCTGAGGTAATAGTTATAGGAGTAGGCAATATTCTGTTGAAAGATGAAGGCGTAGGTGTTTACGCTGCGAAATATATTGATGAGAACTTTTTATTTTCCCCATCTATTAATATTATAGATGGGGGAACAATCGGCTACAAGCTTATTAATTATTTTCAAGGTTACGGTAAAGTATTTATCTTGGATACTATTTCAGCTGATGAACCTGGCAGCATTTACAGTATGCCGTCAAAGGCGTTAATGGGAATGGGTCATTATCGCCGTACAGCTCATGAAGTAGAGGTAGTTGAAATGCTTGAGATCTGTTCGCTGACAGAAACAATGGCTGAAGTTAATGTCATAGGTATTGTGCCTGAAGATATAAAAAGTGTGGGAATCGGCTTAACCGATAAACTCAAAAGTCATTTTGACGCATTTGTCGGGACAGCTATTAATGAACTAAAAAAGGCAGGCTTTAAAGCAAGGCGCAAGAGAAATAAAAGATCATTGGATGCGATTATTCGGTCATACAATTTGCCGCATGTGCAACGACCGTCAGCCCGCAGGAAAGTTTCAGAACAATTGATTTGAAAACAGGCCGTTATTCGTCAATATCTTTGAGACAGCAGAGCAGCTATACCAATATGATTCAAATGAAAGTGAGAGCCGTATTAAAAGTTTGCGGTATTGTGCAGGGAGTCGGCTTTCGACCTTTTGTCTATCGATTGGCAAGCTGCTACAATGCCAAAGGAGTTGTACAAAATCGTTCAGACGGAGTTTTGATAGATATTGATATAAGAAAGGACCTGTTTGAAAGTTTTATGGCTGATCTGCAGGGCAAAAGACCGCCGCTGGCAAGAATTGATTCCATAGAAACAAGATTTGATGATGCTCTTGACAGATCCGGTTTTTTCATTGTCGATTCTGACAATCATGCTCCCAAAACGGCTGTAATTTCTCCTGATATTGCCGTATGCAGCCGCTGCCTAAAAGAGATGAGAGACACGAAAGATCGACGTTATAACTATTTTTTTATCAACTGCACAAATTGCGGTCCTCGCTACACCATTATAAAAACCTTGCCGTATGATAGACCCAACACATCCATGAACCCATTTAAAATATGTCCCGAATGTAAAAAAGAGTATGACAGTCCTATTAAGAGACGTTATCATGCCCAGCCGATAAGCTGTTTTGGCTGTGGACCGATACTATCGTTTTTGGACAATAATCAGGCAGTGTTGGCAACACGAGATGACGCCGTAATTTTAACAGCAGATCTTTTAGAGAAAGGCAAAATTATTGCAGTTAAGGGATTGGGCGGTTTTCATCTTATGTGTGATGCAACTAATATTGAAACGGTTAAACGCTTAAGAAATCGGAAAAACAGGCCTAAAAAGCCGTTT
This sequence comes from Campylobacterota bacterium, assembly GCA_013152955.1. Taxonomy (GTDB): domain Bacteria; phylum Campylobacterota_A; class Desulfurellia; order JAADFJ01; family JAADFJ01; genus JAADFJ01. The sequence continues at coordinate 22,099 of JAADFJ010000059.1, forward strand.
GCAGTTATGTTTCCTAATTTAGAATCGATTGGCAGAGCTGCTAATTTAGATTTATATGATATAAATCTGCTGCTGTCAAAAGAGCGGCCGATTGTTTTGGTTCATAAACGCTGTTTTAATGAAACAGAAAAATCACAGCGAATTGCAGAGATTGTCGCTCCCGATATTGATCGTATCGGCGCTTTTCTGCCATACACTCCATTGCATCATCTGATTTTTGATCATATAAGCAGGCCTCTTGTTGCAACGAGTGCCAATATCGGGGGTGAGCCTATCATTTGTTCCGCCGGCGAAATTTTTGAGAGGCTTGGTCATGTGGTTGATGGTGTGCTGGATTATAACCGCAAGATTGTGAACGCCTGCGACGATAGTGTTGTGCAAAAAACAGGCAGAAGTCATGAAATGCTTAGAATGTCAAGAGGGTATGCTCCTAAATCATTCAAGATTCCGTTTAAAACGACGAAAAAGATTTTGGCGGTTGGCGCTAATCAAAAAAATACCATCGCGCTTGCGTTTGATGATAAGATTATTATATCTCCTCATATTGGAGATTTGAACAGCATTGAAGCGTTTGAATATTTCAAGAGAACTGTTCAAACTTTTAAACGGTTTTACAATTTTGAACCTGATATTATTGTTTGCGACAAGCATCCTGAATATGAAACGACAAAATGGGTATTAAATTTTGCTGGTAATCATAATGTGAAAGATAATAAGCCGATTAAGATTATGAAGGTTCAGCATCATTATGCACATCTATTGGCCTGCATGGCTGAATACAATATAAAGGAAAGAATACTTGGATTTGCCTGGGACGGGACAGGATATGGAGACGATGAAACGATTTGGGGCGGCGAGATGATGATTGCAGATACCAAACGATTTGATCGGACAGGTTACTTTTATCCCATAAGACTTTTGGGCGGCGACATGGCAATATCGGAACCAAAACGAGCTGCTCTTTCCATGCTTTTTGAAAAATATAATAGTGTGAAAGAGATTTTATCGTTGTTTCTCCCAACTGTTGAAGCGTTTGATAAAAAAAAGATTGCTGCGCTTCATAGCATGTGGCAAAAAGGGATTAACTCACCATATAGCTCCTCTGTCGGCCGTATTTTTGATGCAGTCGCCAGTCTTGGCGGTTTTGTTCAGCAAGCAAGCTATGAGGGGCAAAGCGGACTTGAAATGGAAGCTTGGGTAAATCCTGAAATAAAAAAACAATTTAGCTATGAGGTTAAAAACGGTATCGTATCATTGCTGCCTATGATCGACCAAATCATAAACTTACACCAAAGCAATAGAGATAAAAAAGTGATCAGAACTATGATTGCTTCGATGTTCATTAATACATTAACGGATATTGTTGCAACGTTTTGTAAAAATATTCAGCTCCCGGTTATTTTAAGCGGAGGTGTATTTCAAAACAGAACATTGCTCGAGTCCGTAACTTGTCGATTGGACAAAATTCATCGCAGATACTATATCCAAAAAAATACGGCAATTAATGACGGAGGCATCTCAATGGGACAGATATGGCGGGCTTTGCATAATTTTAATGATGATAAAAATGAGCAGTAATATTATAACAATTATCTTTTGGAGTGATATTTTTGTACTAACTGAAGGAATATCTTTATTAATCCATGAACGATTATCCTGAGCTCAGAATCAGCCTCTTTTGTGCTGCAATTTTATTGCCTGTAGGCGTGTCTTTAAAACTTATCCCGCACATTAGATGAGATGAGAAGGCGTGTATATGCAGGGTGAGTTTATAAGACGAATTTGGGCTCTCAGTTCGAAACGCTCAGAATTAGCAGAGGTACCATTAATTACTTATCAACAAATTAAATAGAGGAGGGATGCATGTGTAAAGATTGCGGCTGCAGCATAACGGAAACAGAGGAACATAATCACCATCATCGCCATGAGCATCTTCATGATAATCCGCAACTGAACGATACAAAGACAATTGAGATTATTACCAAAATATTGGATAAAAATGATCATCAGGCAGATCATAACCGAGCTCATTTTAATGAGAATAATGTTTTAGCTGTTAACCTTATGAGCAGCCCTGGCAGTGGAAAAACAGCCATGCTGGAATCTATGGCTGATGCAGCGGATTTTAAGTTTGGAGTAATTGAAGGAGATCTTGAAACAGATAATGACGCAAAGCGTATTCAGTCTAAGGGCGTACCTGCTTTTCAGATACAGACAGGTTTTGCATGTCATCTTGATGCATTTATGGTAAGCAGAGGGATATCCGACATGCCGCTGGATAAAATGGATGTCTGTTTTATAGAAAATGTAGGCAATTTGGTTTGTCCTGCAAGTTACGATGTTGGTGCTCATCTGAATTTTGTTTTAGTGTCCGTACCTGAAGGCGAAGATAAGATTGAGAAATATCCTGTTATGTTCAGCAAGGCTGATTTAGTACTGATTACAAAAACCGATCTTCTGCCCTATTTTGATTATGATATCAAAAGGGTAAAAGATGAGGCAAGACGCATCAAGCCGAACATTGACACTCTTGAACTATCCGTAAAAGATCCGGCAGCGATAAAAAATGTAATTGATTGGATAAACTTTAAACGGAAATTAAGGAGCTGATAATGTGTCTTTCCATACCGTCGGAGGTTATTGAAATTGATGAAAACAATGTTGCAACTGTTGACACAATGGGAATTAAACGCAAAGTAAGTTTGGACTTGATAGCCGAAACGGTCAATATTGGCGACTATATTTTGATACATGTCGGCTTTGCTATGAGCAAAATTGATAAAGAAAATGCACTCGAAAGCCTTAAAATATACAGAAAAATGATAAAAATAATGGAAACCGAAGAAAACAACTATGTAAACAAGGCTCTATAAATGAATCTGAAGCTTAAAGATCTTTTTTACGAATTTCGCAATCCTGATACCATAAAGGCATTATCTGCAGCTATTGCGGATGAAGCCAAACAGCTTGAAAAACCGCTTTATATTATGGAAGTGTGCGGCGGGCATACACATATAATTATGAAATACGGACTTCCGAAACTGCTGCCTGATAATATTAGATTTGTTCATGGCCCGGGCTGTCCGGTTTGTATTATGCCCAAAGAACGTATAGATCAGGCAATAGCGCTTGCAAAGATGGATAATACTATTTTGTTAACATTGGGAGACATGATACGAGTTCCGGGCTCAAAAAGTTCTTTGGCAAATGAGCGGGCAAACGGCTATGATATAAGGGCGTTATATTCACCATTAGACGCAATAAAAATAGCCGAAGAAAATCCCGATAAGAAGGTTATATTTTTTGCTATCGGTTTTGAAACTACAACACCTATGACAGCGGTTGTTATTGAACAGACTGTCAAAAAAAATGTTAAGAATCTGTATTTTCATATTAATCACGTAATTGTCGTGCCTCCAATGAGAGCCGTTATGGAGGGCAAATCAAAGATAAATGCTTTTATTGCTCCCGGTCACGTAAGTATTATTACAGGATCAAAAATATTTATATCGTTGGCTTGGAAGTACAAGACACCTATCGTAATCAGCGGATTTGAACCTATTGATATTATGCGGTCTGTATTAATGATCGTTGATCAAAAGAATAAAAGACAATCTGATGTAGAGATTCAATATTCAAGAGCTGTTGCAGCGGAAGGAAACCATAGAGCGCAGGAGTTGATAAACAGATATATGCAGCTCCGCGAAAATTTCCGGTGGCGCGGAATAGGTAATATTCCGGGAAGTGCATTGCAGATAATGGATAAATACAGCTATTTAGATGCAGAAAAGCTGTTTGCCGATATCTTGCCGAATAAACCGGCGGAAGATGACAAACTCTGCATCTGCGGTGAGATTTTAAGAGGAATAAAAGAACCTACCGATTGCAAAGTGTTTGGAAATGTATGCGTTCCAAACACCCCAATGGGAAGCTGTATGGTCAGCAGTGAAGGAGCGTGCAATGCATATTATAGATATAGAGGAGTGTGAATGCAGAAGATTCAGCTGAGTCACGGAGGAGGAGGCAAAGAAACCAACGATCTGATTCACGATATTTTTTACAGGCAATTTTCAAATAATATTTTAACGAAAGCGGAAGATGCTGCAGTTTTGCATGTTGGTCCGGATATTGCTTTTACAACTGACAGCTTTACCGTGACACCAATCTTTTTTAATGGCGGGAATATAGGTAAATTGTCAATAGTCGGCACTATTAATGATCTTGCGATGATGGGCGCCAAGCCGCTTTTTCTGAGCACTGCTTTTATTATAGAGGAAGGGTTTGAGTTTGAAAAACTGGAGGCAATTGTAAAAAGTATGGCAGAAGAAACCCTTTTCAGCGGAGCAAAGATAGTTTGCGGAGACACAAAGGTTGCGCCTAAAGGATCGCTGGATAATATCTTTATAAATACAGCAGGTATAGGGAAAATTATTAAACATGGGGTCTCCTGCCATAATATCGAACCCGGAAATACAATTATCGTTTCAGGTGATATTGGCCGGCACGGTGCGACTATTCTGATGGAAAGAGAAGGAATCGATTTAAAAAGTACGCTGAAAAGTGATTGCGCCAATCTTTGGCCTGCTGTTAGCGCACTTGCTGAGTCCGGTATCAAAATCAATGCCTTGCGAGATGCAACGCGCGGAGGTCTGGCTGCCGTACTAAATGAATGGGCTGACGCGAGTAATATCGGTATCGTGATTAATGAAAAAAGTGTTCCTATCAGTGATGAGGTAAACGGAGTGTGCGAATTGCTGGGTTTTGAGCCGTATGATTTTGCCAATGAAGGAACATTTATGATAGCCGTAAAAAATGCTGATGCGCACCATTGTATTGATATATTAAAAAGATTTGAATTTTGCAAATATGCGGCAATTATAGGCAATGCCGTTGCCGAACATCAGGGAAAGGTAATCTTAAGATCTGAATGGGGCACAAGCAGATTTTTAGAGCCGCCCAAGGGCGAACTTCTGCCGAGGATCTGCTAATTTGCATGAATATTCTATAGTTCAATCGTTAATAGAGCTTTGCGAAAAAAATGCCGAAAAATATCATGCAGTTAGAATTGACAAGGTTATTATCAAAATAGGCGTTCTTGGCGGCGTGGAGCCGTATTTGGTGAAAACGGCATTTAATGCATTCAAAGAAAAAACAATCTGCAATGATGCCGAACTGATAATAAATATGCAGCCCTTAATCATAGAATGCAATGAATGCGATTCAATAAGTGAATCAAAAGAGCCGTATTGCAAGTGCCAAAAATGCGGCAGTACCAATGCTGAGATCATAGACGGCAAAGATATGTACTTGATGAAACTTGAAATGGAATAGAATTACTCAAGAGACAAGCAAGCTCAAATAATAAACTCATAGAAACATTCAGAATTGAAAGATTATATTCTTGAATAACGCTCGCTTCACCTGATTTCAATACTTTATTCGAATAAATCCTTACTCTTCAGGCTTTTTTTTAAATTAGGCACTACAGTTTATATTTTATAGACAGATCTGCGAAGGGGTACATCCATTAATTATGAACAATCGGCAATAAATGCGGCAAAAACAAAGATATCGTATCAGGAATATCTGTATAAATTATTACAGCAGCAGATTATAGACAGGGTGGGTAGAAGTATAAATGCAAGGATAAAGAAGGCAGGATTCCCATACATTGCATCGGAAAGATATGACTTCTCACTTTGCCCGAAGCTTGACGAAAAACTGATAAGGGAACTCGACACCCTGAGCTTTCTTGACAATTAAACCATTTGAAGAGTGGGGAGAGATATTCGGAGATGATGTGATAGCTACCGCTATCTTAGACAGGCTTCTGCACCACTCATATCCGTTTCTGATACAGGGTAAAAGCTATAGGATGAGAAAACTTATGAATTATAAAGACAGCAAGAACGCAAATTCCGATTTAGGAGGTGACAATGGATAAATTGATGTTATAATCCAAGTTCAGTAGGTGGGTCAATATTCAATCAAAAAGAACAATCCTGAAACTTAAAAAGTGTCCGCCTATTTCCGGATTGACTGTGCAGTGAAAGCCGGAATTTGCATGCTGCAACAGAAAATATAGTGTATTTGGCAGATAGTGCCAAATATTAAGATATCAGTAATTAATAAAATAAACGGTAACTTGAAAATGAAGCGTTCCAAAATGCCCAACGCCTCATATACTAACCATCAGCGGTCATTAACATATAGGAAAGCAGCAAAGAATGAAAATAGTGAAGAACAAAAAATATATTAAGATTGTAACGACAAGAATTGGAAAACTTAATTTAATGCCTAACAGAACACTTGACCTACTGCACAAAACATTAAGCAATTTTTACTCAAAAGTTGAAGTATCAATTATCGAAAGCGCGAAAGAATTAAGAGAACTTATAAGAAAGAAGCCGGACCTCATAATTTCAGGAATTAAATATTTAGGGTTTGACTTGAATTCAATACAAAGAAACTCGACAAATAAAATATGGTTTTCAGATTTTTTGGATAAACATAATATTTCATATACAGGATCTTCTAAAAAATCTATTGAGTATGAGTTTAACAAAAGCAAGGCAAAGGACATAGTTTCTAAGAACAAATGCAATACTGCTCTTTTTTTTATTGCAAAGCCTGATCAATACAATCAAGGTGACCTCCCTCTTGATTTTCCATTATTCATTAAACCTCTTTATGAAGGAGATTCAAGAGGCGTTGATTCTAATTCTTTAGTATTTAATTTTAATGATTATCAAAGAAAAGTGTCTTCTATCCTTGAGAATCAAGGTACCGTATCCTTAGTTGAAAAATATTTAAGCGGCAAAGAATATACTGTAGCCATTTTTCAAGATTTTGAGAATAATTCATATCAAGTTTACCCTATTGAACTATTGGCAGAAAAAAACGCCAAAGGAGATAGAATTTTAGGCTTTGCAGATAAAATTGCAGATAAAGAATTGCCGCTGAAAATAGAAAATGAAGATATTAAGAATAGAATATCCAAATTAGCATTGCGTTCTTTTAAAGCACTAGGTGCAAAAGGATATGGAAGAATAGATATTAAAATGAATGACAAGGGCGTTCCTTATTTTCTGGAGGCAAATTTAATTCCCGGTTTAGGTACCGGCTATTTATATAAGTGCTATAATCTAAATACCGGACGAACATATGAGCAAATGATTTTAAATATTGTAAAAAATGCATTAAGAACTAATACAATGAACCGCTAATCTTCTCTTGGGGTCGTGTCTCAACAGCCTGTTGATAAAGCCCCCTTTCTCTAATAGTTAATCCTGCCCCATATTTTGTGTAAATGTTAAAATTCGATAACATATAGAATAAAGAAACAGGAGGAAAATTTAGCATGAACACAAAAAATTTAAACAAGGATTTGACAAAAAATAGTATAGACTTTAAAACCCTAAGCAAAAGCTGCAAGACACAGAATGATCTCTCTAACCTAACAAAGCATTTTATGAAAAATATGATAGAAAATATTCTAAAATCAGAATTAGAGGAGCATATAGAAAGCAGCGGAAACGGTTCAAAAAACGGCTATTATAAAAAGTCTGTAAGAAGCGATACAGGCAAGTTAGATCTTGATATTCCAAGAGACAGAAACAGTGATTATCAACCGAGACCGCTTCTTCTGTAAAGCATCGAGCCATGGCTCTTCTTTGAAGATCGGTTATTTCAATTTGAGCAACGGCGCGTATCTTATCTGCCTCGGTTTCTGCTTGCGCGATCCTCTTTATCTGGTAGGGCTTGAATATACCACCAATGGCGTATGAGATTTTTTCGATAAGTATACTTGCTGGCTTCGCCAGATCGCCCAAATTTATAAGTGAGTTAGTATTACTCATGCTATTCTCCTGCCTAACATAAGATTATGTGTACTAATGAAAACGGCAAAAGCTGCTTATTATGACCACCTAATCTTAGCCTTCTGTGGGTCTGTTTATTAGTCGGTAGTTTCATTATTGTCATTTTATCTAACGGCTTTTTACGGAAATATGAGAGTAAAGCGGCACAAAAGATACTAAAAAATATATCGGTATAGGAGTTTAAACTCTAAATATTTTTTTTTGGTTCTTTTGGTTCTATTGCAAATTGCAAGATAAGCAGAACATTTTTGTATTTGTCGAAATGTATATGTCGCATACAGAAGTTAAGTTATGTCAGATATTGAGATCACAATAACTTAGTACGCTTGAAATTGGCTGTAACGGATTATAATTATACCTAAAGATAAATAAATTGCAATAAAAAGGTAAATATGGGCATTTTTTATCTGTTATATACCTTTGAAAGAGGATGGATATGAGAATAGCTCAGATTGCACCGTTGTATGAAAGCGTGCCTCCAAAATATTATGGCGGTACAGAGCGTGTTGTTTCTTATTTAACTGAGGAGCTGGTAAATGCGGGACATGACGTAACGCTTTTTGCAAGTGGGGATTCCAAGACAAAAGCAAAATTAATATCTCCTGTATTTAGATCTTTACGTCTTGATCGATCGAGGGATCCGACCATTTACCACACACTTTTGCTGGAGAAGGTTTTTCAGAATATAGAATCTTTTGATATCGTTCATTTTCATATAGACTGTATGCACTTTCCGCTTGCCAGAAGATATGGAGCTGCTCATGTAACAACTTTGCATGGCAGGTTGGATTTACCGGATTTATTATCATTATATAAAGAGTTTCACGAACTGCCTGTAGTTTCTATTTCGAATAATCAACGTGAGCCTCTTCCTCAGCTGAACTATCAAGGCACTGTTTATCACGGACTTCCAAAAGATTTATACGATTTTAACGAAACCGGCGGCAAGTATTTAGCTTTTTTGGGCAGAATATCTCCGGAAAAAAGACCGGATAGAGCCATAAAGATTGCAAGAAAAGCAGGAATAGAGCTAAAAATTGCCGCCAAAGTTGATAAAGTCGACGAAGAGTACTTTAACGCTGAAATCAAGCCGCTGCTCAAAGAACCGAAGATAGAGTTTGTAGGAGAGATAGGAGAAAAGGATAAGGGGAAATTTTTGGGTAACGCTTTGGCGCTTCTTTTTCCTATTGATTGGCTTGAGCCATTTGGGCTGGTTATGATTGAGGCGTTTGCCTGCGGAACACCTGTAATCGCGTATAGATGCGGTTCCGTACCTGAAATAGTAGATGACGCTGTAACAGGCTTTATAGTTAATGATATAAAATCAGCGGTAAAAGCTGTTGATAACATTGAAAAAATAGATAGAAGAAAGTGCAGAGAAGTGTTTGAAAATCGTTTCGACGCCTCAGGAATGGCAAAGAACTATCTGAAAATTTATAATAATATAATTGGAAGCGTACAACTGCAGCGGTATAAGAAAGCACTGTGAACAATGATGCTGTAAACAAATTTTGCATTATCGCACAATCTCCGACAGCCGATGAGTTTCACCATATTTTAAAATATGGTGATCTGTTCATCATATTGAATCGATACGGAAACATACAACCTGTCAGCTTAACCGAAGGTTTATATTATAAAGATACAAGGTTTTTATCAAAATTAGAGTTAAGATTTGCGGATGCGCTGCCTTTGTTTCTTAGCTCGGCAATAAAATCGGATAATACCGTTTTAACGGTTGATCTTACCAATCCCGATATTTGGAAAGATGACAAATTTATGCCGCGAGGCAGTATTTATCTCAATAGAACCAAATTTTTGTTTCAAAACCGCTATTATGAACGTATAAAGTTATCAAATTATGGAATCTCAAGAATTCATCTACCTATCTCGCTTTACTTTAATGCTGATTTTAAAGATATTTTTGAGGTACGCGGTGCAAAGAGGGAAAAAAGAGGAAAAAAAATTACTTCAGTAAAAGACAAAAGCATCAAGTTTATTTATAAAGGATTGGACAAAATAATCCGTAAAACTAAGATAGAGTTTTCTAAAAAGCCTGCTGCTATGACTCCGCTTGGTGTTTCATTTAATATAACACTGGAACCGAAAGAGAAATCAGAGATTTTTCTTACTGTCAGCTGTGAAACTGATGATAACAATTATTCCGAGCTTACATACAATTCCGCTTTAAAAAATTCTAATGAAATTTTGAACGGCATAAGAGAAACCGAATGCACTATTTGCACATCAAATGAACAGTTTAACAGTTGGATAAACCGATCAATGGCGGATATTCATACAATGATTACGGACACATCCTGCGGCTTTTACCCTTATGCCGGAATCCCATGGTTTTCCACGGTTTTCGGACGGGATGGTATTATTTCGGCTTTTGAGTGTCTTTGGATTAATCCTGCAATAGCAAAAGGAGTATTAAACTATCTAGCCGGCACGCAAGCTAAAAAATTTTCTGATGAATATGACGCAGAACCTGGTAAAATAGTTCATGAAATAAGAAAGGGAGAAATGGCAAATCTTGATGAGATTCCTTTTGGGCAATACTATGGAAGTATAGACAGTACACCGCTTTTTATAATCCTTGCAGCATCCTATTATGATAGAACAGGTGATATTGGGTTCATAAAATCTATTTGGGATAATATTGAAGCAGCGACTGAATGGATTGATAAATACGGAGATATAGACGGTGATGGCTTCGTAGAATACATTAGACGACGAGCTGACGGACTTATTCAGCAAGGCTGGAAAGATTCGGCAGATTCTATATTTTATAAAGACGGAACAGTTGCAAAGCCGCCTATAGCATTATGTGAAGTTCAGGCATATGTTTACAGCGCAAAACTGGGTACTGCAAAATTGGCAAGACTTTTAGGATATTCTAAGAAATCATCAGATCTTCTCAAAAGCGCGGAAAAACTTAGAAGAAAATTTGAAGATCTGTTTTGGATAGATGAAATATCCACCTATGCGCTTGCTTTGGATGGCGACAAGAGACCTTGCAAAGTTAAAACCTCAAATGCAGGACATTCTCTTTTTGCCGGCATAGCATCGCACAGTCATGCCAAAAAGATTGCAGAGCTGCTTGTAAGCCCCGAACTGTTTTCAGGCTGGGGAATTCGTACGCTCTCCGACAGAGAAAATCGCTACAATCCGATATCTTATCATAACGGATCTGTTTGGCCGCATGATAATGCGCTGATAGCATACGGTTTGTCGCGTTATGGTTTCAAAGAGGAAGTTTTAAAAATTTTGACATGTCTGCATGAAGCTGACAGCTATTTTAATCTTCAAAGACTGCCGGAGCTATTCTGTGGTTTTGAAAGAAAAGCCGGCAGAGCACCCACGCTTTATCCTGTGGCATGTCCTATACAGGCTTGGTCCGCAGCATCTGTGTTTATGCTACTGCAAGCTAGTCTGGGATTGCATATAGATGCAGAAAAATCAATAATTATGTTTGATAAACCCGTTTTGCCGAATTTCTTACAATGGGTAAAAATAAAAAATTTGAGAATAGGGAATAGATTTGCGGATCTGCATCTTCAGCGATCGGATTTGGATGTAGGAATCAATGTTGTACGTAAACAGGGCAGTATCGAGATAGTAGTTATTAAGTAATTTTCATCTTACGCATCAGGAACTGTCCGTACAAAATACTCCCAAAATGTACCGGAATATATAAGTTTTTCAACAGTCTGTTGAGACACGTTCCGGAAGATTGCCCTTTGCTCTGCTTTCACGCAGGTTTTTTTTATGAAGTTTCCCATATACTTGCGTTCTGCTTTTTGAATTAACTCGTTAATCCTTCAGAAGTTTGTCTTGTCTCTTGTCTGTAGAAAACCTCATAAAAGACTGTGAATTTGTTTATTGTACAGTGGTCTTATGATGTAAATCGGCGTCTTGTTGAAAGTAAGAATTATAATTTTATATCAATACAGTATTAATTCGTGCAGTTGACACAAGACTCTTTTTAGATAGACTTTATCCGGTTAAGTTCAAGGGAACCGTGTGAGATTCACGGACTGTCCCGCAGCTGTAACCCTGATTTTTCAGGAGATATGCCACTGACAAAAGTGTCG
>JAADFJ010000059.1:34081-36916 GCA_013152955.1 Campylobacterota bacterium
TGTCTTGAGAAAGAAGAGGGGAAGCCAGAAAACCTTGCTTGACTAATCTAAATTCATTTCCCCGGAGTAGGGAAGGAGGTTTCTATGAAAGGTTTGTTTTTTGGTTCAAGGGTATTTTTGCCCAAAATTTTTGCCGGTTTATTTATTTTGTTTTATTGGTTTCCGGCTCAGGGTTCTCAGATTGATAATGCGAAACTTAATCCGCTTACCAAAACTGCAGAGAGAACTGTAAATCCTGTAGCTGCTTCATCGGTAACAAGTCCGGTGAAGATTATCACCTCGCGTGAACTTCAAAGAAAAGGTATAATTACCGTTAGTGATGCTTTAAGCAGATTATCTGAGATTAGCACGGTATCCAATGGTGTCGGCGGTCTGACAAATATAAGACTTTTTGGTCTGCCCGCAAAATATACAAAGATTTTAATCGATGGAATAGATCTCAGCGATCCATCCGGTTTCGGCTCGGCGGATTTGTCAAATCTTGACAGTGCGCCTGTTGAGAAAATTGAAATTGTCGAGGGTGCTCAAAGCGGCCTTTACGGCTCATCTGCGGCAGCTGGCATAATCAATATCATAACAAAGCATGGAAAGGGCAAACCAACCGTTTCATTGTCGCAGTCAATAGGAACAAAAAAGCAGATCGACAGTACGATATCGGTTCAGGGAAGCCATAAGGCTTTCTCGTTTGTCGGATCGGTTTCGCAGCGCTATATCGGCGGTTTATCAAAGGGAGATTTCTGGAATGGAAGTTCTTTCCAAAGAAATGGAATCGAAAAAGACCCGTTTAGAAATCAGACCGGATATCTTAACCTGGGGTACAGAATTGATGATAAGAACAGTCTGAAATTAACCCTGTTGAATATTAAAACAATAAGTTATCTTGATGAATATCCGTATTATGAGTATGCCGGAAAACCAATCAATCACAGCTACCATGTAGATAGAATATTTAATGCTCAGAAAGTTGATTTCATACATCAGAATAATTCTTTAGATTTTGAAATTTCATTTGCAAACAGTTTTACGCAAAGGCACTATAAAGATAATCCAGGCTATTATGGTGATAGTTTTTATAAAGGAAAAAGAGATCTTGCAACCATTAAGTCAGATTACAGGTTGAATAAGTCTATCCTGTTATCTACAGGAGCCGATGTTGAAGCGTCAAGAGCCAAAACGCCTGAAATATACTCAAGAAATCGAGAGGCTGTATGGATAGCTCCATCTTTTACAAAAGATGCGTTTTTTCTCAATACTGCCTTGAGGCTTGATAAATATAAAACATTCGGAAAGGAGTTCACGTATAAAATTGGAACAGGTTATAACTTTCCTACTGATACGACGCTGAAGGCCAATTTTGGGACAATCTTCCTGGCTCCTACGTTATACCAGATGTATAACACGACTTACGGTAATATAAATTTAAATCCGGAAAGAGGTAAAACGGTTGATATCAGTGTTATACAAACATTAAAAGAAAATAAAATCTCTCTGACTGCTTTCAAATCGTTTATTAAAGATGCAATTGATTTTGAGATTATGCTACTTATAAATATTTCAATAAAAATAGATATACGGCAAAAGGGATCACAGCGTCGGGGACTCTTAACTCAATCAGCCATTTCATTTTTAATCTTTCAGGAACATGGCAGGAGGCAAAAGAAAAAAAGGACGGACTATGGCAGACTGATCGGGTACGCTTACCCCGATTTAAAGCAAATTGGGATATGAGCTACTTTCCGATATCAAGACTTAGTTTTGACCTGTCCGGTGTCTATGTAGGTTCTGATAAATCAAGTCTATACGCTAAAATACCGAGTAAGCAGATCGGCAGATACAGCGTTTTTGGAATGCTGCAGTTCAATATAAGGCAACAAAGAATCTGACTCTGCTTGCAAAACTTGACAATATTTTTGATAAATTTTATGAAACGGCAGAGGGCTACCAAACGGAACCGAGAACGGCAGTTATAGGGTTGAAGGCAAAATTTTGAGCATCTGATCGTATATGAAATATGAGACAGCCGAGATTTATTAACAGCAGCAAAATAGTCAGAGCTTCTGTTCAAATTTTTGTTATTTTTCTAATCGGTCTTTCTTTTGTCAGCAATTCATATTCAGCCTGCAGAAGAATCGTATCTCTGGCTCCGTCGATTACGGAAACGCTGTTTTATCTTGGTCTCGGCAAGAATATTATAGGCGTAACAAGGTATGCAGAGTGGCCGAAAGCGGTGAGAAAGATTGCAAAGATTGGAGGCTACTATGACCCCAATATAAAGCTGATAGTCAAACTTGCGCCGGATATTCTGTTTTTGACCTATCATCAGCGTCAGATTATATCTGAGCTAAAGAAGCTTGATATAAACTATAAACTTCTTCACTTTGATACTACCGGTAAGCTTGTTGATTCGGTAAGGGCAATCGGCAGAATTTGCAATAGAAACGATTCAGCAAACAAAGTAATCAAACGAATGAATAAAGAAATGAGCGCCGTCAAAAAACTCTGCTCAAAAGGTAGAAAAAAAACGGCGCTTATCATAATGGGAAACCGGTTCCCCATTACGGCGGCAGGAAACCAAACATTTATGTCGCAAATGCTTCCTCTGCTCTCTATGAAAAATGCATACAGCGGTAAAATAGCTTGGCCTCAAATTCCGCTGGAAAATATTGTACAGCTTAATCCCGACTATCTGTTTATTGTCTCGGTTGAAAAGGGAACTGCAGGATCCGATCTTCTGTCGCTTCTAAACATAATGGCCGTTAAAAAGAAGCAGATTGTGTATTTAACGGGACAGCGTTATTTTATAGATTCTCCGAGAATCACAGAAATATTCCTTCA
>JAADFJ010000060.1 GCA_013152955.1 Campylobacterota bacterium
CTATCTCAACCATTTGCATATCGTTGCCGATAATCTTGTAATCGATCTCTTGTGAATGTCTACTCACTTTCCATGCCTCCTGAATCTCTTTATTTTTATAAAATCTCTTCTGCTGCAATCAATCTCTGTTTGATCTGTTGTCATCCAGAAAACCGTCAAAGATTACCTTTCTCTGATCTTTGTCATATTTAAGATATGCTCCGAACTTTGTTCCCTTACGGCTGGTTAGACCATCAACCGGAACCCTTTCGCCGGCAATGATTTGTTTAGCCTGATCTTCTGTTATTGTTTTCTTTGCGATTGTTTTCCAGATTGTGAAGCGGCATCCGCCATCGGCTCACGCCAGTTTGAACAGCCGTATGCCTTCTTACTTTCTACCACATCACCGCCGCATTCAGGGCATTTGCCTAAGATTTCATTGTCTGACATTGTATCTCCTTAACTGTTTATTTTTCTGTAAATTTCTGTGTAATCTTATTTTTGTGCTCCCGAACCCGCCGCAGTCCGGATTGCCGAGATGTTTTATTTTCATATCGCCCAAGTTATTAAAACAACTCTTTCTAAATTCTTATTCTTTTATCGTCATTTGTTGTTTCGCTTTTAATACAAAACTGCAATTTAGCACTTATGAGGCAACTGCACAATAAACAGATACACAGAAGTCAAGTAAAAGGTGAGATTTAGAAATTAAAATTTGAGGCACTAACCGGTTAGTTAAGAACACTTCTGCTAATCCATAAACGATCATCCTGAGTCTCAAATTCGTTTGTCTGTACGTTGCAAATTTTATTACCTGCAATTTGTGCCTTGATGAAACCTGTCTGTGTGCAGCGCACAGGTAGACAAATTTGGATTCTCAATCCAAAACGCTTAAAATTAACAAAAGTATCCTATAGAATTTAATTTCCTGAAGATTGCCCTTTATTCATCTCGGCACAATTTATTAGTATGCGTCATCGCCCAAAATACTGTAATAGAGCCCATAACGACCGTTAACACATTCAGATATTAATAAGATCCTTGGCTATATCAAGATAATCTGCTACAAGTCTGGTTATCAGAAAATGTTTTTTAACTCTGTTGTGCGCAGCATTCCCGAGACGTTCTCCAAATTCCCGGTTTTTCAGGATTGCAACTATCGCATTACTGAAGCCGTCAAGATCATTAGGATCAAAAAGCAGTCCGCTTTCTCTGTCTACTATTTGGATCGGAATTCCTCCTACGTTAGAAGCCACAACCGGCTTATACTTCCACATTGCTTCAGTAACTGTAAGACCAAACCCTTCTTTTAGCGATTTCTGAATTATAACCGATGAAACGCGCTGCAGCATATTAACCAGAATATTGTTATCCTGTACAATCAATATTATATCTCCTGTATCGATCAATCGATTGGCTTTTCGCTTAACCTCCTCATATATATTCCATCCTTCAGGATCATCGCTGGCCATATTGCCGCAGAGAACCAGTCTGCAGTTAACCTTTTCTTTTACGCGCTTATAAATCTCAACGACACCTAAAGGATCTTTCCATCTGTCAAATCTTGATATTTGAGTAATAATCGGCTTATCGGAAGGAATACCAAATTTATGCAGATATTTTGTTTCGTATTTTTCCGTAAGATCCATATTTTTAAGTGAAAGAGGATCAATAGCCGGATGCACCACTATCTGATTTATGGGAAGATCCGGTTTTCTATACTTTTCGCTTGATACAATAACCAGATCGTAGCGCAGGATAAATTCTTTCAAAAACTCAAAAAGCGGCGGATACGGATTTGACAGATCTACATGACATCGCCATATCCATGGCTGCCGTTTTTTATAAAAACTGATGATGGGAAGCGGTTGAGGGTCATGCACAACAACCAGATTCTGATTAATCTTCTGATATGAAAAAAAATTCTGCGTAGCTTCAATATAGTTCTGTTTTTTTATATCGGTCAAATCTATCGCAGCACCCTGAAGCGCATTATGAAATTTTTTAGTAATCTGAAAAAAATCGGTGTTTCCATGAAAAATATCCCACCCAACATCCGCACCGGCATCGTTCAGCAAAGGTATCAAACTATCCAAAAGCTCAGCCACTCCTCCGCCTTGGTATGTTGAATTTATATTTATAATCTCTTTGCCGTAAAGATATCCTGCTTTTCTGTAGATTTTGGCAATTACCTCGTCACCCACAATATTACGATAACTTTCAAGCCGTTTTTTCATATAATATCTCCCGAATAATTTTTAAAATTAGAACAATTTACAGCTGTATTTTACGCGAATCAGCCATCTCTTTAAGAAGATCTCTAAACCCTTTGTACGATCCGATACGATATACTGCTTTAGTAGCATCATATCCGATTTTAATAGAGCATGAGCCATCCGGCACTACGGAAAACAGATCTTCGTCAGTCACATCATCACCGGCAGCCATTATAAAATCCCATCTTTTCTTTTTTATAAATTTAAACGAAGCATTTCCCTTGTTGACAAAATTATACTTTATTTCAACAACTTTATTGCCTGATATCGCTGATAATCCAAGATTTCCGGCGAGATTAAACAGCGCACCTCTCAATTCCCTCGCTCTTATGTTTCCAAGCTTCGCATCAGTCATTCTATAGTGCCAGGCAAGTGAAAACTCCTTCTCTTCGATAAAAGATCCGGCTGTTCTATCAACATATTGTTCAAGCAGCGGCAGCACTTCTTTTTTCCATGAATTATCGAGCCGCGGATCTTTCTCCCATATACCGTCGCTTTTTATAAATGCTCCATGCTCTGCTATCATCTGTATATTGAGTGCTCCAAACCATTTCTCAAGAGTTTTCCTGTCTCTTCCGCTCACAACGACAACAGTATTGCCTTTCAGAGAAAGCAAATCGTTCAACAATGTCATTAGTTCATCATCAGGAGACGCCAGATCAGGCTTTTCCTTAAGCTCTACAAGTGTACCATCGTAATCAAGCAGCAAAAGTGCAGCATCCGATGAAGAATATCTTTTTATGAGTTGTGTTTTGACAAGATCTGTCATCTGCTTTGCTCTCATGTGGTTTTGATATCTTTTTATCTCACTCAAATCGTTCACAAATTCCGACCCCCATCTGTATATGTCAAATCGCTTTAATCGTCTTTTCATAACATCAATAGCGTTTTTTTTGTCTTCCTCATCCATCACGAAAGCATTTTTGATGGCATCGGCAACATCATTTATATTGTTCGGGTTAACAATTAGCGATTCTCCGGCTTCTTTAGACACTCCGGCAGTCTCGCTGCAGATAAGTACTCCGGTATTATCTGTTTTGGAGGCTATATATTCTTTTGCAACAAGATTCATCCCATCGCGCAGCGGCGTAACAAGAGCCACATCTGCAATATTATAAAGAGCAACAAGCATATTAAACGGTATGGATCTGTACAGATAATGTATCGGAGTCCATTTCAAAGTCCCATACTTGCCGTTTATCTTTCCAACATATTTCTCTATATCATTTTTCATCAATTGATAATATTTCAACTGAACCCTTGAAGGAACAACAATCATTATCAATATCACTTTCTCTCTGAATTCAGGATACTTTTCCATAAAAAGCTCATAGCATCTGAGCCTCTCCGGTATTCCCTTAGTATAATCAAGCCTGTCAATAGATAAGATAATTTTACCGCCTTCCAATCTTTTTTTGATCTTGCCGGCCTCTTTCTTTACCACTGGTTTTTTTGCAGTACCATTGAACAGATCATAATCAATACCCATTGGATATGAATCAATCTTTATCAGTCTATTTTCAACAAGCAGCTGTCCCAATCGGTTTTCCAATCCCACTATTCTTCTTACGGAATCCAAAAAATGATTGACATAATCATATGTATGAAAACCGACCAGATCTGCACCCAATATTCCCTTCAAAATCTCTCTGCGCTGAGGCAAAAGTCTAAAAATTTCGTAAGCCGGAAAAGGAATATGCAGAAAAAATCCTATGGATGCCTCAGGCCATTTCTTTCTTATAAGTGACGGAAGAAGCATAAGATGATAATCGTGAACCCATATTACATCGTTCTTGTCGGCAATCGAAAAAACCGCTTCGGCAAACAATTCGTTCACTCTGCGAAAACTTTCGAACTGCCTTTCGCTATATTCGGTATATCTGGCAAAGTAGTGAAAAAGAGGCCAGATTGTTCTATTGCAGAAACCGTAATAGAAATTATCAATAGAGATTTTTTTAAGAAAAACCGGTTTGTATTTTGATTTGGCAAGCTCTGATACAATATCGGCTTTAGCTGCACCTGTCTTCTCAGATGAAATACCCGGCCAGCCGATCCAAATACTATTTTTTATAGATTTAAACAGCGCGCCAACTCCGGTAGTCAATCCTCCCACACTCTGTTTTATCTTGATACTGCCTTCTATTCTTGAAACGTTCACAGGCAGACGATTTGAGATAAGTATAATTCTTTTTTTTGGTGAGTTCTGATACATAATAGTATAGTATATAACTTTATATGTTTTTTTCAACCTGCAGCAATTTATGCAAAGATTGAAAATGCAGGGTGCTTCTATTTATGAGACCGCTGCACAATAAACATATTCACAGCTTTTAATGAGGTTTTCTATAGACAAGGCAAACTTCTGAAGGATTAACGGGTTAATTCAAAGAAGTTTTCAAAGAAGTTTAACGAAGTATATGGAAAACCTCATAAAGCCCGCAGGGAAGTCAAATAAAGGGCAATCTTCAGGAAATTAAATTCTATAGGGCACTTCTGCGGATCTGTTTACTGTGCAGCTGTCTCATATTCAGACTGGATTTGCAATCTGCAGAGCTGAACATTTCAAAATTGTCAATAAAAAGTCGGTTTTTTACAGAATTGTACGTAAGATAATCGCAAATATCGTGAGCAAGGCTGTCGAAAGCGCTGCTTATTCTTTTGGAACGAATTTTGCTTTTATTAAAATTAACTTGGACAATTTTACGGCGGCCGCAGGTATAAGTAACAGAAATTTGGAGGTATTGATTGAAAACTTATTATCATCTTTAAAATCACTAAAAATATGACATGCTAAAGAACACTTTGAGCAGGATGGAATGCTTAAGGTCGTCTCAAAATAGAAAATAAAATTATATTGCAGATTACAGGAGGATTTTATGAAGTTATTTAAACAGAGGAATGTGCAGCAATTGGCATCATTGCTTTTTGGAGCAGTTGCGATTTTGCTCTTTTTTTCAACACAGGCATTTGCCGCATCTCAAGCTCATATAAACAGCGGCGATACTGCATGGATGATAGTGGCAACCGCCCTTGTTATGCTTATGACACCGGCAGGACTTGCATTATTTTACGGGGGAATGAGCCGTTCAAAAAATATGCTGAACACGATAACGATGAGTTTTGTAGCTTACTGCCTTGCAAGTATAATATGGATTTTGTGGGGCTATAGTTTGGCATTCGGTCCTGATTTATCAGGTATTATCGGAAACTCATCAAATTTCTTTATGAATGGAATAGGCGTAAAGAGTGTTTCCGGAACAATACCTACCTACGTTTTTGTTATGTTTCAGATGACTTTCGCAGCAATAACGGTTGCACTGGTAAGCGGTTCTATTGTTGGAAGAATGAGGTTTTCATCATGGATTTTGTTCTCAGTGTTATGGCTGACGTTTGTTTATTCGCCCATTGCGCATTGGGTATGGGGCGGCGGATGGCTTTCTAAGCTGGGTGTTCTTGATTTTGCCGGAGGTACGGTTGTTCATATCAACGCGGGTGTTACCGGATTAATTATAGCATTATTTCTGGGCAAAAGAAAAGGATATGGTAAAATTGCTATGATGCCCTCATCAATAACCCTGACGGCTTTGGGAGCAGTTCTGTTATGGTTCGGATGGTTTGGTTTTAATGCGGGAAGCGAATTAGCAGCAGACGGACTTTCAGGATCGGCATTCCTTGTAACCAATACTGCTGCTGCCACTGCAGGGTTAGTCTGGATGTTTATAGAGCAAATCAGGTCCGGAAAACCGACATTGTTAGGTCTTTCTTCCGGAGCAGTAGCGGGACTTGTAGCAATAACCCCGGCAGCCGGATTTGTCAATCCGATGGGATCTATAATAATCGGAATAGGTGCCGGAGTTATAGGATATATCGGCGTAACATTAATTAAAAACAAGTTTGGTTATGACGATTCACTGGACGCGTTCGGCGTGCATGGATTATGCGGAATATGGGGAGCCTTGGCAACAGGCCTGTTTGCCGATCCCGCAGTAGGGGGCGCCGCCGGTCTATTTTACGGAAATCCTAAGCAGTTACTGATCCAGTTTATGGCAGTTATTGCAGTAATAGCTTTTGATGTTATAATGACAATTATCATTATAAAAATCGTATCTCTGTTTGGAAGCATAAGAGTCGCACCTGCTGATGAAACGGAAGGACTTGACAGCACTATTCACGGCGAAAGAGCATTTGAAATATAAGGACATACTGCTATTATTTAAACAGCTTTAAATTGGAGGATATATATGAAAAAAATAGAAGCTATTATAAAACCATTTAAATTAGATGATGTGAAGGATGGCCTGAGAGGATTAGGTGTGAGCGGAATGACTGTATCCGAGGTAAAAGGATATGGCAGACAAAAAGGACATACTGAGATCTACAGAGGAGCCGAATACTCTATCGATTTTATCCCGAAAGTAAAGTTAGAGGTTGTAGTTAAAGACGAAGATGTAGAGAAAATTGTAGAAACAATATTGGAAAATGCCCAAACCGGAAAAATCGGAGACGGCAAGATATTCATCACCTCTCTTGACAGCACAATAAGAATCAGAACGAAAGAGACCGGAAACGAAGCAATATAATAAAAGAAATAGTAAAAGGAGGAAATTGTGAAGGATGCGGAAAGCTTGCTGAAATTTATTAAAGAGAATGGAGTAAAGATCGTAGATGTAAGATTTACAGATCTTATTGGAACAGGTCAGCATTTCTCGGTGCCGATCAGTCAGATTAACAAAGAAAGCCTGACTGAAGGATTAGGATTTGATGGTTCTTCCATTAGAGGATGGAGAACTATAGACTCGAGCGATATGCTTGTTGTCCCAAATGTTTCGACTGCATATCTCGATCCGTTTACGGAAGAACAGACACTCAATATAACATGCGACATCGTTGATCCAATATCAAAGGAAAGCTACGATAGAGATCCTCGCGCAATTGCCAAAAAAGCTGAAAATTATCTCAAAGAAACAGGCATTGCCGAAACAGCATATTTTGGTCCCGAAAATGAGTTTTTTATCTTTGACGAAGTAAATGCAGATTTCAACGACCACTCAAGTTTCTATTTCATCGATTCAGATGAGGGAATATGGAACAGCGGATCAGAAGACGTTCCCAATCTCGGGCATAAAATACGCCACAAAGAAGGATATTTCCCTCTTCCGCCCTCAGACACCTTGCAGGATATAAGAACCGAGATGGTGATTGAACTTGAAAAAGCCGGAGTGATTGTTGAAGCTCATCATCATGAGGTTGCAACCGCAGGACAGGCTGAAATTGATATGCGTTTTGCTCCGCTTCTTCAGATGGCCGATAACACCGCAAAATTTAAATATATTGTAAAAAATGTTGCAAGAAGGAACGGGAAAACTGCAACTTTTATGCCTAAACCGCTGTATGGAGATAATGGTACAGGCATGCATGTTCATCAAAGTCTGTGGAACGACAGCACTCCGCTTTTTGCCGGAAACGGTTACGCTGGAGTTTCAGATATCTGTCTCTACTATATAGGAGGCATATTGAAACACGCAAGGGCTCTTACCGCATTCACAAATCCGACAACCAACTCTTACAAACGACTTGTCCCGGGTTTCGAAGCACCGGTGAATCTTGCATACTCATCAAGAAATCGATCGGCTGCAATAAGAATTCCTATGTACTCCTCCGATCCGAAAACAAAAAGAATAGAAGTAAGATTTCCCGATCCTTCAGCAAATCCTTATCTCGCATTCTCAGCTATGCTTCTGGCGGGACTTGACGGAATATTAAACAAAATTGATCCTGCCGAACCTATGGACAAAAATATCTATGATCTGCCTCCTGAAATTGCAAGAAATCTCAAACATCTTCCTGGATCACTCGAGGATTCAATAGCTTCTCTGGAAAATGATTATCAATTTTTACTTCAGGGTAATGTTTTTAGTGAAGATCTTATAAGAACATGGATTGATTACAAAAAGGAAAACGAGATACAGCTCGTTAACTCAGTGCCGAATCCTGTTGAATTTAAGCTTTATTACGATATTTAACCGACATTTAGCAGCCTGCCTCATGCAGTAAAGGGCAGCAGATACTGGGAAATACGGTCAGATCCGTGTTTCCCCAGCAGACTTTATATTCTCGGATAGCCTCCGGGGGATAACAGTAAACAAAATAGCTACTCTGCTGTTATCCCCTTTTCCTTTCGACTCAATTTAGCCGGAGTAAAAACATCCGCGACCAGGCAAATCCATCTTGCTGCAGATGCACAATAAACAGCTGTGAATTTGTTTGCCGTACAGTTGTTTCATTATCTGCTATTACATGCAATTTAAACCCGAAAGCAATAGATGCACTCTTTACTTTTTTGCCTTATGATATTATAGTTTCTCCTATGGTATCCGAATCAGTCGATTTTATATACAGAGTATCGAAATCGCTAAAAAACTCTGATCTCAAAACAATATCTTATGAGATTGTTAACGAACTATTCAGTTATTTTGGCTTCTCAACAGTGTCAATTATTATAGAAGGCTATAACAGAAAACAGCGTATTGTTTCCTGTATGGGCAACAAAAATAGCACAATAAATATGATTGAAGCCGAGCCGCCTGTTCTGCACACCGAGGAAATTATAACAATAGGAAAAGACCGCTCGCAAAATTACGGTTTCTCCGACACTGTCATAATAGTTGTTTTAAACAAACAATCCGGCAGCTATATCTTAATAGAAGGAGACGACCTGCTGCTTAAATCCGTTTTAACCACAATAAAAATCGTAGCAAATTTGTTGGAAATCAGATTAAAAACTGAAAAGGACAGAAAAATTCTCGCAACATGCGACGAACTAAAGCACAAATTGTCCAAAGATCACCGATTTCCTGAAATCATAGGAGAAAGCAATCAAACGAAGCAAATATTTAGTCTGATCTCTAATATTGCCAACAGCAACTCTTCGGTAATGCTGCATGGCGAAAGCGGAACAGGCAAAGAACTAATAGCAAAAGCAATACATTATTCCAGCGGTAGAAAAGAAAAAGAATTTGTTGCCATAAATTGTGCTGCGATACCTGAATCCCTTTTTGAATCAGAACTGTTCGGTTTCGAAAAGGGATCATTTACCGGAGCAGCAAAACAAAAAAAGGGGCTTGTGGAATTGGCAGACGGAGGAACGTTATTCTTTGATGAAATTGGAGAGATGCCTTTGTCGATGCAGCCCAAACTGCTGCGGCTTATTCAGGAAAAAACAGTTATTAGAATAGGTGGAACAAAAAATATACCGGTTGATTTCAGGCTTATCTCTGCAACCAATAAAAATCTCGAAAACATGATAAAAACAGGAAGATTCAGGGAAGATCTCTATTATCGCATTAATGTTATACCGATAAATATTCCTAAACTTTCCGAACACAGAGAGGATATCCCTCTGCTCATCGAACATTTTCGTAATCTTTTCTGCAAAGCAAACAATAAATCCGTTAAATTTGCACCTGAAGTAATAGAAACCCTTATGAAATATTCCTGGCCGGGAAATGTACGAGAACTTGAAAATATAGTAGAACGATTAATTGTCATGGCGCCGCCTCTCAGCTCAACAATAAAAGGCATCAATCTATCGGAAATTGTTCCGTCAATCGAACATCAGGATGATATGAGCCTAAAACAGATAGAAAAAAATGCGCTGCTCAGAGCACTTAAAGCGGCATCGGGAAACAAGGAGCAAGCATTGCGATTTCTTGATATAACATTAAGACAGCTTAATTATAAGATAGAAAAGTATAAAATTAATATAAGGGACTTTCAATAGGCAAAATTATGCCGCCGGCAACTACTCTATCATCAATATAGGCAACCGCAGACTGCCCCGGAGTTACACCCCAAAAACCGGATTCCGATCTTATTTGTATCTTGTTCCCCAAAAGAATAAGCTCTGATTTTACAGGCTTGCTTTGAGAGCGTATTTTAACATAGGCATTGAATTGTTCTCTATCCTCTTTGAGTATAAAATTTGTCATATAGAAGCTTTTGGAAACAATACTGTCTCTGCCGGCAAGTATGATATTCCCGCTTACCGGATCGATTGCTTTGACATAAAGCGGCCTGCCTGAAGATATTCCCAAACCTTTGCGTTGGCCAATTGTAAAATTTTCTATACCCTTATGCTCTCCCAAAACTTTTCCCGTTTCATCAACAAATTCTCCGCACTTTGGTTTCACGTCCTCGTACATTAAACTTCTGTAGTCATTATCTACAAAACAAATCTCCTGACTTTCAGGTTTCTTTTTTGTAATAAGGTTTATCGAATCAGCTATTTTCCTTACTTCACTTTTACGTAAATTTCCAAGCGGGAACAGCAGATCATCAATCTGAGGTGCATCCAGCCCATAAAGAAAATATGATTGATCCTTTTTGGGATCTTTTCCTTTTGCAACAAACTTCCTGCCTTTATATTCAACGATATTTGCGTAATGTCCGGTTGCGACATGCGAAATGCCCAATTCTTTTGCAAAATTAAGCAGGTGAAAAAACTTCATTCTATCGTTGCAAAGTATGCACGGATTCGGCGTTTGAGCCATGCGGTACGCATTAATAAACGGCTTTATGATCTCTTTTTTGAAGAGTTCTCTATAATCAATAATCTCAAAAGGAATATCAAGCTGAGCTGCAGCATATCTTGCATAATATCTATCTTTTTCGGAGCAGCAGCTTCTTTTGCGATCCGTTTTATCATAACTTGTCAGTGCCATGGTAGCTCCAACTACGCTATAACCTTGTTTTTTGAGAAGATACGCAGCGACCGAACTATCTATTCCTCCGCTCAGAGCAACCAAAACTTTCTTCATACTCACGCTAAATTAAAACCTTTTCTCCTTACTGTACAGAAGTCGTTTTATATTTGGATAATGTCTTACCACAGCCAAAGCAACGAGAAAAAGCAATGCATAGAACAGCGGTCCTGAAATCATAAAGTACCCCGCAACAGCAATAGATAAAAGCGCAACAAGTGATGAAAGGGATGATATTTTAAGAACGGCAAACAAAGTAAGCCACACAATCGAAGCGATTAACAGAAGAGGAGTCGACCATACTGATAAAACGCCCAATGTGGAAGATACTCCCTTGCCTCCCTTAAAACGCAGCGTTATTGGAAAATCATGTCCTATGACCGCAAATAGACCCGCGGCCACCGAGGCATCAACAGAATTCCTGATAGCCAGACCTGCAGGAATTGCACCTTTTAGAAAATCCAGTGCGAATGTTATAATTCCGGCTGATTTACCGCCCGCTCTTACCAGATTGGTGGCTCCAATATTTCCCGATCCGAAGGTTCGGACATCTTTACCCAACAGTCTTCCGATAATCCAACCAAAAGGAATCGACCCTGCAATATATCCTGCAACGGCCCAGAAAACTAATACTGAAAAATTGTCCATCTTGATCTGCTACTTATCAGATCTAACCCTTTGAAAAGCCGGAATATCCAGAATATCTTCATTATCTATATTTGCAACTGAAATTGGTGCTGCCGGTCGTCTTGCAAAATGCTTTTTTGGAATATCAAAGCCTGTGGCGATAACAGTGATCTTTATCAGATCCTTAATAGTATTATCAATGACGGTACCAAATATAAGTTCTGCATCATTGCTTGTTGCGTCCCTTATTACACCGATTGACTCTTCTACCTCGCTCAAGGACAGATCGCCTCCGGATGTTATGTTGACAAGAATATCCGATGCGCCTGTCAAATCTATATTGTCAAGAAGAGGACTATAGATAGCCTTCTGGGCAGCCAACTTTGCTCTATCGTTTCCAGATGCCTCTCCCGCACCCATTATAGCCATTCCTTTTTTACTCATAACAGTTTTTACATCTGCAAAATCAACATTTATCTGACCAGGTTGATTAACCAGATCGCTAATACCCTGAACAGCCTGACGCAGAACATCATCCGAAAAACCGAATGCCTCCGTCAAAGAGGTGTTTTTAGGCAAGGTCTCAAGCAATTTTTGATTTGGTATAATAATAACACTATCGCATATCTTTGACATCTCTTTGATGCCCTGCTCTGCATTTTTTAACCTTCTTTTTCCCTCAAATACAAACGGTTTGGTAACTACACCCACAGTCAAAGCATTTTGGTCTTTTGCAGTCTCTGCAATCACCGGTGCGGCTCCCGTTCCGGTTCCGCCTCCCATACCTGCAGCAACAAACAACATATCTATATCTTTTACAATCTCTTCAAATTCTTCAATATTTTCCTGCGCAGCCGCTTTGCCAATCTCCGGAATTGAGCCAGCACCAAGACCTTTTGTCAGCTCTTTTCCGATCTGTATGGTTTTAGTTCCATCAAGCATCATACTAAGACTTTGAGTATCGGTATTAACACTGAAGAAATCAACACCCTGAACATTTTTTTTTATCATTGTGTTAATACTGTTGCAGCCTCCTCCGCCTACTCCTATCACCTTTATAACTGCACCCGATATTCTACCGCTCATTAAAACATCTCTCTGAACCATTTTTTCATCCTGCTAAATATCGAATTATAACCAAACGGTCTTTTTCTTTCTATTTTGTCCCTGCCCTGCAGACCATGTTTAACTAAACCTACAGCAGTAGCATATTTAGGTCCGTCAACCATATCTTTAATGCCGGTTATACTGTAAGGAACCCCGATTCTTGCAGGTATCTCAAAAAACTCCTCAGCAAAATTCACCATTCCGTCAAGCATTGAACCGCCTCCGGTTAATACTACACCTCCGGTCATCATCGCTTCAAATCCATTAGCACTCAATTCGTTTTTGATAAGATAAAAGAGTTCTTCCGCTCTGGGCTGTACAATTTCATACAGTGCACTCTTTGAAATTTCTCTGCTTGATCTGCCTGAAATGCCCGGCACCTCAATAGTATCGTCCGAAGACGCCCAATCACCGATACTTGCATACTCCATCTTGATTCTTTCAGCCTGCCTTTCCGGTGTTCTGAGACCTACGGCTATATCATGGGTAAACTGATTTCCGCCAAGACCCAAAACTTTTGTATATCTTATACTATCATCATAAAACACGGCCAAATCAGTCGTGCCTCCGCCTATATCAACCATAGCAACACCCAATTCGGTTTCATCGCCGGTTAAAACAGCTTTTGCGGATGCCAACGGTTCTAAAATTATATCAGAAACATCCAAACCCGCTCTGTTGCAGCTTTTTATTACATTCTGAACGAGCGCAACGCTTCCTGTAATTATGTGAGCTTTGACCTCAAGTCGTACTCCGCTCATTCCCATCGGATCTTTTATTCCCGATTGATCATCAACAATATATTCCTGACTTATTGCATGAATTATGTCCCTGTCGGGAGATACGGAGATAGCGCGCGCGTTTTCCATAACACGATCAATATCGTTCTTGCCTATCTCTTTGGTTCTCACCGCAATAACACCGTGACTATTGACGGCCTGAATATGGCTTCCGGATATCCCGGCAATTACGCTGTCAATCTTTGAGCCTGACATAGCTTCGGCAGCCTCTACAGCCTGTTTTATAGACAAAACAGCCTGATCTATATTCGTAATTATTCCTTTTCTGACACCTCTTGCAG
Source organism: Campylobacterota bacterium (assembly GCA_013152955.1). Lineage (GTDB taxonomy): Bacteria > Campylobacterota_A > Desulfurellia > JAADFJ01 > JAADFJ01 > JAADFJ01. The sequence goes on from JAADFJ010000060.1 coordinate 13,830, forward strand.
GAGAGGCACCTACACCGATTATCTCAAGAGACGCCTCATCATTTATATGTCCGACAACAGCACAAATCTTAGTTGTACCGATATCAAGACCTACAACAACTTCATTTACCATATTTTGATACCTTCCAACGTATAACTATCTGATTCTTATACACAAACGATATACTTTCAATCCGCCCTATTTTTTTCTCCTTCTTGGCATCTCTCCAAAAATTAACCAACTGTTTTACATGCATCCCTATAAGCTTTTTGCTCTGATATGTCGAAACGATAACAGAAGGACCGGAATTAAGCCTATAGTAAACTGCTTTTCCAATTATGTCAATTCTTTTTATTAAAAAATGTTTTTCAAGCATCTTTTTTGCAAACATAAGCTTAGTGTAAAAATTTTTATTCTTTTTTAAGTCAAAACAGCTTGAAGAATAAATCAGAGGCAAAATATAGCGTTCCGATTTTGAAATCAGTCTCTTAAATGCATATCCCGTTTTATCGACAAGCCAGCGTTCTTTGCTGCATATCAGCTCTGCCATAGGCTTTCTTTCCATTATTTTTACGATTATAGTATTGGGAAATCGTTTATCTATGGCAATATTCTCGAACCACGGACTCCTTTGAAGTTGCTTTTCTATCCTCTTGCGATTCAATGTCAGCAGAGATCCGTCCTTATTTCTGAATGCGGTTTTTATAAAATCAGTACGCATATGTCCTATTCCTTTGATATATATATACTTTATTGGAAAAATATTGCCTTCATTCAGGGAAACCGACAGATAACCGTAGAATTTGTACGCCGCCAGCACAATCAATAAGCCGACTGCTAAAAGAGCCGTCAGCTTGAAAATCAATATTCCGCTTTTTCTCTTTTTATGGTTTGACCTAAACAGGTCAACAGGTTTTATGGGTGCTATTCGGTTTTTTTGACGCATCTTCTGCTATCCATCTGCATAGGCTGTCAAAATCATATCCTGCAGAATTTGCAGCCTTCGGAAGAAGGCTTGTTTCGGTCATACCCGGAATACTATTTACCTCCAGGATATACGGCTTGTTGTGCCTCAATATTATATCAACTCTTGAAATGCCCGATACACCCATCGCTTTTACTGCCCGCGCAGCCTCTTTAGACACATTTTTTGCCGCAGATTCGTCCAGGGGAGCAGGTACTATATATTCAGTTGCATCTTTTGTGTACTTATTTTTATAGTCATAAAATCCACTCTTCGGTACAATCTTAATTATCGGAAGCGGTTTATCATCCATAAAACCAACTGTTATTTCGTCTCCCTCTATCATCTCCTCAATTATAATTTTGTCATAAATCAGAAGCATCTCGTCAACTGCCTGTTTAAGTTTCTTACTACCATCAACAAACATCACTCCCACGCTTGAACCTTCGCAGGCAGGCTTAACGACAGCCGGATAGCGTTTCCAGCGAAAAGAATCTAAAGCATGCCCTCTTTCAACGGTTACAAATTCAGGAGTCGGAATGCCCCTCTTCTGAAAAATCAACTTTGTCAGCGATTTGTCCATTGACAATGCAGCGGCAATCAAAGATGAACCCGAATAACGTATACCGGAAAGCTCCAGAAAGCCCTGCAGAATACCATCTTCCCCCGGTGTTCCGTGAATTGCAATTATCACACTCCCTACTCTGTTATCTATCAATTGCTTTAGAAAACTCCAGTTTCCCAAATCATCAGGCCTTTTCAGATCAATCAAAACAGCTTTGTATCCGGACTTGATCAATGAGTTAAATATGGCCTCACCGCTTTTCAGAGATACTTCTCTTTCATTTGAATATCCGCCGTAGATAACCCCGATTATTTCAGACAATTTTCACCTCTCTCTCTAATATTATCCCGAATTTCTCGTAAACTCTCTTCTCTGACTCTAAAATCAGACTATATGCATCATCAAACGATGCACCGGTTCTGTTTATTATAAAATTTGCATGCCTTTCAGATATAGCCGCTCCTCCGGAAGTCATTCCTTTCAAGCCGCATTCTTCTATCAGTTTGCCTGCATACAGACCAAGAGGGTTTTTGAATATGGAACCAAAACTTCTGCCTGAGGGCTGTCTTTTAATACGTGCAGCTTTTGCTGCTTCAAAGTTTCCGTATATCTGAGCTTTATCTGTCTTGCAAAACTCAAATTTCGCAGAAAGAATTTTTCTTTCTATTCCTTTGCGATATTCGAAATCAAATTCTCTAAGTTCTGCTATTTTGCCGTCAATAAGGCAATCTATCGATTTTATATGATTAAGTATGCAGTCGACACCGGCACCGGCATTCATAAATATAGCTCCCCCGACAGTTGCGGGAATTCCGGCCATCCACTCAAGACCGGACAACCCATTATTTATACAAAAATCAAGCAGAGTTGATATTTTTACTCCTGCACCTGCAGTAACCGTTCGTCCATCATATTCTATCAGATTAAATTTACCCGATAAACTAATAAACAGCAAATTTTTAGCAGCATCAGATACCAAAAGATTGCTTCCGTTTCCAATCCAAAACTGTCCGGAAAACTGCTTTTTATAGGTATCGATCGCGGATAAATCTTCTACGCTCTCAATCTGAATCCAGTTTACAACAGGTCCTATTCGGATAGTTGTTTTTTTTGATAAATTTTCTTTTCCAAGCTTCACAATTGACACCTATTAATCCAAGTTATACCGACAGAATAACAATATCTGCAAAAAATTCAAGATCTAAATATACGGAGCTTCATTGTAAGGCTTATCTAAAGCTTTTTATCTGCTTTGTAAAGATAAATAAGAACCTTCGCTACAGTCCGATATAAATATTGAGGTATCTGAGAATTTACATCAAGCTCAACAAGCGCTTTGGCCAGAGAACTGTTTTGTATAACAGGAATACCTTTCTCTTTTGCCGCTTTTTCAATCATCCGGGCTATTTCGCCGGAACCGACGGCAACAACTTTAGGCGCCTGCATACTTTTCTTGTATAGAAGAGCGGCGGCTTTTTTATCCTTTAAATAAGAAATTTCCCAGACCTCTTAATGTAATCGTGAACAGCATTCCGCTGTCATTTATGGTACCGTTTCCTGACGGAATAACTCTTCTGAAAACTGACGTCCGCAACTGCCAGCAGCTTCCTTTTAGATTAATATCAAGTTGGTTTTGCGTAAAATAGTGATATAAAAGGCTATAGCTGCTCAGTAATGAAATATCAAGAGATTTCGACAAGGGAATTGAAAAATTTGAATTCAACTCTTCAGAAAGTTTATTGAAATCACTGTCTCTGCTTACCTCATAACCTATACCGCCGCTAATGCCGCCTTCATTATAAGATATGCCGTTATTAAGATCAACAAACCGTTTTTTATAATAATCATAGTGAACTCTTAGGAAATAATTAAAATGTCCCATATTCGTATACATATCAACAAAAAGCGGCTCAAGCGGCTTTTCGTGCCTTGCAAGTCTATCCAAATCATAAGGCTGTTCAATGTTTAAATAAACAACCGTGTGCTTCCTGTTATCAATCTTATTTATCAATCTCTGCGCTATCTGAAAGATTATCTGACTTTTGCTTTCTATTTTCGACACAAAGTCAGGCAGCCTTTTTTGGGATATAGTAGGAATAAAATTGTACACTATCTCCGGTGTGATCAGATGCAGCATTCTGCCTTTTCCGGTGCCATACTGCTTCACAAGGTCAGTTGATATCGTATGACTAAACTCAGGAACAACCCTTATGTGACTAAATTGATTACCCGGCTGGTTATTTTTATAAAAAGCAGTATCGGTTTCAAGAGTATCACTGAAACGAAAAGCACCTATGCTGTAAGGAAGCTTAACGGCAGGAACAGCATCAGCCGATATGCCTTTATTGCCCCTTTTTCTGTAAAAGTTGGTAAAGTGTGAATCAAGCGACCAGTACAAAGGAGTTCCCTTTATTTTTGTATCATTATTTTTTATAACTATTTCCGGAAGACTCTGGAGAGTATGAGAATCATCTGTTGAGTCAATATCCTGATATAAGAAACTATGAATACCAAAATTCCAGTTTCTATAATTGTAATCAGCAAGAAATTGTGATCTGACATATCGGGATGTATAAAAATCGACATTACTATTATTCAGATCTCCGTAATGCGACCGGCTGGAGACATGGTTATATTGCGCGAGAATTCTTCCATGCCGAAAATTATAGTGATGAGTGGAACTGATGTTCCATAGATTTTCTCCCTTTTCGTTACCCTGCCCTTTCTTGCGAAAATAACTGATAAATGTTTTTCCTCCAATTTGACTTGAAGCGGCATAACGATGTTCAATATCAATTCCAATGCCGTTCTTTGATTGTTCTTTCAGATACAGTGTCGCATCCATAGATCTGCCCAAAACAAGGAAAAACGGCTGATTATATCTAAATCCATAATGAGTAGAATATCCGAATGACGGGAACAGCAATCCGGTTCTTCTTTTTTTATTGAGATTACGATAGACATACGGAAAATATAATACAGGAGTTGAGCGCACAAGCATGCGATCATTGAGAGTTTTTATATATTTGCCTTTTACTATCTTTGCGCTTGAGCCTACAATCTGCCAATCTGGACAGAAATCAAACGGTTTTTCCGGATTTCCGCACCCTGTTAAAGAAAATTTATCCAGAATATAGCTTTTGGCTGATATCTTATAGCTGCGATTCGCTCTTATAAACAGATGTTGAGATTTCACATAGAATACGGCATCATCAATTATGCCCTTCTGTGTATTAAGATTGAACAGCAATTTTTTTGCCCATACTTTATTGGTACCGTCAAATAAAAACACCTTGCCGTAGGCATTGAGTCTTTGACCGTTGATAATCATCGTATCGGCAGAAATAGAAAGTGATCCTCTTGTTATTGTCCCGTCGGTTAATATATATGCCTTGCTCTTTTCAAGATGAGTAACCTTTTTGGCTTTAATATGATATTCTCCGCTCTCTTTTGGAATAATGCCGGCAGATAGAATTGCGGTATTTATAAACACAAACAACAAAATCGAAATTAATTTGACAATAATTAATTTGACAATAATAGCACCACCGCTTTTTGCCTATTTTAACAAACAGAAACAGATAAAGCAATGGACAAGCAGCAGGTGATGTTATATAAATAATATATGCTGAGAACAATAGTTTTTTTGATTATATTCATAATGAGCCCGTTTTCCTCATATGCAGCAACAATAAATAAATCGCTTTATGCGGGCAGCAACGTTCAGCTCAACGAGCGTTATCAAAATCTTCTCAATAAAGAATCGGGCAAAACAGATAGCTCTCTTATAAGAAGAAGCTTACTTAAGCGTTTAATAAACACCTTGTCGCTGGAAAACTCAATATATCCCTTGAAATACGCCACAAAATATAAGGGCAAAATAGACGTAAAGAAACTAAAAAATTATATAGATGAAATTATATCTGCCGAGAACCAACTGTCCACCAATAAAAGCAAACTCGATTCTATAAGCCTAAAATCCAAACAGATTGCCGCTCTCATAATAGCCGGCAATGATAACGACAAAGATCTGCTGACTAAACAACTTGAATATGCACTTTTAAAGCGCGACAAACTAAACTTGGAACAAATTAACAGCCAGATCAATAAATTTATAAACCTTCTGAACTCACAAAAATCTTCGATTTTAAAAAATTGCAGCATAACACAAAAACAGATCGAATCATACCGGACAAGATGGAAAAATTATAAACCGAAAGATTACAGCAAACAGATAACAAAGCTTGAGCTTCTCAGATTAAAAGATGAAAATAATTTAAGCTATATTTCACACAAAAAACCGATACAATTCGGAGCTTCCGGCATAGCAGAAAAATTTCCCCTGCAAGTTGATATAAAAATTATACAAATTGCAATGCTCAAATGGAAATTGTTATCCTTAAAACAGGAGCTTAACCATATAGATGACGGTGCAAATCTTCTTTTGGCACAAATTTGCAGTAAAAAAACAAATTTCCGCAAAATAGATAGTCTGAACGCTTTTCTTGTTAACGATATAGACAAAATATCCAAAGGATACAAAGAAATTATCGATAATCTTCTACTGTTGAAAAAATCAATGACAGACCTGGGCAATAAACTTACCGGAAGTAATCAGGAGGCATTAAGACTATTAAAGGATTTTGGAAAAGCCGAAGCGGCGCTCTCAACAAGCCTGATTTCTACCGAGGGCAGAATGGTTCGTTACAAAACATACTTTTCCAGTATTTCAGATTTTATAACACTCAAACGAGGTGTTGTGGGAACAGCATTTATAAGTGTAAGAGATGGTATCAAAAATCTTTTTACCTCAATAATAAACTTTCTTACAAAACCGCTTTTTGTATACAAAAGTATATCATTTTCTCTCTGGAATCTTCTCAAAATTTTACTTATCGCACTATTCGGATGGATTATTACTATTTTGGCTGGAGTTTTTGTCAGACGGTTATCCAGAGCATTTGCACTCAAAGAAACGCACAGCGTGCTTATAAAAAGGATTTTATCCTACATCATCTGGCTCATAACAATTTTAATAGCATTCAATGCGATTGGGTTAAACACAAGCTCATTTACACTTATCGCCGGAGCTTTGTCAGTCGGCATCGGTTTTGGTCTTCAGAGCATAGCATCCAACATAGCAGGAGGAGTTATTCTGCTGTTTGATAGAAGCATCAAACTGGGCGATTATGTAGAAGTAGAGGGAATAACGGGTCGTGTCGCTCAGATAAATCTCCGAAAAACAATTGTAAAAACAAACGATAACATAGATTATATAATTCCAAATTCATCATTTGTTAACGGTAAGGTTATAAACTGGACATATAATACGGATATACGACGCTTCAGAATAGCGATTTCCGTTACTTACGGGGTTGATCTTGATGAGCTTTCAGCTGCAGTTGTTCCTGAAATAAAAAAACTCGATAATGTAAAAAGTCCGCCTGAACCGGAGATATGGCTGGCCGGTTTCGGAGAAAGCAGTCTCAATTTTGAGGTTGTATTCTGGGCATACGGAAAAGCAACCAGGCGACCTTTGCTGACAGAATCAGATGCAAGAAAAATAATTTACACTGCACTCAAAAATGCCGGTATTACTATTCCCTTTCCTCAGAGAGTTATACATTTGCAGCAAGATTGAGATCAACAAATTGTTATATTTAAAAGAGACCTGCCGCAGTCTTTCAATTGCAATTTATTATATTTCAGTTGTCGCTGCTTTCGGAAAATCTGTATCAGCGTCGAAAATTAACAAAATCAAAAAGTCTGAATATAAATATTGTAAAACCAATAATTTCTGTGTCTGCTAAGCTCGTTTAGTTTATTGACAACCGTCCGCAAGAAACTAAAATAAAGTTAAAATGTTTGGATAGATAGAGAGGAAAATCCGCTTTAATACTGCAAGAATCAAAAATTATATTTATTGTAATCGAAAAGAGGAATGCATGAGTCTTGACTGTACCGGAAAGAACATAACTGAGATACTCTGAAAAGTTTAAACTTTTTAAGGAGACTTAATTATGAAACAGTTTAATTTTATCGCTTTTATTATTGCTATTACAATAGCAATAAATGCTTACTCAGGAACAATTGTTATCGGCGAAAGCGAACCGCTTACCGGAAGATTGGCAAATCACGGTATTGCGGTTCACGAAGGGATAAAATATGAAATTGAAGAGATCAATGCTCATGGGGGCATAAACGGCAGTAAAATCAAGCTTATAACTCTTGATGATCAAGGAAGATCCAACATTGCCATAGCAAATGCAAGAAGACTGATACAACGCGGCGCGGTTGGTATAGTAGGAGGATATGTCGACAGCGTAGTTGGTCCTATAGCCGAAATCTCAGATCGTGCAAAGGTACCGTATATTGCATCTGCAAGCTTAGATAAACGGTTGACCGAATTGGGATACCGCTACTTTTTCCGGGTAAGCAACATAAACGGATTTACCGAACCAATAAGAATCTTTATGAGTGAACTGGGAGACGTGAATACGGCAATTCTTTATCCGGGAACCCCTGGAGCATCGCAGTTGGCAAAAGAACTCAAATTGAAACTCAAAAAGGAACGTATAAAGATAGGACTTTTTGAACGCTTCAGGCCGGGATCATACAATTTTTCTTCCATTATGCTAAAGATCAGAAAAAGGAAGATAAATTTTATTATATCGTTAGGTTTTTTGCCGGATAATATACTTTTCGTCAGACAGCTTCATACAAACAAAATAAAACTGATCGGTTTTCTTGGAACATTCGGCATAGAATCACATCTTTTTGCCAAAAAGCTTGGAAAGTTCAGCGAAGGTATCTTGGGCACCACAAGTTGGGATCAGGATATCACGTATCCAGGCACCGAACGGTTCTCCAATCATTACAAAATTACCTTTGAGATGATATTCGGTCATCAGCCGGATCCGCTTACGATGCACGGATATGCCGCTGCAAAGGTATTGATTGAAGCAATAAAGCTGGTAAAAGACAAACATCTCAGATTGAGCGGAGATAATATAGCTGATCAGCTTCGCAGCATAAAGCTTGTTCTTCCGCTTGAAGTACTCTCATTCAGCAGTACAGGCGAACCAAAATATTATAGACGGGTTATCTTTCAGATAATAAACGGCAAGCATGTACCGCTGTTGCGCTTTCCTCTCAAACCTTTGTACGAGATCCGGAAATAACTGATCTGCTTATCAACATTGTTGCCGCAGGGATCACGCAAGGACTGATTTATGCTATTCTTGCACTAGGATTCTTTGCAGTTCTTATGACAACAGAAGTTTTCAACATTGCCTACGGCACAATGGCGTTACTTTTTGGATATATATTATGGATGCTGCTCGGCTCTCATACATCGTTTCTTCTTTCGATTGTTGTAGTTATTGGCTTATCGTCACTGTTTTCACTGTTTTTTCTGCCTATTTTTACAAATCTTCCCGAACCGGTAGAACCCAACAGTATTATCATTACATTTGCGATTCTCCTCATAACCGAATCAGCGCTTACCTATCTTTTTTCATCCGATTGGCGAATCATTACGCTTGATCCGGTATGGGATACGCCAATCATAAAGAATATTTTAGTAAGCAGATTGAATATATTTATCTCTCTGTTTTCGCTTCTTTTTATACTATTCGTTTATTTTGCGGTACAAAAAACCAGAGCCGGACTTCTGTTTAGAGCATGCATCGACAACAAAGCCGCCGCACGCAGGTTCGGCATTCGGGTAAATCTTATAGGTAGTATCGCTTTCCTCTTTGGCGGAGTTTTTATGGCAATAGCCGGTTCCGTATATGCGGTAACGAACTATCTTTATCCGGCAAGCGGGATAAAACTTACGATGATTGCATTGACGGTAACCATATTTGCAGGAAAAAGAAATATCCCCGGACTGCTGATCGGAGGAATTTTTTTAGGACTGGCAGAAAGTTTTACGGGTTATTTCATAGGCGGTAACTGGCAGACAATGGTAATCAGTATCTTTATGATTTTATTTCTTATAGCAAAAAAGCTTCCGGTGTAGATTTGTGGAACTGTTCTATATAATTACAAAAAGAGAGATCAAAGCAGTTCTGGTAACAGCACTGTTTCTTGTATTCCTTTTTATCTTTTTCAAGCAAGACGATTTTCTTCTTACTACTGTCTCGTATGGATTGCTGATCGCAGTACTATCATTCGGATGGAATCTCTCATCTCTTGCCGGAGATATTTCCTTGGGACATACCGGATTTTTTGGAATTGGAGCCTATGTTGCAGTTATTTCAGGATTTTGGGGTGTAAATTCATTGATATCCATCCTGCTGGGTGCATCAGCGGCAGCACTGTACGGAGCTTTTATCAGTCTGAGCTTTTACAGATTAGCCGGCATAAGCTTTGCTCTTGCATCGATTGCGTTTGCCGAAATACCTAAGGTTATTGTAGAAAATCTCGACATAACAGGCGGCGATGCAGGCATAATAAATATAAAACCGCTTCTTATCATTAAACCGATAGATACGCCGCTTAGACAGTATCTTATGGGAATAGTGCTTCTGATTGTACTGCTGGTTTTTATGATTTTTATCAGTAGAAAGATATGGCTTAGGTTTTCTGCGATAAGACAGAACAGTATGGCGGCTAAGGCTCTCGGTATTCCTGCCGTAAGATACAGGCAGATAAGCATGATAATAAGCAGCTTCATATTCGGTTTTGTGGGCGCAATCTGGACATATTGGACGGGATATATAAATCCGGACAGCGCGTTTAATCTATACTTTTCGACAGCTCCATTCATAAGTGCACTTTTTGGCGG
>JAADFJ010000061.1 GCA_013152955.1 Campylobacterota bacterium
ATGGTATATTGTGCCAGATATGCACACTTAGGCTTGAATGCCGATCTCCATGTATCGGGCATAATCCGGTTACTTTGGTGCCGGAATGATTGTTATGCCACTTGAAATCGTGGTCCGGATATTTCTTTTCTAACAGGCCGATAGTTGTATAGATATCGTTATTATTGTGATGTTTTAGAAATTTACCCCCGCTTAGCATCGTTACTCTCTGTTAGTGAATATTTTGTCTGACATTTGTTCCTCTGAAGCCACTTGACGAAGTTCTCTTCCGATAACCTTGCATACTATTTGATTGATAACTTCGGTTCGTATCTGTTCACTTTCTTTGTCGATTTCGACAAAACGATATTCGACTTGCATTTTATCAGCGTTAATTTTCTTTGTTTTGCTTGGATACTGTCGATTTAGTAGAATCATGTCGATTTCTGACTGAGTTCCATCTCTTTTTCTTTGAAATTACCGATATTTTTTGAAACCTTGATTTTGATTGAATGTTTGCTGATGTAGTTTTCTACATCTTCTTTTGCGTAGAGAACTTTCTTGCCGAGTTTGATATAGGGTATACTTATTTTGCTTGAGCGCATCTGAGCTAACGATCCGGGTGTAAATCCGTAGTAGAACGCGGCTTCGCGGGGCGTATAATATTTTTTGAATCTAATATCCAGATCACGCGGATTCTGTTTAGGTTTGTGTTTAATTTTTTGAGGTTGAAGTTTGGGTGGCGGCAGAGGTATATCGATGCCGATGTTTTCTTTAATCCAGGCAATTGTTTTTTTGTGATGCAAATATCCGGCGATTGTACGACTTACCGTAGCGACAGTAGTATTTGTTTGATTTGCAACGTCGGTAAGTTTTATGTCCTTTTGATATAGGACGGTTCGGATTTGGATTTGCAATTCTCTTGACTTCTTTTCGTCCTCCATTACCATTGATTTGCTAATAATTGTATTCATAAAGATAATTATAGAACGATAATTCGTAATGTCAAGAATTAAATGAATAAAAAGGCGTAAAAATGAGATTGATTTTAGGTGATAGGTTAAAAAGCATTAGAAAGGCAAAAAATCTTACACAGCAGCAGATGTCTATAATAATGAATATTACTTTAAGAGCCTATCAACGATATGAAAATAATGAGCAAAAGCCGGCATATGATAAAATTGCTAGAATTTTAGACGAATTTAAAGACCTTAATCTTGCTTGGATTTTTACTGGTGAAGGTGAAATGTTCAAATTTGGTGGTGAGGGTAATAATGCTGGCGCAAACCCTGAATTTATAAAACAATTGGCAGAAGATCTGCAAGACAAAGATGACAGCTTTTACGCTTCTTTATCGATAAGTAAAGAGAAAATGTTAGATGTGATGCTTGGCAGAAAGAAATTAACAAGAATAGAAATCATTGAACTTGCGCGAAAACTCAATAAACCACTTAATGAATATATAGCATTGGCAGGCTATATGCCTGAAGAATTCAAGAAAATAGTAGGAAATAAGAAGGCATGGGGTTTATTTAGAAGTATGAGCCAACTTACCGATGCTGAAATAAGTCAAGTCATGGATTCTCTTGCCGATACTATAAGACAACATTTCAAAAATAAAGAAAAAAAATAAAAAGATTTCGTGGAAAAAAGAGCTCAGATTGCTGCAAGGAAGATACACGAGACTTATTCGATAAAATATCCCATTAATCTAATCCAATTAATTAAAGATCTAAATTATACCAATTTTAATATAGAATTATTTGAAAAATCTGATTTACCGAAAAATATCTGCGGTATGGTTACGTTCATTAACGATGGATATGAAATAATAATTGTCAACAAGCATCAGTTGAAAGGTCGAAAGCGATTCACTGTTGCTCATGAGATTGGACATATAGTATTAGGGCATTGCAAGAAAAATATTCCGTTATTTGATACTGAAACTACAATAAATATCAATATTACTATGATGTGGCAAGAGCGACAAGCCAATATCTTTGCTACCGAATTGCTAATGCCTATTAGAGAATTTAAAAATATTTATTTTAATCAACACATAATAAGCCCTGAGAATATTGCGGACTATTTTCAGGTTTCAAAGCAGGCGGCTAGAATAAGAATTACGGAAATTAATCCAATAGTGAATTCTCACAATTAACGGACTAATAGCGGACTAAAGACAGACAATATTTTATCAGATCATTAAAATCAGTTGTTATAATTATATGCTTTTGTAACTTATACTAATAGAGTAAAACTTGTTGATAATTGACCTTGTTTTTTCTTAAAGGAAAAGAATTTTCTGTTAAGTAAAGGGGAATAAAGTATTACTGCGTATACAATGTTTTTGTTTAACTGTATACACTTTGGCGTATTTTGCAAATGCAATTTTCAACAAATTCATCAACAAAATTTTATCAGATAATTTATATTTTTTATGGAGCCGGCGGCTGGAATCGAACCAGTGACCTGCTGATTACGGATCAGCTGCTCTACCAACTGAGCTACGCCGGCATAAGACGATTTTTCTATTTGTAATAAGCTTTATATTTAAGGTTGAATTATATCATAAGCTCGGAATAATGAAAGGGATCAGGCTGCATTGCAAATAAGAGATCCCGACTGCGAAAGTTATAATATGTCCATAAATATTTCATCGGATAAGACAATTCCCCGAGGAAAGACAAGCGACAGGCAGCCGTCTTTCATTTTAAGCATTTTCAATGTTATCCATCTATCTATCCTGTTTTCGATTATGCTGAATTTTTCGAGAGTACCGTATTTATGTTTGAATCTGCCCCAGTTGACACCTTTGGTTAATCTGAGACCTAATATCAATTCTTCAGACATTTTGTTTTCTTCGCAAAGTCTTTCTGTGGATTTAACAGGGAATTTTTCATCATAGAGCATGCCTGCATATTCATTATAATTTTCGGTATTTTTGATTCTCTTGCCTTTTAGATAGCTTGACGCCGATAGACCGAATCCCCAATATTCACCCTCCTGCCAATAGTTGATGTTGTGTATTGATTCATATCCGTTTTTTGCAAAGTTAGAGATTTCATAATGATGAAATCCGTTTTTTTTGAGAAATTTTACGCTATCTATATAGATTTCCGAAGATAGTTCGTCTGATGATGCTATTTGTTTGCCGATCTTTTTGCGATGATAAAAAAGTGTGCCATTTTCTATAGAAAGACAATAGATGGAGATATGGGTTATTGGAAATGCTGCTGCTATTTTCAGATTATCCATAAACTGCTCTTTACTCTGACTGCTAAAACCATATATAAGGTCTATAGAAATATTATCAAAACCGACTTTATGTGCATCTTTTATTGATTCTTTTGCAGCTCCCGCATCGTGAGTTCTTTCGAGAAATAACAGATCATTATCTGAAAAAGATTGTGTTCCTATGCTGATTCTGTTTATTCCCGTTTCTTTGAGTGCGGAGAGATAAGCAAGACTCAGATCCGACGGATTTGATTCTATGGTTATTTCTGTAGTTTTATCGATATAAAAAAATTGCTTCAGAGTTGATAAAATCTTATTTAATCTTTTGCTGCCTAAAAATGATGGAGTTCCGCCTCCGAAATAGATAGATGCGGCATGATCAATAGATTTATTCTGTTTTCTGAGAGAGATTTCTGTTTTTAGAAGTTCAATATAGTGATCCATATTATCTTGATTTGCAAAAGAAATAAAATTGCAATACGGGCATTTTTTCCTGCAGAAAGGAATATGTATATAAATATAAGACACTTAGTTTATGATGCGTTCTACGGAAATAATATCTTCCAATGATCTTAGAATCTGTACAAGAGCGTTGATCTGCTTATTGGATTTTATGCCTAAAACAAATTTAACCGTTGTAACTTTTTGTATATCATCTGTTGAAAGTGCCACATTTACAATGTTGATTCCTCTTGATCCTATGACGGATGTTAATTTTGCAAGCATTCCTACTTTGTCGGCCGTCGTAACGCACAGTGAAACATTGAAGGTTTCGGAAATGGTTTTCCACCTTACATTGACCAATCTATCTTTTTCCAGCATAAGATTATCAAGATTTGAGCATTCCATCCTATGAATAGTTACTCCTCTGCCTCTTGTTACAAAACCGACAATTTTATCTCCCGGTACAGGGTTGCAGCATCTTGCAAGATTTACCATCAAATTATCTAAGTAGAGTCCATCGATAACTATTGGTGATCCGGGTGCAGTCGGTTTATTAGAACCTGCTTTTTTTGCCGCCTTTTTTTCTTTATAAAAATGTTTTACTGCAGTTGCAACGGAAAGTTTCCCGTTTCCTATGTCAACATAGAGATCTTCAATATTTTTACGGTCTATTCTTTTCAGCAGCTCTATTGTTTCCGGAGATTTAGCATATTCATGGAGACTTATACCTATTTCTTTAAGTCTGCTTACAAGCATCTCTTTTCCTATAGCGATTGCGCTTTCTCTCTCTTTGTTTCGTATCCACTGACGGATCTTATTTTTTGCTTTTGATGTTTTTACGATTGCAAGCCAATCTTTTGAGGGGTGATGATTTTTGGAGGTAATGATGCTGACAATGTTGCCTGTTTTAAGTTGAGTTTTAAGGGGAACCATTTTGCCGTTCACAATTGCTCCGGTGCATTCGTCACCAACTGCGGTGTGAATACTATAGGCAAAATCAATTACGTTTGAGCCTCTCGGAAGTACTTTGAGATCGCCGTTAGGAGTGAACACATAAATTTCATCTGCTATGAGATCAATTTTCATACTACCAAGAAACTCTTTTGAATTTTTTAGATCTTTTTGCCACTGCAAAAGATGTTTCATCCAGACAAATCTTTTATCAAGAAGGTTAAATTTCCCCCCTTCTTTGTATCTCCAGTGAACGGCGATTCCGTTTTTTGCTACATTGTCCATCTGTTCAGTTCTTATCTGTATTTCAACCACTCGTCCTGAAGGTGCAAATACTGTTGTGTGCAATGATTGGTACATATTGGCTTTCGGAAGAGCGATGTAATCTTTGAATCTTCCCGGAACAAGTTTGAATCGCGGATAAATAATACCCAGAACCATATAACATGATTTTATATCCTCGGTAATTATTCTTACGGCAAAAAGATCATATATCAGGTTTATATCTTTTATATCGATGGAATTTTTTTCCATCTTTTTGCATATACTGTATATATGCTTTGCTCTGCCTTCTATGCGGTATTTTATTTTATGTTTATCTAACAGCATTTTGATTTCAGCTATTACCTCTTTGATATGAGACTCTCTTTCTATTCTTTTTTCCTGAAGTTCTTTGGCGATAGTATAATAAGTGTCAGGTTTTAAGTATTTGAGCGATAGGTCTTCAAGCTCCGCCTTTACAACACCAAGTCCAAGTCTGTGAGCAAGCGGTGCATATATATCGACTGTCTCTTTTGCAATTCTCATCTGTCTTTTTTCGTCAAGATGATGTAATGTTCGCATATTGTGCAGCCGGTCACATATTTTAATGATTATTGCTCTAAGATCGTTCGCCATAGCAACTATCATTTTTCGGAAATTCTCCGCCTGTGCATCTTCTTTGCTGTGATAATTTATTCTGTTTAACTTTGTAAGAGCATCGACTATGTCCGTTGTCTCTTTGCCGAAATTACTTTCGATGTCACTAAGATTGACATGAGTATCTTCCACAACATCATGAAGAAGCGCCGATACGACACTTGCCGGATCGTTAATAAGTTCTGCAACAATTGCAGCAACAGCTACCGGATGAGTTATATAATCTTCGCCCGAAGATCGTTTTTGTCCCTTATGTGCATCTATGGCAAACAGATATGCTTTTTCGATAAAAGCCGCATCTTGACTATTGAAGTGTTTTTTGATCTCCTCTATTGTCGGATTATCTGATGTTATATTACGCCTCCGTTGAAATAGCGCGGTGATACGCTACCAAATAATTTTAGCTTTTCCTTCCGCGAGTTCAATTGTAGCTTCAATAATATTCTTGTGTTTTTTTTTGTTTGTCTGAAAAACCAGCTCATTTTGTCTGATTTGGACAGCTCTTTTTCCTACGGCTTTTGCGACAACATAGCGATCAACATACTTATCTAAAAGTTTTTCTTCAAGCATAGCAATATTCATAGATATTTTCTCCTTATTTCTTTTTTTAATTTATCGGCAAATAGTTTCATTTTTTTGTGTGCAGTTGAAATTCTGAGTTTCGATGAATCGATTATTCCGGACACAAATCGTATGCTTTGATCAAGATTTTCGTTAATTATTGCATAATCAAATTTATCGAAATTCTCAATCTCAAACAGTGCAGTTTTCATTCTGATTTTCATATCGTCATCAACGACGTCTCCTCTCTGTTTTAACCTTTTTTCCCATATAGAGAAATCAGGCGGAAGAATAAAGATGAGAGAAGAATTTTTATACTCCTTTTTTATATTTAGAGCCCCCTTAACATCTATAGTCAAAATCGTGTCTTGCGCTGAAGCCGCCGCCGCCAACATTGCTTTTGATGTTCCATAATAGTGATTGTGAACCTTTTCATACTCCACAAATTCGTGATTATCTATCATTTGCTGAAACTGTTTATCGGAAACAAAAATGTAATCAACCGATTGAATTTCGCCTTTCCGCTTCTTTCTTGTGGTATGAGATATGGTTTTTTTTATAGACCTGTTTTTTGTAACCTCTTTCGCGATAGTAGTTTTACCGGATCCGGTTGGTCCTGAAATAACAAATAACATCAGTTATTTATACGATCTCTTATTGTGTCGGTAGATAATGCTGAAAGTATAATATCACCGGAATCCGAAAAAATAATAGATTTTGTTTTGCGTCCCCCTGTCACATCAATACATTTTCCATTTTTGTCTGCTTCTTCTTTTATTTTTTTTATTGGAATCGAACCAACTTTAATTACTGCAACTATTCTGTTTTTCATAACAAAATTTCCAAATCCAACGCTTATTATTTCCATGTTTCTAATTGTTGTCATTTTTTAGGTTTTTGCAATATGTTCTTGCGACAACATTCAACAATTATCAAACTATATTGCCAGAAAACACCTCTCTTAATCCATAAATAATTATTTTAAGTCTTAAAATCAGTTTTCTTCTCTTGCTGCAGATATCCGACAGTTGTTTTGTTAGTTTAACTTAAAGAGACCGCTGTTCCTTTAATTGTGTAATATTTAAAAATAATTCTAAATAAAGTGATAAAATGGTTGACAAAAGTATATTTATGGTATAAAAGGATATGAAATGGGATGAAAGGGGATAAATGTTTCGAGGTAGATATAATTTTACAATCGATTCTAAAGGAAGAGTAAGTATTCCTTCGAGATTCAGAGAGCAGATAAAAAAAGATTACGCTTCCGATATTTTAGTGTTAACCTCTTTGGACCAATCAGTTTTTGTATATCCCGATCCGGTTTGGCAGAAAATAGAAGAAAAGGCCAGAACCCTGCCTTTGTCCAACAAGCAGGCGCGCCAATTTCTCAGGCTGTTTTTTTCAGGCGCCAGTGAATCGTCGATAGACAGTCATGGAAGAATAACGGTTGCACCGTTCCTCATGGAGTATGCCGGTTTGAATCGTGATGTAATGATAATCGGTAATCTTGATCATATAGAGATATGGGACAAAAACCGTTGGTATGACACAAAAAAGACGATTGAAAATAATCAAGACCTTATAACTGAGTCAATTTCAAAGTTGGGTATTTTCTGATGATTGATTTTAAAGTGAAAACCAATGACGGTGTAAAACTTACTCATATTCCGGTTATGCCGGATATTGTAGCTTCATTTTCAGAAATCGCCGGAAAATATATCGATTTGACGGTAGGGATGGCCGGACACAGTAAAATAATTCTAAAATCTAATGAGAAAAATTTTCTTCTCGGTATTGACTGCAATAAAAGATCATTGACTGCTGCCGATGAAGCACTCGCTCAAGAAGGATTTTCGGAACGCTATAAATTGGTTTATGGGAATTTTAGAGATATTGGCCTGATTGCCGCCCAAAACGATTTCATCCCCGCAGAAGGTATTCTGGCTGATCTGGGATTTTCGTCTGTCGAGATTGCCGAACCGATCGGCTTATCTTTTGACGTAGATCAGCCGCTTGATATGCGGTTGGACAGCTCCTATCCCATTAATGCTTCCGAGATTGTAAACAGATGGAGCGAAAGCAAAATTTTCAAAATGCTGCAGATGGTTGATGAAAGAAAGGCGGGAGCTATTTCTCATGCTATCTGCAGGAGAAGACAGAAAATGCCCATTACCAGAACTGTTCAGCTCGCGCAAATTGTTTCCTCCTGCTTTCATAAATGGCAGAGAATACATCCGGCTACTAAGACATTTCTATCATTGAGAATTGTAGTAAATCGTGAAATAGAAAATTTAGAAACAATGCTTCGTGCCGCCTTCAAGCTTTTAAAAATTGATGGCAGGCTTGCAGTAATAAGCTTTAATTCAATAGAAGACAGAATCGTAAAAAGAATATTCAAGGAGTTTGCAGAAGCAAAAATTGCCATACTGCCGTACAAAAAAGGTGTAGTTCCGAA
Source organism: Campylobacterota bacterium (assembly GCA_013152955.1). Classification (GTDB taxonomy): domain Bacteria; phylum Campylobacterota_A; class Desulfurellia; order JAADFJ01; family JAADFJ01; genus JAADFJ01. Next base: position 8,546 of record JAADFJ010000061.1, read on the forward strand.
CGAAAAAGAAAAAATGGATAATCCGAGATCAAGAAGCGCAAGATTGAGAATAATGAAAAAAATAAAGGAGGAATAAGTGAGAATAGAAACCGGAAACGCAGGTTCAAAAAGTTTTGTGAACATAAGATCTTTTAGATTTATTATAATATCACTTATCTCTTTTCTTGCTATATACATTGTTTGGCAGAAAAATCTATCACTTCAGGAACGTTATAATATTGCACGCATAGAAAACCGAAATAAAGAGATTCGAAAAATCGCCGATGTTATAACAGTTAGATTTTATAAAAACAGCTCTATATTAAAACTGCAGAATTATGCATTTAATGATGGTTTAACATATTATGGCAGCAAAAGCGGTGCAAAGAGAGAACAGAGAAAAACTTTAAAACCGATTTTGGTTGCTCTGTCCGGAAAGCCGGCATCAAGTGCAGTTAAAGAACGTTAAAAGAGAGGAAAAATCGAGGTTTAAGCCATTTGCAAGATTAATATTATTGATTTTTTTATTAGCTTATATTGTAATTGTTGTCAGACTTTTTAACCTTCAGATTACAAAAAGCAGAAGACTAAGCGAAATAAGCAGCAATGAGGCTTCTAAAATTATTCATGAAATATCTTCAAGAAAAGATATAGTCGACAGAAACGGCATTCTTCTCGCTGTATCCGTGCCTGCATATTCAGTGTATGCCAAAACTTATAATTTCAGCAACATAAAAGAGGCCGCAGCAATTCTCAAAATTGGCAAAGAAGAATACGGAAGAATAGTTAGTCATTATGAAAAAGGTCGATTTGAATGGATAGCAAGAAGAATGGTGCTGAGTAATGATAATATAGAAAAATTATATCCTATAAAAGGAATTCATTTGATAAAAACAACAAAAAGAATCTATCCTCAGAATGAACTTGCGTCGCATATTATAGGTTTTTGCGGTATTGACGGAAACGGCCTGGAGGGTATAGAAAAACGATTAAACAGTGATATCGTAATTAAAGGAAAAACCGGAAGTTTGATTTTTGTAGATGCGAAGGGAAGAAGAATAGCAAATAGAGAGGTGCCGCCTCGGAAAGTAGGAAAAATAACACTTTCAATTGATGCCAGACTTCAGGCGATAGTTCAAAAAGAGCTTTCGGATGCAGTAAAAAAGTTTGATGCCCAGGGTGCTTCTGCAATACTGATGAGACCGAACGGAGCAATTTTAGCAGCAAGCAGCTACCCGGAATATAATCTTAATAATGCGGCGAATGTGCCGTACAGCATCATACGCAATCGATTAATAACAGATGTTTTTGAACCCGGATCTGTGTTTAAGATTGTAACGGTTTCAGCGGCGCTTGATACCGACAGTGTTAAGCCGGATGAACTGTTTTTTACTCATAATGGAAAATTTAGAGTGGGCCGTCATATAATACACGACTCTCACCCGCATGGATGGCTTAGCGTAAAAAATATAATCACCAAGTCAAGCAATATAGGAGCTATGGAGATTGCCGGGAAAGTCGGAGTAAACAAGTTTTTTGCGTATATAAGAAAATTTGGATTTGGCAGAAAAACCGGAATTGAACTTCCGGGCGAATCAAAAGGAATAGTAAAGAAAAAGATTTTATATAAAGGAGAGGATTTCACAACAGTTGCTTTCGGCCAAGGCATAGCCGTTACGGTACTGCAGATGACAAAAGCATTTGCAATTATTGCAAACGGGGGGAAAAATCTGTATCCTCACTTGTTGAAGATGAATAAAATTACAGCTAATGGGCAGATTATCAAATATAAAACCGCGATGCAGGTTATCAAGATATTGAAAGCAGTTGTAACGGAAGGCACAGGTAAGGAAGCCTATATAAATGGTATACCGATAGCAGGAAAAACAGGCACAGCCCAAGTAGCATCAAAAAAGGGCGGTTATATAGGACATCAGTATATTGCGTCATTCGGAGGGATTTTTCCGGCTGATAATCCAAAAGCGATTTTGTATGTAGTGATTAAAAGACCGCAAGTTCTATTTTATGGAGGCAGTGTTGCAGCTCCGGTGTTTAGAAATATAGTTATCGCATCATTTCCTATAATCAATCAACTTAAGGGTATTTCTGCTAACCCATGAACGATCATATTAAGCCCCTAATTAACATTCTCTGTATTGCGAACTCCGATAATAGACGTACTGCTGCCTGCAATTTGCTTTTTGATGATATTTGTCTGCGTGTGACGTGCAGGCAGGTAGTTTTGGACTCCAAATCCGAAACACTTGAAATTAATAGAGGTGATCTTAAATGAAACTTTCAGAACTGATAGATCAAACATATATTATTGGTAAATATGACGATGTTGACATAAAATCCTTGTCGCTTAATTCAACTGAATGCAGCAAAGGATCTCTATTTTTTGCTATTAAAGGATCAACGGCAGACGGAAATGATTTCATTGATCAGGCAGTCGGGAACGGGGCATCGGCAGTTGCAACTGAAAGCGGCCGCAGCAATAACCGTGCCAACATTGTCAGGATTCGCAGCATAAGAGAAGTTGTCGCTGTTGCAGCAAGACGTTTTTATATGAAAGGAGATATTGAGACGGTTGGAATAACCGGCACGAACGGAAAAACAACGACTTCTTATCTCATAGACTCAATATTGAATACAGCTAAGATTCATTCAGGAATGATAGGCACAATTGCCTACAAAGATTCTAAATCTCATATTGATGCCGGAATGACTACTCCGGATCCGGTGTCGCTATGGAAATCAATCTCTGATATGAAGGACAATGGAGACAGTTTCATTGTTATGGAAGTCTCGTCTCACGCCATAAGCCAACAGAGAATTTTCGGGATTAATTTCAAAGAAAAGATATTTACCAATCTTTCACAGGATCATCTTGATTACTATAAAACAATGGAAAATTATGAGCGTTCCAAGTTATCATTTTTTAATGATAATTCGACTGCTATTATAAATGGTGATTCTCAAACCGGCAGAAAAATTATTCAGTCTCATAAAGATGCAATTACCTATGGTTTCAATAAAGACAATTTTATACATCCCGTAAATTTTACATTATCAAAAAAAAAGACAACGGCGTTAATTAGTATGGGAAAAAACATAATTGAGATAAAATCTGTGCTGTTGGGCGAATATAATCTGTATAATATTATGGCGGCATTGGGATTTGCATATACCGAGGGTATTGATCCTGAAACGGCAAAAAAAGGAATAGAATATCTTCGTTATGTTCCGGGCAGAATCGAAAAGATAAAATATGGAGACATTGATATATACATAGATTATGCGCATACGCCTGATGCCTTATGTAATGTCGGCAACTGTATAAAAAATTTGAATTACCGGCATATAATAACAGTATTCGGTGCCGGAGGAGACAGAGATAAATTAAAAAGATCGATGATGGCAGAAGAGGTTGAAAAATTTTCTGATGTTGCTATGGTAACAACAGACAATCCGAGAAATGAAGATCCGATGAAAATTATCAAAGATATAATGAAAGGTTTTAACAAAAAAAACTACGTCGTGGAAAGTGATAGGAGAGAAGCTATAAAAAAGGCGATATCGGTAGCAAAAAACGGCGATGCAATACTTATAGCAGGAAAAGGACATGAAACATATCAAATTATCAAAGGTGAAAGACACTACTTTAGCGATCAAGTAACTGTCCGGGAACTATTGGCAGAACGATGATTGGACTTCAGGAACTGGAGAAAACAACAAACGCATCTATTATAAGCAGGGGCAAACCGGACCGTTTTGAAAGTGTCTGTATCGACAGCAGAAAAGTAACTCCAGGTTCGATATTTTTTGCAATAAAGGGCGAGAGATTCGATGGGCATGATTTTATAGCTGACGCTGTAAAAAACGGAGCGGTAGCAGTGGTATGTCAGGAAGAGATAAAACCTATTTCCGGGGTAAGTATACTTCGAGTGGCTGATAGCGTAAGGGCGCTTGGAATGCTGGCACGTTTTAATCGATTAAAATATTCTATACCGATTATTGCCGTTACGGGAAGTGTCGGCAAAACAATGACAAAAGAACTTATTGCAAAAAATTTGTCCGGATATGGAGAAACAGTATCAACAGAGGAGAATCAAAATAATCAAATAGGTGTTCCTCTTACGCTTCTTAAAATCAGACAATCTACAAAATATGCTGTTGTTGAGCTTGGTTCCAATCATCCCGGGGAAATTTCCTATCTTGCATCTCTTGTAAGACCGACGCTTTCGTTGATAGTCTCGGTTGGCGCAAGTCATCTGGAGGCATTTGAAACAATTGATAATGTTATTGACGAAAAACTTTCCATACTGGATAAAACAGCTGCTGACGGATATCTTGTCATAGACGGATCCGATATGCTGGTCGTTCAGAAGAGTTTTGAAAAAGCCGGTGAAACAGGTTTTGATAAAAGACAAATTATAAAATTTGATGCCGGTGCAGTAAATAAAAAAAGAAGTGATATTCCGAAACAAAATCTGGCCGCAGCTCAAGTTGTTTTTTCGTTGATTCTTCCAAACGGAACATTCAAATTAATATCGTTTGATTCGCATCTTAGAATGGAAAAATATCTGCTCAAAGGCGCATCGGTTATTGTTGATTGCTATAATGCAAATCCGTCTTCCTTCCGTTATGCAATAGAGCGTCTGCTTTCCGAGGCTGCAGAAAGACGATTTATAATAATGGGAGATATGGCAGAACTTGGTAAAAATAGTATAAAATATCATATTCAAATAATAAACATGATTAAAGCTTTACCGAAATGCAGGCTGATTGCCTATGGAAAAATAACAAAATCGGCAATAGAGAGATGCGGAATTTCCGCTCCATATTTTGATAATCCCGAAGAGGCGGCTTCATATCTATTTTGTAAAATAAAAAAGGGGGATCAACTGCTCATAAAAGGCTCAAGAATGTTTCGGATGGAAAAAATATGGCATGAAATGCTGAAGCTAAGTCATGGCACACAATTGGAACTTCCGGTGAAATAGATGTTTTATCTGGCTTATCATCTGCTTTCCGATAAATTGCCGGCTATGTTCGGTTATATAAGCTTTAGGGCTATTCTTGCGGCACTGACCGCTTTTGTTGTGGTAATGTTTTTTACGCCTATTTTTATCAGAACCGATATCATAAAAAAAATGGGGCAGATTATAAGAGGTGACGGCCCTGCTACACATGCTTCCAAAGCAGGTACTCCGACAATGGGAGGGCTTGTATTTTCGGCTGCAACAATTTTTTCATCATTTTTATGGTCAAATATTACCAATAGATTTGTACTGCTGCTCATAATGGCAACAGTTTTTGGAGCAGGTGTAGGATTTCTGGATGACTATCGGAAGATTTATAAAAAAACATCAAAGGGTATAAGTGTAAGGGCAAGGCTTGCGGCTGAAACGATATTTGCTATTTTTGTTCTGATAGCACTGCACAAAATCTATCTTGGCGATCATTTTGCCTATATAACAAATCTGTTTTTCCCTATAACAAAGCTAAGTATTGATTTAGGTGCCTTTTATTTTATTTTTGCGGTTTTTGTGATAGTAGGAAGTGCTAATGCCGTAAATTTAACAGACGGACTTGACGGCCTTGCAACGGGACTTTCTTTGGCGGTAATTTTAGTTTTCGTTATAGCTACTTATTTGGCAGGAAATCTTAATTTTGCAACATACTTGCATATACCGCATATTATAGGAGCCGGAGAGATGACTGTTTACCTTTCAGCATTTTTTGGTTCCCTGTTGGGGTTTCTATGGTACAACTGTTATCCTGCAGAGATTTTTATGGGTGATACGGGTTCACTTGCGATAGGTACCGTAATGGGACTAACAGCAGTGATGATAAAAGACGAACTGCTTCTGGCGATAGTCGGAGCAGTTTTTGTGGTAGAAACACTTTCAGTAATTCTGCAGGTTTCCCGCTTCAAACTTACAAAAAAGCGTATCTTCCTGATGGCGCCGCTGCATCATCATTTTGAGCTGAAAGGCTGGAAAGAGCCTAAGGTTATTGTCAGATTTTGGATTATCGGATTGATAATTGCGATTTTTAGTCTTATGATGTTCAAGATAAGATGAGAATAGCTGTTTTAGGCAAAAAGAGAACCGGCAGTGCTGTTGCCGACTATTTAAACAGGCACGATATCGGCTACGATCTTTTTGATAACATTGCTCCTGATAAAAAAATCAGTCTCAGCAGACATTACGATAAAGCTGTCGTTTCTCCCGGCTGGCCAAAAGATCACAATCTTATCAAATTTTTAGAAAAAGAGGGCACTCCTGTTCTTTCGGGGCTTGAGTTTGCTTCGAGATTAATTAAAAAACCTATAATAGCCGTAACAGGTACAAACGGAAAGACAACTTGCTGTAATCTCATATCAAGCATTCTTAATGCGCATGGCATAAAAACCGCAATGGTCGGAAATATGGGAGTACCTTTGATAAGCTATGCCGACGATCAGGACAGATACGACCTGTTTGTGTGTGAGGTGAGCAGTTTTCAGATGGAGTTTACCGATACATTCAAACCGTCCGTCTATGTTTTGCTCAATATAACGGAGGATCATCTTGACAGACACAAGACCTTTCGGGAATATAAATTTCTTAAAATAAAAGCAATCAGGAATCAGGATAAAGATGATTTTGTTATAACAAGTCTTGATAAAGAAAAAGCGATAGATTTTGACTTTGCCTCAAAAATGCTCTATTTCTCACTAAAAAAGAAAACGGATGCACATAATTCAGGCAGTAAAATAAATATTGGCAATCTTGAAATCAGAATAGATGAGTTGAAGCTCAAAGGTACTCATAATGTAGAAAATATTATGGCTGCACTTCTTGCCTCGAGCAGATTCGTAGAATTAAATGTAAAAAAAACGGAGGTTCTGTTGAAAAATTTTACAACATTGGAACATAGACTGAAGTATGTCGACAGTGTGGACGGAGTAGATTTCGTAGATGATTCAAAGGCTACAAATGTGGCGGCAATCAAAAGTGCCGTCAACAGTTTAAATAAGACTGGCAAAATAGTGCTGCTTCTGGGAGGCCGCTATAAAGGCGGCTCATTTTCAGAAATAAAAGATATCCTTTGCAAAATACGGGCAATTGTTGCTTTTGGAGAGTCAAGAGGAATCATAAGATCTCAGCTTCACTCGGATAACTTGTATGTGGTTCCGGCACTCAATTTGAAAGGAGCTGTTTATGGAGGATTTAATTTCGCAGCCAAAGGCGACACGGTTTTGTTGTCTCCGGGGTGCTCGAGTTTTGATGAATTTGAAAGCTATAAAGCAAGAGGAATAAAATTTAAAAAAATTGTATCGGAAATAAAAAGAGATTATAGTTATTGAATAAATCTTCGTTAAAATCACATCTTCTTATATCATCATCTATTTTGGTTATAATAGGAATTATAGCAATATACAGCAGTTCTACACCGATAGGAATATCAAAATATCATGATGGTGCTCATTTTCTAAAAATCTATCTGGCTCATCTTCCTGTTGGAATAATTCTGTTTTGGTACTATGCGCATCTGCCGAGCGAAAAGCTGATGCGTCAGAGCAGACTGTATATATTGGTTGCGGCAGTCTTGCTGCTGCTTGTATTTCCGCCATTAGGTCACAAGATCAACGGTTCATACAGATGGCTTAAAATAATGTCACTGTCGTTCCAGCCGTCTGAGTTGGCAAAATTTGCAATTATCTTATATTCGTCATATTATATATCAAAACATCGTGATATAAAGAGATATTCAATTATACTGCCGATTATCATACTGCTTTTAATGATTGCGGTACTTGTCGTCATAGAACCTGATTTTGGCAATGCGGTTGTTATTTTACTAATAGGATTTCTGATGCTTATCGCTGCTGATGCTAAAATCGTACATATTTTTATAACCGGCGGCTTACTTGCGGCATCGGCGGCTTTTGTGATGATCAGTTCACCGTACAGACTTAATAGAATAGCCGCATATCTGCATCCATGGGAGAACTCAAGGACAATTGGTTACCAGGCTGTCCAATCTATAGTGGCAATCGGCTCCGGAGGCTTGACCGGCAAAGGTTTGGGCAACAGTGATGCAAGACTTTTCTTTCTTCCTGATGCGTATAATGATTATATTTTTTCTATAATATCGGAAGAAACAGGTTTTCTGGGTTCGACTGTTGTAATAGCTATTTTTGTCTATTTTCTCATAATATGCACCAAAATACTGCTCAGAGCATCAGATAAATTTGATAGAATGACAGCTTTTGGAATAACAACGTTGTTTGCAAGCGAATCTGTTTTTAATATGATGGTTGTGACAGGGCTTTTGCCTCCAAAGGGCATTGTGCTGCCGTTTATCAGTTATGGAGGTACGGCAATGCTGATAAATTTTATGATGTTGGGAATTTTATATAGAATTGCAGAAAAATAGCATACTTATAACAGGAGGAGGCACCGGCGGCCATCTCTTTCCGGCCATAGCTATGGCAAACAGATTCAGACTTGAAGGCTGGTATGTTGAGCTGGTCGGATCAAAGATCGGTCTCGAATCTAAAATCCTAAAAAATTACGATTTCAAATATCATCTTCTTGGAGTATCCGGTTTTGTCGGGAAATCAGTCGTAAAAAAAATAAAAGCTATTGTAATGCTTATTTTTGCAATTATCAGATCTATAAAAATATTAAAAGATCTCAGACCGAAGCTGCTGCTTTCAACCGGCGGATTCGTGAGTCTGCCGATTTCAATAGCGGCAAAAATAATAGGGATTCCGGTTTTTGCAATGGAACAAAACAGTTTTCCCGGATTAGCGAGTCGAATAATAGGAAAATTTGCCGAACATGTTTTTCTAAATTTTTCGACAGCTGCGAGGTTTTTTAAAGAAACGAAATTCAGCGTAGTGGGTAATCCGATAAGAACAGATATAAAAAAAGCGCAAAAAGGCATAAAACATAAAAATTTCCCTATTACCGTTGTAATATTGGGTGGAAGCAGAGGTGCCGAAACGATAAATAATGCCGCAATAGAGATGTCTAAGTTTATTAAAACCGACAACTCTTTGAATCTGATTATTCAAACCGGAACAAATCTATTCAAACAGGTTAGTGCCGCATATAGAAATATAGATAATGCAAAGGTAATTCAATTTATAGATGATATGGGAGATATATACAATGCGGCTGATCTGGCTGTTTCGAGGGCCGGCGCAACCACTATAAGCGAGCTCTCTTATCTGCTGATTCCTGCTATATTTGTTCCTTACCCGTTTGCGGCAAATAATCATCAAAAAATCAATGCTGATGAGATTGTCAGGACAGGCGGGGCAACGATTATTGAAAACGGCAAATTATCCGGAGAGCTTCTTTATAGAACAATAAAAGAGATATCTGTTCGGCTTCAGGAGATGTCCGATAGTCTAAAAAAGATCGGGCGGCCGGATGCAGATATTGTGATTTTGCGTAAGATTAAAGATATGCTCCATGATTTCAAGCATGATTTGTAATTTAAGGTGATATGAAGACCGCCGGCTAATAATCTGACATATAAGGTGAGTTTGTAAAACTAATGCGGATTTTCAATCGAATGCCGGGAATTAATAGAAACACTCTCAGGTTATCTTCCTTAATATATCTAATTTTTTGACTTTGATGCTGCTGTGAATATATAGAAGATCGTTGGGGTTTCCTATCGCTTTTTCTTCTCCGTCTATCGTGTAAAGTTTGTCTATGTTTACTGTGATTATTTCAAATTTTCGAGTAAAAAACTGATATACACCGGGTTTTAGCTGTCCTTTGAGTTTCAGGAATATTTTGTTATTTTCTATTTTTTGAGTAATGGCGATAAATTCAGAGCCGCGTATATATTTTGATGATTTTCTGTATTGAAGCGGTTCATTCTCGAAGAAGCCGAGTGAATATGGTCTGTGGCTTATTTTTTCGAGTTCTTCAAGAAAAAAATTAATTTTTGAGTGAAAGTTTTTGCCGTTCAATATGGCATCTATGGCTTTTCTGTAAACTGCTGTCGTCAGGGCTGCATAATAGCTGCTTTTCATGCGTCCTTCTATTTTAAGCGCTTTTGCTCCTGCATAAATCAGTTTATCCAGTATCGGCAATGCGCATAAATCATAAGAATTGAAAATGAAAGTTCCGGTTTTATCTTCTTCTACACTCATAGGTAAATTAGGCCGTTTTTCCTCCACAATTTCATAACTCCATCTGCAGCTTTGGGTACAATCTCCTTTGTTTGCACTTCTTTCTGTCATGCATGAGCTCATAAAGCATCTTCCCGAATACGCCATACACATTGCTCCGTGTACAAACAGCTCAAGTTCCATATCGGAATTTTGCGTAAAGCTTTTTATGTCATTCAAGCTCATCTCCCTGGCGGCCACAATTCGCTTGACTCCAAAGCTTTTCAGCAGTTTAGCAGCATGAGAATTTGTTATATTGGCTTGAGTACTTATATGAATGGGAATATCTAAAATCTCATTTGCCGTTTCAAGAGCGCCCAGATCAGATAATATGATTGCATCGGGGCGACAATAATTCAGCAGTTTCAGCATTTTAATGAATTCGTCAAATTCATTATCAAAAAGAAATGTGTTAAGCGTTATATAGATTTTTTTGTGATTTTTGTGGACAAATTTTATAGATTCCTTAAGTTCGTTATTGTCAAGATTTCCTGCGTTGGAGCGCAGACTGAATCGTTTCAAACCTGCATACACGGCATCTGCTCCATAATTTATGGCAGTTTTTATCTTTTGAAAATCGCCTCCGGGGCTAAGCAGTTCAATCATGAGATCACTGTACAATAAACGCCTTTACAGAAGCCAAAGAGCCGGCGAGATTTAAAAATTAAAATTTGAAGGGCTAACCGGTTAGCTTGAAAATTGTAATTTCTTAAAGATTGCCGGTTATTTGGCTTCCCTGCGTGCGGGCTTTGTTATGTTTCCCGTACGCTGTGTTGAACTTCTTTGAACTAACCGGTTAGTTCTGCAGAAGTTCGTCTTGCCTATGAAAAACCCGATAAAGCTGTGAAGGTGTTTATTGTACAGTGATCTCATCATCGTGCAGATTTTATCTGTATGCTTATGAAAGTAAAGGATGTCTCTATTAATTTGTGAACGATCACTTGAACTCCAAATCAGCCTCTTTTTCGCTGCGAATCTGCTTACTTGCGCAGCGGTCTCATTATGGAGGTGCACTAAAGCATTTTGCAAATAGATTGACAGTTGCTGGTTATAGCATAAAATTATCTGTATGGAAAAAGCTGATATTATTGTTGAAAGAAATTATAAGTGGAAACTCGTTGAATTTCTTGAAGATAATGGCATTAAATACGAATCTTGGTTTACCGAGACGGTATCAAGATGTATTGTTTCTACCGCTTTAGATGAGGAGAGTCTTGATATGATAAAGAGATTTTTGTATAAAACACAATGTTCGGCAAGAATTATTCTGCATGATGATGTAATCAGAATTATCTACATAGGTTAATATGGCACTTAATAAATTGGCATTTAATGATGTAAAATTTCAGATAGCGAAGGATTTTCTAAAAATAAACAGCAGCGACGATCAATGGTTTGATCAGAAAAGGGTCAAAAATGCTATAGAGCAGATTATAAACGGTTATGATGACAGAAATCTTTATCTTTCGGGCAATTTTACTCCTGAGGACAGAAAATATCTGGTAAAGCTGCTTAAAGGCAATATCAAAAAAGACTGTAAAATTTATGATTGGTGCTATATTTACAATTTTAAAGAACCAATGAACCCGATAGCAGTTAAGCTGTCTCCGGGCAGAGCGTCTAAATTCAAATCTCAGATGAAAAAGCTGCTGGAAAGTTTTAAGAGAGAAATCCCTGAAGTGCTGGAAAGCAAAGACTTTTCTCTGCGTATAAGACAAATTATTAATCGAATAAATGATCAGATAGATAAAAGTTTCAGTATTCTGAAAGATGCAGCGGCAGAACTTGATTTTATAGTTAAACCGTCAGCAAAAGGATTACAGGTTAATCCATTGATAAATGGTAAGATGGTTACTGAACGAGAGTTTTCCGTATTAAGTAATGAACAAAAAAAACAGATAGAGCAGAGACGACATGCCTTGGACAGCAAAATTGTAGACTATCTTGAAAAAGTAAGAATTTTAGAGAAAAAACGGTGGGATGAAATAGAGAGGATAAAAAAAGAGGCCATACTGCTTGTGATAAGTCATTATATTGATGAGATAGAAAAATATCACTACGACTGCGATAAGATAAAGGAATATCTAAAGGCCATAGAAGAATATACACTTGAAAATGCCGAACAGTTTTTGCCGGAAAAGACGCCTCGAATTATGTTTCCGACCGATGGCAAAATGCTGCCGTTTGAGGTCAATATACTTATTGATGCTTCGGGACAGAACAATTCTCCTGTTGTGTATGAGGATAACCCGACATTCTACAACATCGTCGGCAAAATTGAGAAAAAGGCAATGTTCGGCAATCTTATAACAGATTTTACCCTTATAAAACATGGGGCGCTGCATAAAGCAAACGGAGGCTATCTTATTCTTGATGCCGAAAGGGTGCTTTCAAAACCCGGAAGCTGGTGGGCGCTAAAAAATGCTATGCTTTCAAAGTCAATCAAAATAGAGGATATGCAGGAGCAATTCGGGTTTTTATCGGCTACAAGCATGAAACCCGAGCCGATAGAGTTGTCCACAAAGGTGATTCTTCTGGGATCAAGATATCTCTATGTTCTGCTGTCGGCGCATGATCATGAGTTCAATCAGCTTTTTGGTCTCAAAGCCGATTTCGACTATTCGCTTACCTTATCAGACGAGAACGCAGGATCAATGCTTGCGATACTGCAGAACCGTTATAATAATGTAAATTTCAGCGAATCTGCCCTTGAAGAGATTATAAAGTATGCATCAAAAACAGCAGGCAGCAGAAAAAAAATAAACCCTGATATTACCAGAATTGTATCTATATGCGAAGAAGCTGTTTCGCAGGCAAAAAATAGTGTAAGCGGAGACAGTATTGAAATTACCGGAAAACAGATACGTGATGCAATAAAAAACGACATATACAGAAAAGAGCTTTTGAGAGAAAAGATTGTTGAAGCTGTTAAAGATAATCAGATAATTGTCGAAACAAAAGGTAAAAAGATCGGACAGATAAACGGATTGGCGATTTTGCAGGATGGAGATTTCATGTTTGGAACTCTAAGCCGAATTTCAGCCTCCTGTTTTATGGGAAAATCAGGGGTCATCAATATTGAAAGAGAATCTGATCTTTCCGGAAAAACCTTCAACAAGGCATCTATGATAATTGCCGGCTATATGGGGCAAAAATATGCCCAAAAGTACCCACTTTCGCTTTCTGCCTCTCTGGCATTTGAGCAATCTTACGGAATGATTGACGGTGACAGCGCTTCGGTGGCCGAGTTGTTGGCAATTTTATCCCGAATAGCAGATATTCCGATAAGACAAGATATTGCAGTGACAGGGTCATTATCTCAGGCAGGAGAAGTTCAGCCTATAGGCGGAATTAACGAGAAGATAGAGGGATTCTACAGAATTTGCAAAGAGAAAGGACTCACCGGCACACAGGGTGTTTTGTTTCCCGAGCAGAATGTCATAAATCTGATGCTGCCGAATGAGATTGAAGAAGCAATAAGAAACGAGAAATTTCATCTCTTCACGATGAGCAGCATTGATGATGCGATAGAGCTTTTCACGGGGAGTTTTGCCGGAAAGGCTACAAAGACCGGATATGAGAGGAACAGTGTTCACTTTCTTGTTGATAAAAAATTAAAAAGATATGCCAGATACGGTATGAGTTTTGAGAAAAATGCTTAATATTATAGATGCCGGAGAGAGTCATGGGCCGGCACTCACTGCAATAATAACAGGATTGCCATACGGACTAAAAGTTGATATCGATAAAATAAATCGGGACCTTTCCGAACGTCAAAAGGGGTACGGCAGAGGAGCCAGGCAGACTATTGAAGCCGATGAGGTAATTATTCAATCAGGTATTAGAGGCGGTCTTACAATGGGATCTCCAGTAACACTTCAGATTAAAAACAGAGATTTCGAGAATTGGAAATCGGCTATGGATCCTGTACAAAATAATACAGACAACAATAATTTGCTTGTTCCCCGACCCGGACATGCCGATCTTGCCGGAGCGACAAAATTTCATCAGAACGATTTAAGAAATATCATAGAACGATCAAGTGCAAGAAAAACGGCAATCAAGGTTGCTGTCGGCAGTCTCCTGAAACAGTTTCTTGCGGTTTTTGGCATGGATGTGATAGGTTTTTTGGAAAGGGTGCACAATATAGAGGTAAATGAAAAGATTAACTTTGCATTTCTGAAAAGTAATATTTCAGCCTCAATGTTTAGAACTCCATACAGACAATACGAGCAGGCATTCAAAAAAAGTATCGATGAAGCAAAGAAAAACGGAGATACGATAGGCGGTGTAATCAGGGTAATTGCAACAGGAGTCCTTCCCGGTATAGGCAGCTTTACCGATGATGATCTCCGGCTCGACAGCGCAATAGCACATGCCGTAATTTCTATTGGTGCGATTAAAGGCATAGAGATAGGCAATGCGATAGAAAACAGCAGTCTGTCGGGAAGCCAGGTTCACGATGAGATTTTTCCGGAGAATGGTGGAATTGCAAGACGAACAAATAGGGCAGGGGGTATAGAAGGCGGAATGAGCAATGGGGAGCCTATAGATATACGCTGCTTTATGAAACCGATTCCAACACTTATGAAATCGCTGAATTCTATAAATCTCAAGACAGGAAAGCCGGATAAAGCGATACGCGAACGATCAGATACCTCTGCGGTTAGAGCGGCAAGTATTATCGCTCAGTCTGTCGTAGCGATTGTTTTGTCCCGGTTTTTTCTTATGAAATTTGCCGGTGATACTATGAGCGAAGTAATTGATTCTCACAACAGATATTTGAAATATCTTAACACTTCAGGAAGGTATATAAAACAGACAATGTTGGACTCCAAAACAGATTTGTAATTTATCTTAAATCTTTTCATTTCTATTTCATTTTCTCAGCTTATAGCGGTGCAATAAAAGATTGTTGATAAATATTATTGGAATCTCAGAAGTTGCTCTAAATTAAAGTTCTTCTATCGGGCTTACAAGGTATATTATGAGACCACTGCACAATAAGCATATTCACAGCTTTTAATGAGGTTTTCTACAGACAAGGCAAACTTCTGAAGGACTAACTGGTTAATTCAAAGAAGCAAAACGCAAGCATGAGGGAAACCTCATAAAGCCCGCAGGGAAGCCAAATAAAGGGCAATCTTCAGGAAATTAAAATTCTCAAACTAACCGGTTAGTACCTCAAATTTTAATTTCTAAATCTCACCCTTTCTTTGAGTGAATTTGCTTATTGTGCAGTGGTCTCATTATCGTGATGAATCCATAAGCTTTTTCAGCAATATCAACTGCTTATATACTGATTTGTCATTTTTTCGATGATAGGACTTTAGGAAGACTCTATATGCTGCATTGTATTTTTTTAATTTTTTATATACATAGCCTAAATGTTTAAGGATTGTAGGATCACCGCTTTTGGCTGCCTTTTTCAGTATCTTAACGGCCTTCCGGTATTTAGCAAGTTTAAAGTAGCCCCACCCTAAACTGTCTTGATAAAAATTGTTTTCGGGATAGATTTTCAACGCATTTTTAACCATACGTATCCCTTTATATATATTGATATTCTTGTCTATGTAGATATATCCCAAGTAGTTCATAGCTTCGGCATTTTCAGGGTTCAGTGAGATTGCTTTTTTAAGAAAAATAATAGCACTTTTTGTATTATTTTTATTCTCATATTCTATATCTGCAACATTAAGATATACATATTGCTTTTCACCACTATTGATTCGACCGGATAGCAGCTTTTTGTATAAAGAAACCGATTCATTATATCTTTTTAAAATCCTCAG
This sequence comes from Campylobacterota bacterium, assembly GCA_013152955.1. Taxonomy (GTDB): domain Bacteria; phylum Campylobacterota_A; class Desulfurellia; order JAADFJ01; family JAADFJ01; genus JAADFJ01. Next base: position 24,503 of record JAADFJ010000061.1, read on the forward strand.
AAGACGTGCTTTTGCTATTTTCAGTTTGATATTGGCGGGTTTCAGTTTCAAGGCACGTTCTATGAGTTTCAATCCTTCTTTAGTTTTATTCAAACTGTTTTTGATTTCAGCCATGTTTATTATGGAATCAGTATAGAAATCAGATCCTATGTTAATGCGGGAAAAAAGATTATATGCTGATTTTAGTTCTCCCATGCCTTTTTTTGCCAGAGCAAGATAATATTCTGCGTGATAACCTATTGTGTTATTTTTTAGAAGCTGTTCAAAAAGGACTTTAGCTTTTTTGAAATTTTCGAATTTCAGGTAGATCAAGCCTGCTGAAAATGCCGCACGATTTTTGAACAGTTGTCCGTTATTTAAAACTTCATTGTAATATAAAAGCGCTTCTTTGTCTTTGCCTATTCTTTCCAAGTCGTTTGCAATGCGGTAGCGTAGAAACATATCTTTCGGTCTCTGAGCGGCAATTTCTCTATAAATTTTTATTGCTTTCGCGATAGCTCCTTTTTCTTCTTTAAGTTTTGCCAAAAAGAGTCCAAGCTTGATATTTGAGCTGTCTAACTTATATGCCTCGTCAAACAGACTTTCCGCCTTGCCCTTTAAGCCCAGTTTCAAATAGATTGTTCCTTCGGAAATTAAAATTTTCGAATTCTTTTTTCCTGTTATTTTCGAAAGCGTAGAAATTGATTTTGAAATCTGTTGTTTTCGGGCATACAGATCCGCAAGTATAATTCTTATACTGTTATCATTTTTGTTTTTAAGATATTTTTTTGCAACAGCTATTTTTTTATCAGCATCTATAGGCATAGTTCTATTCAATAACAATATTATTATCTTTCTATTCCGGGGATATTTTCTGTGCGCATAAAGTGCAATATTAGCAGCTGCATGTTTATTTTTCAGAAACATAAGTTTCGATATATAGATTAGTATTTCAGGAGACCGCTTTATGCGTTCGCTTTCAATAGCTTTGTTTATGGCCGGGTTTATCTTGCCGTCTCTTAAGTAAAGGAGAGATTCGATATATGGATAGTATTGATTTTCTGTCTTCTTAATATGAGTGCTGTTTTTTATTTCAGTGGTCGCTTTGCGGCTGCAGCCGGCGAAAATTCCCAATACAGTTACTGCAATGATTAAAGTCAGAATACTTTTTACGCTTTGCTTATTCACAATCATTAAAGTTATATCAGAATGGATCATTAGTCAACCAAAATTTGAACCCTGTGCAGTATATGAAAATCGCCTGAAATTCGAGAAGCACCCTTGACAATTCTTCCGAATGTTATAATCTTCTACAAGATCTTTATTATCAGTCGGCTGAGGTTTCCGGCAACGGCTTTTCTCTGAACCCCGCCAGATCCGGAAGGAAGCAACGGTAGGAAAAACTGTCGGGTGCACGGAAAACTTCAGCAGGCTGACCAAAAGTTTTATGTATAAAAATTTAGCTCAAAAATGGCGTCCTCAAAGATTCGCAGAGGTAGTAGGCCAGAATGTCGTTGTAACTGTTCTGAAAAACAGTATTAAATCAAAAATGACGGTTCCGTCTTATCTTTTTAACGGTCCTCAGGGAACAGGGAAAACATCTGTAGCAAGAATTTTGGCAAGAACGTTGAATTGCGAAAATCAGGAAGAGGGGGAAGCTTGTCTTAAATGTGAAAGCTGCAGATCATCGTTTGACTCCAGCAATCCCGATATAATAGAAATCGATGGTGCAAGCTGGCGAAAATTGGATGATGTCAGAGAATTGGCCAGATCGCTTGACTATCCGCCTATTGGAAAAAGGAAAATAATAATTATTGACGAGGTTCATATGCTGATAAAGGAGGCTTTTAACGCGCTTCTTAAGACAATCGAAGAGCCTCCGGACTATGTGACGTTTGTATTTGCCACAACTGAACCTGATAAAGTTCTTCCGACCATCGTTTCGCGTTGTCAGCAGTTTGAATTTAAACGAATTCCGGTTAAACTGATTTCTGATCAGCTGGAGCATATCTGTAAAGAAGAAAATATAGAATATGAAAAAGAGGCGCTCAATGAAGTGGCTCAATTTTCTGAAGGTAGTCTGAGAAATGCAGAAACTGCTGCTGAGAAACTTCTATTTTATTCCGGCGGTAAAATATTGTCGGAAAACATTTCAAAAGCGTTGGGCATCTCATCGGAAAAAGCGATTGACAATTATCTTGCGTTGATAGCATCCGAAGATATTGATGGACTTAACAAATTTCTGGACGATCTCGAAGAAAAAAATTATGATCCTTATAATTTTGCAAAAAGGGCTGCTATGCGGGCTCAGGATAAGGTTATATCGGGGGAGAATGTCCATATATGGTTTAATGTCGCAGATCTGCTTATATCCGGTATGATAAAAAGTAAAATGATAGGCGAATCGATGCTTTTTTTAAGAAATGCTACTTTGAAGGCAGCTTATGCAAAAAAAATTGATGATGCAGCTTCTTTTATTGAATCTTTAACGAGAAATGTGCAGCGCAGAGATTATAATAAAATTGTAACAACTGATTCGACTATATCGGAAGATAAGATAGAATACAAGACTGAACAAAAGATTGAAACGGATTTGGACATTCAAATCGTCTCTTCAGACGAAAACGCTGCAGTGTATAATAAAAATGGTAATGCTATCTGGAATAAACTGCTGGATAATCTCGATGAAGGCTTTACAAAAAGCTGCCTTAAAAATTATTTTGAACTCAAGAAAAAAAATGAGAAATGGTATCTGGTGCAAATTAATGGAAACGGCGGCTCGCGCAAACGCATAGAAGATGAGTTTGAAAAAATAAATACCGTTTTTTCAAGGTTGACCTCTTTTAATATAGAATCTATTATTGATGGCAAACAGAATGAGAAAAAGATCGTTTCTAATAAGAACAGTGAAATTGTATATAAGAAAAATGACACGGAGGATAAAATGGTGAAACTTTTAAAAGAAAAATATGATGCTGCCGTGGTATGGAAAAATTATGTCTGATCTGTTTAATTTCGGAAATATAGGCGAACTGCTTGGAAAAAGTAGTGAAATTACCGCACATTTTAAAAAAATAAGAGATGGTCTTGAAGAAGCCAGATTAACCTGTGAAAGCGGTGGAGGAATGGTTCAGGCTACACTGAATGGAATGGGCAAAGTTATATCAATTAAAATAAGCGAAACAGCTGAATTAAATGATAGAGAATTTTTGGAGGATCTTATAATTTCTGCTATTCATTGTGCTGAAAAAAAAGCTAAAGAATTATCAAAGGAGAAACTTGGAATTTTTGCCGGCGGTGTCGATATGATGAATCTGTTATGATAAGGTTTCCGGAGAAATTCAATGATCTTGTTGATGCTTTGTCAGGATTCTCAGGTGTAGGCAAGCGAACGGCGACTAAAATGGCTCTTCATCTGTTTAAAAATCATGATTTGGCCGTCAACCTGGAACTTGCGATAAAAGAAGTTGAAAACGGTATAAAAAGCTGTCCTTTTTGTGGAAATATGACTGAGGCCGAGTTGTGCAATATCTGCCTGGATGACAAGAGAGATAAGCGGCTTTTTTGTATTGTTGAAACTGTGGACGACCTCATCAATATTGAAAACAGCGATTCTTTTAACGGCATTTATCTTGTCCTCGGAGATCATCTTTCTCCTCTTGAAGGGATTGGAACCGATAAGCTTTTCGTTGAACCTCTGCTCGAAAAATTGCGCAGAAATTTGATTGACGAAATTCTAATTGCTACTAATCCTGATACAAATGGTGAGAATACGGCTTTGTATATTAAGGAGCTTGCAAAATCGTATAATGTCAAAATAACGAGAATTGCTTATGGAATACCGTTTGGTGTATCATTGGGTTATATTGACAAAACAACATTGGGTAAGGCAATTGTAGGGCGAAGCCAATTTTGAGATATAATATTTCCGATAAGAATATCTTGCAGAATAAGGAGATTGATATTTTATGAAAGAAACGAATATTGCGTTGGATATTGATTTGAGAGAAAAGAATGATACAGCTTTGCTTGAAACAAAGATAGCTGATATGGAAGTCGGCAAGCGATTGCTGGTTTATATTTGCGACATCTCAATGCTTGACAAAATTAGACAAATTGACAATATCGAGGTTATGAGCGTACTGAAAAAGAATGAAGTTAATTGGATTGTTGTACTCAAGCGCCTGTAGCTCATCTGGATAGAGCGCCAGACTCCGGATCTGGAGGCGAGGGGTTCGAATCCCCTCAGGCGCACCAAAATTTCTCTCGATGTTAAAAAACCAAGCGATTGGAAAAAAAGAAAGGTTTGCAGAGAATCAAAGATTACTCTGATGTTCTCTTTTTTTAAGTTGTCACGGCATTTTTTCCATGCCGAAATAGAGACCGATCCCAATGAAAAAAGCAAGGTAACCTATGATAATGAATTTTGTTGTAAATGCTGCAGGGTTGTTTGTATTTTTATGCGATGTATAAAGTCTGAAGGCAATTAGATTGGCCAGCGATCCAACAAGACTTCCGAACCCGCCGACATTTGCCCCCCAGAGTAAAGCTTTCCATTGAGTTGTAAATTTTGCGAACAATAATGTTGCCGGAACATTGCTGATAATCTGGCTTGCTAAAGCGGAAAATATGAAGATATGCCCTGCGTTCTCAAGATTGGCGGCGAAAATACTTTTCATATTTTCTGAAATACCAAAAAAACAAATTAAAGTAAGTAAAAGAACATAATCAATATGAAGACTGCCTCGATCAAATAATATAACATAGATTATAACTATTATTCCTGCTTGAATCGGTAAAATACGAAGAATCGTTAGGATAACGATTAACAATAACGCTCCATAGATAAATGCGCTGCGCTTTATTGCGGAATTCGCTTGTTTGATTTTTCTGTTATTTGCTGTTTTGACAAAAAGTGATGCCAGGACAAATAACGCCAGGAATATCATTGAGAACGGTGCAATGGACAAAACAAAGGTTTTAGGCTGAATATTATAAAACCAGTAAATGAATAGATTCTGCGGATTGCCGAAAGGCGTTAAAGCTGAGCCGGCATTGGCGGCCAGTGCTTCGAGAATAACGAGTATATCCTTCCGGTCGGTTGTAAGTGCTAAGGTCAGCGGAACGATTACAATCAGAGCCGCATCATTTGTTATAAACATTGATAAAAAGAAGGCTGCGCATATCAACTTCAGCGGAAGGAGCGTTCCTTTTTCGAGGCTCTGAGACAAATGCATCATAAGACCGCTGCGTTCAAGCCCTTTGACCGTAATAAAAAGTACTGTTAAAATAAATATAATCTGAATATCATCTCTTGAAAAAGAAGGCAGCTGATTCAAATAAGCAGAGGTAACAATGACCCCGGAAACAGATACAAAAAGCAGCCATTCTTTTAATAAGAAATCAAGAAACATACGTTGTTGCGTCAACTTGTCTCCGGTATATTTTTGAAGGTTAACGGGGACAGTTCTATTAATCCGTTAACTATCATCTCGAGTCCTCAATCTGAAACACTCGAAATTACAGAAGTGTTCATAAGTTTTCCGGCAAAATAGCGTAGCGAGCAGCGGATACAGTTTTATTTTACTCATATGCAAGTATCATTAGAGGTCTTTTTCCGCATTTTGAAGTTGATATAAACTGGCGGCATTTTCGTAAAATACTTTTCTCGCCATTTTTTCACCTATTGCATCGATAATCGTAAAAAAATCTTTGTCGGAATATTGTTTTGGTGCTCTGGTGGATGGAAGATCTGTACCGAACACAAGAGCATTCGGATTAATTGCGATAATTTCCTTTATTGCCTTTTTGACATCAAAATCAACCCTGCTGAAACCTGTTGCTTTGACATATACACCTTTTTCTACAAGCGA
>JAADFJ010000062.1:0-2400 GCA_013152955.1 Campylobacterota bacterium
GTTCAACAGGGTTTTATCCGTAATGTCGATTGACTTTGCTGGCCTAATACGTTAGTTTGGAGGACATTACGGATAAAACCTATTCGTTAGCCAGAGAAAAGCTTTCAAATTGGACGGGAACAAAACTTCAATTTTAAGGAAAATTAAGAAGAATATCAGTCATGAGTGACGATTTAGATAGGACATTCGATGTATTCTTGTCTCATTCACACATAGACTCTGAATACACAGAAGATCTCGCCGAAATGCTTGAAGACAAGGCGGGTTTGTCTGTTTGGTTAGACAAATGGATACTTGTACCAGGAGAACACTGGCAACAAGAGATGGCTCGTGGACTTGAGGGTGCCAGTTCATGTGCTGTTTGCATCGGGTCTGAAACACCGTCTGGATGGTTCACGGAGGAAATAGAAAGAGCACTTAATCGTCAAGCAAAAGATAAATCCTTTAGAGTGATTCCTGTTTTGTTACCAAATTCTCAAAAAGTTAACGTAGATAATTTCCTTGAGCTAAGAACATGGGTTGATTTCGAAAATGACATTCAGAATGCTTATGCTTTTCATATTTTGATCTCAGGGATTCGGGGCGTGGCTCCAGGACGATTTAAGGAGAGAAATGATGCCGATTCATTACACAAACAGGTCCGTAACAATTTGTTGAAAATTCGTGAACTAAGAGATGAGCATTTAATCGATGTAGAGATCGCACAGGAGTATCAACGTCGTCTTATTGACAAATTGACGAACACATAAGGATTAACTATGTCCCAGTATGATGTTTTCCTAAGTTATTCAAGACAAGATATAGAGCCAGTCAGCAAAATGGCTAATTATTTAAATGACGCGGGCTTAAATGTTTGGTTCGATGAATGGTCTCTTATTCCAGGGCAATCTTGGAGTGATGAGATTCAGTCTGCTCTTGAAAAAGTATCAACTTACATCATCTTCATAGGTTCTTCGGCTACAAGTCACTGGCAACAAAGTGAGTTGCGCGGAGTCCTTTCTTCCTATATTAATAATCCTTCAAAAAAAGTCATACCAGTTTTGCTTCCAGGGGCCGAGTGGGATTATGTGCCTTCCTCCCTTAGAAACATATCCGCAGTTGATTTACGCGAAGGCATGGATAATCCGCGAGAATTGAAACGCCTATTAGGCGCCGCAAGAGGGGAGAGGTCGGAAGAAGTAGTTTCTCTAAGGACCAGAGCAATAGATTTTTTTAATAGAGGTGATTATGAGCAGGCATTGAGTCACTTTGAAAAGGCTCTCAAACTGCATGAGGAAATGCATGATAAAGAAGGTGAAAGCACAACACTTAATCAGATTAGCCAAATTTATAAAGCACGAGGAGATTATGATTCAGGTTTATGCTATCTTAAGAAAGCAATGAAAATACAAGAAGGTATAGGGGATAAGGCTGGGCAGAGCTCAACTCTCAACAACGCTGCCACTGTCGCATACGCCCGAGGAGACTACGATACCGCCCTTAAATATTTGGAGCAAAGCCTTAAAATTCGCCAGGAGATTGGAGATCGTTCTGGTGAAGGCACAACTTTAAATAATATTAGTCAAATATATGATGCTCGAGGAGACTACGACACCGCCCTTAAATATTTGGAGCAAAGCCTTAAAATTCGCCAGGAGATTGGAGATCGTTCTGGTGAAGGCACAGCTTTAAATAATATTAGTCAAATATATGATGCTCGAGGAGACTACGATACCGCCCTTAAATATTTGGAACAAAGCCTCAAAATTCAGCAGGAGATTGGGAATCGTTCTGGTGAAGGCACAGCTTTAAATAATATTAGTCAAATATATGTTGCCCGGAGAGACTCCGACACTGCCCTTAAATATTTGGAGCAAAGTCTTAAAATCCAGCAGGAGATTGGGGATCGTTCTGGTGAAGGCACAACCCTAAATAACATGAGTCTTCTTTTTAAGGAGCGGGGGGATTCCGATACAGCTCTTAAGTACTTGAACCAGGTTCATAATATTTACCTCGAAATTGGCAACAAAGCTGCAATGGTACCTACATTATATAACATGGGAATGATTGCCCTTGATTCGGGCAATTACCAAAAGGCCATAGATACATTGTCACAGGCTCTCACTATTGCTCAAGAAATTAGCGATGCAGAAGGTATATACCATGTTGCAGGTACTCTCGGAAAGCTCATGGCTAACTCTGGAAATAAATCCGAAGCGATAAAACTATTGGAGATGGTAGTTTTAATCGGTAAGAAAGCAGGATTTTCCAGAACAAAAGAAGATGAAGTATTATTAGATAAGCTAAATATAGAATTTCACAAACAAGATGGCTAACGAATAAGGTTAGATTGTGTGAGGAACGAACCACAATCTGAACCGTTTGTTGGACAAGCCCGGCGACCTGGCTAGCGTATAGAAA
>JAADFJ010000062.1:2417-6148 GCA_013152955.1 Campylobacterota bacterium
TTTTGAAAATGTTCTTTATTAAGGTCAGAATAACTGCGAAGATCTGTTAAAAGATTGTGGCTTATCCTGTTTTGTTTCTTTCAGACTAATTCCCCTTCTAAGTTCCCATGAAAACAGGCATTTTGTAGCGGCAAATGTAGTTTTTTGGCATAAAAATCCCTTGCCGGTAAAATCCTATTTTTAAAAAAACAGTCTTTTAAGTTTAAGTGTTACATAACATGTCGCCTCCCTTTATTGCCTTGCGAGAATCACTTGTTGAAGTGATGCTTTTTGTAGTATTCTAGTGGCAATAATCTTCATTTTGCACCCGCAACATTTACATAAAAATACTGGTCTTGTTTTTATTGCTTTCAACATTTTTACCGGATTAAATTTTAGCAGATATTGTAATAATTTAATGAGTTTTTTCCTGCATGCATGCAGGAATCCGTAAGTTCTGACTCTGCTAAATCCTTTGGGGAGTATGTGCTATACTATCAGCCACAGGAAGTGCTCGCCTGTAACAGTTCTGGTTTGATACCTTTTGGTTTTGGAATTCAGCAGAATGCCCGTGGTCAGCCCTCAAATTAACAAATAACGACCCTGGTAACTTGCAACCGGTGAACAACTGATATGAAAAAACATGTAAATCTCTCTCTTATTTATTAATTTGAGGGCTGACCCTAGGCCTTCCGGTTCTTCCTGAACCTGTGCTTAGCCACATCATAGCCCCAGCCAGGTGATGGCAACCGTTAAATGTGAAACTCATGAATCAAGAAGATGCCACCAATTTACTAGTCCAATATATGCGTAGTCCTAATAATGGATTGTTATCCTCATATGGCTACGAGGTTTACCTACCTTCAATAATCCGTGCGCACCTTCAATCTCAGCGCATCCAGCATCACGAGCAAGAACAACAGCTACGTGAATTGATCCCACATTTTTATGCTGCTGCATGGGACTTGTGTCGTCGTGGAATATTGCGACCAGGTGTTCATAGCTATATGGCACAAGCTACTGACGATGGTAACGCGGGAAATGGCTATAGTTTTACTCCTTTCGGGAGAAAGTGGCTAAGTGAATCTGATCGTGATGACTATGTTCCTACTGAGCCTGGTCGCTTCGCGAGTATGCTCGAAGAATATCGAGATAAGTTTGGGCCAGGATTCTATGAAAGGGCTCAAGAAGCGGTACGTTGCTATGGTGCCCATGCATATCTTGCTTGTTGTGCGATGTGTGGCGGGGCATCTGAATCAATTATTCTCGCAACAGCCATAGCTAAGAAAAGCGAAGAGGAAGTTCTTAAAGCATACGCATCTTCAAATGGACGATCTAGAGTAGAAAATATGATTATCGGTCAAGCGAAGAACTATTTGAAGAGGGAGTATCAAGGCTATTCGAGTCTTATTAAATATTGGCGTGACGAGTCTGCCCATGGAAAAGTCTCTGGGATTAATGATAATGAAGCATACACTTCAATTGCATTATTGTTACGTTTTGCTAAGTTTGCCAGTGATAATTGGAATGACTTAACAAGTAATTAAGGCATTTAACAATCAAAATCACCCGACCTCCTTCGTCGTCGGGTGATTTAAACGTTATTAAAAGCGAAAGGTAAATATTATGTCGCCCTCAAATAGATCAATGGTAACCAACAAAATAGATGCCGACGATAAAACTCTAAAAGATATCCTCGATACTCAAAAGTATAGTATTGACTATTTCCAAAGAGAATACCGCTGGGAAAGAAAACATATAGAACAATTAATAGTGGATTTGGAAGCAAGTTTTTTTAGTAACTATAAACCAGAGCACGAAAGAGCAGATGTTGAATACTATAATTCATATTTTTTGGGGCCTATTGTAATATGTAATAAAGATGACCATTTATCAATTATAGATGGACAACAACGACTTACCTCTTTGACACTTCTTTTAATCTATATTCATAATCTTCAAAATGAGAAGACAAACCATGAACCAGTTGAGTCTTTGATTAGGTCAACAAAATTTGGGAAACATTCCTACAACCTCAAAATCCAAGAAAGAATAAAATGTCTGGATGCTCTCTACAAAACAGGGGAATATGATGCCACTGGTATTGATGAGAGTGTAAATAATCTAATTGAAAGATTTGAAGACATAAAAGAATTTTTCCCCAAAGAATTGAAGGGGGAAGCATTGCCTTTCTTCATTGACTGGCTTAAAGAAAAAATAATATTTGTAAAAATTGCCGCTTATTCTGACGAAAATGCCTATACCATTTTTGAGACGATGAATGATAGGGGACTTAACCTCACCCCGACTGAAATGTTAAAAGGGTATTTGCTTTCCAAAGTTTCAAACGAATTAAAAACAGAACTAAATGACCTCTGGAAAAAGAAAATTGGGAAATTACACGAATATGATAAATTCGAAGATTTAGAATTTTTTCGAGCTTGGTTAAGAGCCAAATATGCTGACACAATACGACCAGGTAAAAAAGGAGCCGCAAATGAAGATTTTGAAAAAATAGGAACAAGTTTTCATGGTTGGGTAAAAGAGAAGCTGGAACTTATCGGATTAAATAAAAAAGATGATTTCTCAAATTTTATAAAAACAAATTTTGACTTTTACAGTAAATTGTACTTAAAAATTATTGATGCTGAAAATAAATTTAAAAAGGAGCTTGAATACATTTATTACATTGGCTATTTCGGAATCGCATATTCTCTTTCATATCCTTTATTGATGTCTCCGATCAAAGTTTCTGATACTGAAGAAACAGTTAACAAAAAACTCAATATTGTAGCTCGTTTTATAGAAACTTTTACAATCTACAGAGCAGTAAATTACAGAACGCTTGCCCAAAGCTCAATACGCTATACGCTGTATACTTTGGTAAAAGAAATTAGAGATAAAACAGCATCAGAATTGATAACAATTTTTAAAATGAAAATAAAAGAATATAACGAAAATTTGTCAGGCATGGTCAGTTTTGGATTACATCAGCAGAATAAAAGATTTTTACGCTATTTACTTGCTCGTATCACAAATTACATTGAAAGAGAATCAGGTATTCCGAGCTCATTTGAGCAATATATTAATGATTCCATCAAGAAACCTTATCAGATAGAACATATTTGGTCAGATATTTTTGAAAAACACAAAGATAAATTTGACCAAAGAGATGATTTTTTCACATACAGAAACAAAATTGGTGGACTTATTTTACTTCCAGAAGGGACAAACCAATCCTTCAATAAAGATCCCTATGAGAAGAAACTTCCTCATTATTTGAAAGAAAACCTTTTAGCGCAATCATTACACGAAGACTGCTATAAAAAGAATCCAAACTTCTTGACATTCAAGAATAATTCGGGAATATGCTTTAAGCCTCATAAAGAATTTAAAAAACAGGATTTGATTGAACGATCTGAACTATACAAAGAAATTTGTGAATCTATTTGGAGTTTAGACGGTTTTGATAATTTGTTAAACGTTGAAACTATGAAATCGGTGTAAGCAAAAGCAGCTAACCAAAGTATCCAGCCGACACAGAGAACAAAAGAGAACAAAAGGGGTCAGCCCTTGAGAACAAAAGGGGTCAGCCCTTGAATTTGTCCATTAAATATTGCAATAAAGCATCGTAATTCTCTAATCTATCAAATCATCGTTCGTTATAATTAAGGGGCAACATGGCAAGACCATTACGTATTGAATGCGAGGGAGCAGTGTATCATGTAACTGCCAGGGGCAATGATCGAAAG
>JAADFJ010000063.1 GCA_013152955.1 Campylobacterota bacterium
TGAATAACTTGGCATTTCTCACTCTTTCCCACCCGCTGTCTGTTATATTATGTTTTCAAACAAGGCGACATCTATCCTGACACAGCGGGGTTATGAATTGCTTTATGTCACGTATATTGGAGTTGACTCTGTGAGCAATGAGTTGTAAAAGTGTCGATTTACCCGTAGAACGACCACCGATAATGGTATTGAGATTAGGATTGAGTAAAATGGTTTGTTTACAAATCTCACTATTAATATCAATAGATTTGATAACATGATAACCACTTTTTTCTTCTGGCTTGTTGGCTTGAATTTTAACCCTGTCTTTCGGTTCACAAAGAATTTGCTTTAAACCTTCAAAGGTTAAATCAGCCTTTATCCAGCAAAAACGATTTTCATCGGGATTAAACAATTTGTCTTCGCAATGTGCATCTGAACCATGAATACAGGGTTTTAATGAACCGCATTTATTGATTACTAGCCGCTCATCGCATCCATTTTTTTCGGCTAAAAAGAATTCTCTATCACTGGGGTTTCCAGAAAATATAGCATCTGATAATTTATAAATATTGCTTCTTACCGCATCTAATGAACCTGTCTCATTTTCAAATAATTTGTAATGCTCTTGTAATGCTGATGCCCCATCGTTATTCGAGTTGCTAACAGTAATTATCGTATTTTCTTTAAGTTCTGGCTTATCTTTAAACAGCTTGATTAGCTTTGATGGTTCTAAATGAAACTCTCCAATCCCTTTTTTGTATGCGCTGTCATCATCCAAACTATTCTCACTGCTTTTACCCAAGGCAATGAATCCTGCGCGGTTCATTTTATTTCCGCCAGAATCCTCTAACGAACCAAAAAAATCATTTTCTAATTTAGCCAGGAAAGTTTCTTCTGGATTGAAGATACAATGAATATTGATTAAACCGCCACTGTCTGTAACAGGTAATATGCGAAGCTCAATATTTGGTACAATAAATATGTTTTTTATATCAACTATTTCTTGTTCATCAAAATCACTCGATGAATCAATATTATCAATAAATTTCTTTATACTTTTAAAATTATCTATTACAAAATAATCCGTTATACCTATCGCATTTATGTTCCTCTCAAGTGCTTTTTTGAATAGGGCGATACAGAAACTATCAAAATCAGGGCTAGTGAAATTATCATTCTTGTTTGTGTCTTTGGTGTGGATATGCAAATCCCATTTTCGCCACTCTGAGCCTCTTTCAAATCTATTCATAATATATACTCTGAAATATTATTTGTTATATCACTCACGAACTTCATTTATACCAACTACCTATTGAGGGGCTAACGTCTTGTTATGCGAACCTAGCTCAAATAGCAAATAAGACGTTATTATTTAGGATTTAATGTATTAATTTTTGGCACTGCTTCCAACTTAATAAATTTTTGAGCTATTCCGATATCTCCAAGATAACTGAGACCACGTTCTAATGACTCTTCATGAAAAATAAAGTTTTCTTTGCCATCTACAGATATAACATCTGCAAGTAGACCAAGTACTTGTATATGTTCAAGCTCTAATAGTTCTATAAAATAATAATCGTAAAAATTAAATATTGATTCCAAAGCAGATTTAGCATCAGCACTAAACCAAAAAGTTGAAGATTTATCAATTTTCGTAGATGAGTGTGGATTTTCTTTAAAAGTTATACCAAGTTCGTAAAATTTCTCATATTTGTTTTCATCAACAGAAAATTTAACTGGAACTTTGATCTTTTTTGGATGAACAAACGAGTCCCTGACCTTTTTAAGTTCTGACACACGTTGATAATTACTACTACTTCTATCAATAAATTTTTCATTATGAATTTTTGCAAAAATATCAAGCTTAGCGAAAGAAGTCGTTTTTTCTATATCGTTAATAAAGCGCTTTGAACTATCTATATGATAGATGCAGCAGTTTGCTGCCGCTTCAAGAGTCAAAATAGAGTTCAATATAGATGTACGCGCAAATCTTTGAGACTCAAACTTATCTTTTGTTTCAATAGATTTTTTATAATAATAAATAGCATCAGAAATCAATTGCATAAAGGCTTGATCTGAATAATAAGAATTTGACATATTAGCCTCGACTATACTCAACAGTTAATTATCCGTACTTTTATTAGATAATAAACACCAGAATTCAGGGCGTGCAAATTTCACATAAGAAAATCATAAACTCTGACGCCAACCTTTCTTCTCATTGCGCATAACGCTGAGTTAACCTGCGGAGAGAACGGGCGCGTTTTTTGCGTTCTTTGCAAAAAACGCGCGGGTTCTCGGAGTCAGGTTGAACATTTTGTTAGCCATCTATTCTATGCCTTGTATCTTTTTCAAAATTCACTGCAAATACAACAGCCCTTCCAGATTCTAGTGTACTTCTTATTGCTTTTTTTAGTATAGATGACTGTTGTATATTTGTGCCTACCCAACCACCAGATGCCATAGTCACAAATGCCGTATTATCAAAATATCTACGAACATTTCGATATGATAAATATTTACCTCCTCTTGGTCCTTCTAAAGTAGGATGCTCTGATAATAACTCCCAATATTCCAAAGGGAGGTACATTCCAGGTATCAAGCCAACACTATCAGGATTGAACACGATACGTGGACATATTTTTAAAAAGAAAGGATTTTCAGAAAGTCTGTAACCATCAACCTCTGTATTAGGTGAGCATTTTTTTAATTCACTTAATATCAAATTCATTCTTTTAATTTCTTCAGTTAGCTGATTATTTGGAAATCGATAGACGGTTTCATTAGTTTCTTTTTCCATTGCTTTATATTGAACCATTAAAAAACATGAGAATGTTTCATTAAAATATATTAGATCAGTACCAAGTTGATTTTCAAGCGGAAGTCTATTAGCTAATATAATAGTTAATTTGCTTTTATCATTTTCAAATACAACCGAATTGTATGGCACTGTTTTAATTAGATCGTAACCAGGAAGATTCATTAAGTCATTAACTACCATAGGATCTTCACGAAGTCTAGTTTGCTCTAAACCATCTAGAAAAGAGAAAGTTCCATTATTTTCATTTAAATCCCAACCTAAAAGTTCATCACGATTTATTCCAGCAATAGTTAGTGCAGTTGCAACAGCTTCTTTTTGTTCTGCTAATGCAACTTTAGACCGGCTAGATAAACTTTCAATTCTTTTTATTCTTTCCTCACTATATTTCGTCAAAATTGAAGCTGTTTCAGGTGCAATTTTACTTAAAATTTGAATTAGTGTTTCAAAACTTTTAGGTGACAATAACCCACCTTTTGTAATTTTTTCACGAAGCTTATTTTTTATTCTAGGTGGTACTTTTTCATGAATTTCACCTACAGGAACTTTGATATTTAAAGCAAATATTTTTTCTAAATTTAAACGTCTTAAATCAGTTCCAGCTAATTTTCCACGTTTACCTAAAGATATATGAGAGATACTTTCAGAGCTATCGACTATGAAGCACTGTAAAGGTACGTTACGACTATGAGAAAATTCACTAACTGGTTCAGCAAATGATTTTTCATCATAGCGTTCATCAAACACAATTTGTCTTGTTGTTGATAATCGAACAATAAAACCAGCAGCTTTACTCATAAGATGTAGTTTTTCTCATTTTTTTTATTTGGCTAACGTCCGGTGTTAAGCAGAATAGGCGATGTACACGTGTTTATGTGTGCATTGCCTATTCTGTCTTCAACCCGCTTGATAGCCAGAAT
>JAADFJ010000064.1 GCA_013152955.1 Campylobacterota bacterium
AACTTAATCATCCGATAATATGGTTTGTTGGGGTGGTCACGGCATTTATGACGGCATTTTATATGTTTAGATTGATATTTTTAACATTTTTCGGGAAATCGAGAGTGCCTGAGGGGCATAATCCGCACGAATCTCCCCCTGTTATGATAGTCCCAATGTGGATTTTGGCCGCTCTGGCTATAGCAGGAGGTTTAGTGGGTCTTGAAACTGCAGGCGGTATACCTGTGGAAAACTTTTTATCCCGTACGCTTGGAGCTCCTCCTGCGGCAATAGTAGCAGTAAACGATAATCTGCTGATGACGATATCCGTCCTGATGGGAATCGGCGGCATTGTGTTTGCATGGTTAATGTATATTGCCAAGCCGTCATTGCCGGCAAAATTGGCGCATTCGGTAAAAATTTTATATTCAGGATGCAAAAATCTTTGGTGGGTCGATCAAATCTATGACTTTCTGCTTGTCAAGCCGTTATGGTGGGTATCACACAACTTTTTATGGAAGATTATTGATGTGAAACTGATAGATGCTTCCGTTGATGATGTAGGTTTCCTGGGTACCTTTACCGGAAAGACTTTTAGATTGTTCCAGAACGGATTTATCAACAGTTATATAACTTGGGTTTCTCTCGGAGTTGTTGTTATGCTTGGATGGGTAATCTACAGTGGGGGCATAAGATGAATGCAGCAGGTTTTCCATATCTTTCGCTGATACTGTTTTTTCCGCTGGCAGGCGCATTCTTATTAGCCTTTATCCCCAAAAAAGATACTCTAATTATCAAGCTGTTTACACTTGTCTGGATTATTGCTGAGTTTTTAATTTCGGTTCCGCTCTATTTTCTATTCAACTCGCATACTTACAGTATGCAATTTGTTGAAAACTACAGCTGGATTAAGAGCCTTAATATACATTATTTTTTAGGCATAGACGGAATATCGCTTTTTTTGGTACTGCTGACTACGTTCCTTATGATTTCAGCTCAATGGTCAACATGGGAAGCTGTAGATAAAAAGGTTAAAGAATTTAATATTGCGATTCTGCTGCTTGAAACCGGTATGCTCGGCGTGTTTTTTGCTCTTGATGGGTTTTTGTTTTATGTGTTTTGGGAATTTGAACTGATTCCTATGTATTTATTGATCGGCATATGGGGCGGAAAGTATCGTGTTTACGCAACAATGAAATTTTTCTTGTATACCTTTGCCGGTTCGGTTCTGATGCTTGTTGCAATAATGGCTCTCTATTTTATTCATGGTCATCTAACGGGTGATTATACCTTCAATTTAGTCGAACTTGCCAAAGCTCCGCTTCCTTTCAAGTGGCAATTCTGGCTGTTTTTGGCGTTTTTCATCGCTTTTGCGATAAAGGTTCCGATCTGGCCGTTTCACACATGGCTTCCATGGGCTCATGTTGAAGCACCGACCGCAGGTTCGGTTCTGCTTGCAGGCGTTCTGCTTAAAATGGGAACATACGGATTTTTGAGATTCAATCTTCCTATGTTTCCCGATATGACCAGGATGTTTGTGCCTGTGATAGCGGCTGTAGCGTTGATCGGTGTTTATTATGGTGCATGGGTCGCAATGGTTCAGCCCGATATGAAAAAGCTTGTTGCATATTCTTCTGTCAGTCATCTTGGATACGTTATGCTCGGAATGTTCGCTCTAAACAGAATCGGCATGGAGGGATCTATCCTGCAGATGATAAACCATGGAATTTCTACAGGTGCACTCTTTCTTATAGTAGGAGTAATATATGAACGAACGCATACCAGATTGATTGGCAGATACAGTGGTCTGGCGTCAATTATGCCGGCTTATGCAGTTATGGCAGGAATTTTTATTTTTTCTTCTATAGGACTTCCGGGTATGAATGGTTTTATCGGCGAAATTCTTATTCTTATAGGAGTATTCAAAAGTAATATATGGTACGGGATGCTTTTGGCACCTGCGGCTATATTTTCGGCAACCTATATGCTTGTAATGTACAGGAGAGTGTTTTTTCACAAGCCTAAGCCTGAACTTGTGAAATTGTCTGAACAGGGCAAATTGAAAGATCTCTCGTTGAGAGAATTCAGCTATTTTATTCCGATAGTTTTATTGGTTTTCTGGATCGGCCTGTATCCTAATGCGTTTCTTTCTAAAATGCATACTTCCGTGAATCATTTAATAACTCAGGTACATAGAGAGGCTCCCGCTAATAAGAATATAAGTATGCTTACAGGAGGAAAAAGATGATTGTGATGCCTTATCATCTTTCTGATTTTTCGGTTATTGTTCCGGAAATTATTATTGCAGTCTTTATGGCTATTTTGTTTGTTGTTGATCTTATCAGTAAAGAAAAAAAGATTTTAAGCACGATAAGTATTATAGGTTATCTGGCAGCCTTGCTTTATTCGATTGTCAATTTTTGGCCGGCTATACAAAAATTTGGATTTGTAGGACAGGTTTTTATTGATCAGGCCGGTAATTTTATAAATATTATAATCACGGCGACAGCTATACTCGCAGTATTAATGAGCAGAGATTTTCTTGATAGAGAAGACGTTAATGATGGGGAATATTATGTCATTATGGCTGCGTCTGTTATATCTATGCAGCTGTTGGCATCAACGCATAATTTGATTATCATCTTTTTATCCGTTGAAACATTATCCATTGCTATGTATATATTGACCGGATTCTTTAAGGACAAAGAGAAATCTTCCGAAGCCGCCATGAAATATTTTATATTTGGAGCTTTTGCATCAACCTTTCTTGTGGTAGGTATTGCTCTCTTTTATATCTATACGGGTTCGGTTGAATTTAGTCAAATTGCCAAGGCGGATCCCAAAAATTTGATATTTATCTTTGCTTTTTTAATGGTTATGGTTGGAATATCGTTTAAGATTGCCGCATTTCCATTTCATAGCTGGACTCCCGATGTGTACGAAGGAGCACCGACTCCTGTTTCGGCATTTATGAGTGTGGCTCCAAAAGCTGCTGCGCTTATTGTGCTGATTAGATTTTTGTCGGTTGCTGTTCCTACGATAGTGCCCACATGGCAGCATTTATTATGGGTTCTCGCTGTTTTTACGATGTTTTTCGGAAATACAGTTGCGCTTTTGCAGAAAGATCTGAAGCGACTTCTCGGTTATTCGTCAATTGCGCATGTCGGATATATGCTTATAGGCATTATTGCATACAGTTCGCTTGGAAATGCCGGGGTACTTTTCTATCTTTTCGGGTATGTATTTACAAATATGGGGGCATTTGCGGTTTGCGAGTATATCTCAAAGAAGGGAAGCGAAGACAGCAGTATAAAAAATTTGCGTGGCATGGGATACAAATATCCGTTAGCCGGAGCCGCTATGGCATTTTTTATGCTTTCTTTGACAGGTATCCCCCCAACCGTAGGCTTTGTTGGAAAATTTTATCTTTTCAGTGCTGCGATTGATGCGCATTTTTATTGGCTTGTTATTCTTGGTGTTATAAACAGTGCTATTAGTGCATATTTCTATCTTTCAGTTGTTGTTGAGATCTATATGAAAGGCGATATGAGAGAATCGTCTGTTTGCTTCAACTCACTTGCATTGAAATATGTCATTGCAATCGGAATAGCCGGGACGCTTATTTTCGGCATTCTTCCGTCTCTGCCATTTAATGCGGCAATGAGTGCCGTAGGTTTGCTGTGAGACAGATACGACTG
>JAADFJ010000065.1 GCA_013152955.1 Campylobacterota bacterium
AAAAATGTTAAAAATATCAATCTAAACATATAAAATGCCGTCATAAATGCCGTGACCACCCCAACAAACCATATTATCGGATGATTAAGTTTTAGGGCATCAGACAAAATTGTGTCTTTACTGAAAAATCCCGAAAGCGGCGGAATACCGGAAATTGCAAGAGCACCGATTATAAAGACTATGCCGGTATGCGGCATCTTTTTCATCAGACCGCCCATCTTTCGCATATCCAGCACACCATTCATCGCATGCATAACAGAACCTGCGGCAAGAAAGAGAAGTCCCTTAAAAAACGCATGAGTCATTAGATGAAATATCCCTGCCCAGTATGCTCCGATACCCACTCCCATAAACATATATCCAAGCTGGCTAACGGTTGAATACGCCAGGACACGCTTTAGATCGGTATGAGTAAGTGCCATTGTGGCGGCAAAAAATGCAGTCAGCGCTCCAATCGAAGCCACTATTTCACCGGAAATAGGAGAAAGCGAATAGAGAACATGGCTTCTTGCAACCATATAAACACCGGCTGTAACCATCGTTGCCGCATGTATAAGAGCCGAGACCGGAGTAGGACCTTCCATAGCATCCGGAAGCCAGGCATAAAGCGGGAATTGCGCAGATTTTCCAACAGCACCCACAAAAAGAAACATTGTTATTATAGTTGCCATACTGACAGAAAGTGTACCGGCATGACTAAAGATATACGTATAGTTCAACGATCCGAAATTATTAAACAGAAAAAGTATTCCTATTATAAAACCCGCGTCTCCGATTCTGTTTACTACAAAAGCCTTTATTCCTGCTCTCGGCGGGGCCGGATTTTTATACCAATGACCTATCAATATATAGGAACAGAATCCGACGCCTTCCCATCCGACAAACATGAGGAGATAATTATTTGCAAGAATAAGAATAAGCATAGAAAGCACAAAAAGGTTAAGGAATGCAAAATATCTCGAATATCCTTCATCACCATGCATATAACCGATTGAGTAGATGTGAACAAGAGCGCTAACTCCCGTTACAACAAGAAGCATCAACAACGATAATGAATCGATTCTCAAACCAAATGGCACGGAAAATCCTAAACCGGATGCAATCCAGCTGTAATATGTGTGGTCAAACGGAAGACTGCTATAATTTGATACAACAGCCAATGCTATGATAAATGACGAAACTATCGCAGCAGAACCGATGATTCCGGCGTTCCGCTTTGTCCACTTGCCGAAAATACCATTAATAAGAAAACCCGACAATGGGAAAATAAGAATAAGTAATGCCAAAAGCTCCATAATTTGCTCCCTATCTTTTCAACGATCTGAATTTGTCGGTATCGACAGAACTCTTTCTTCTATAGATTACAATCGCTATTGCAAGCCCAACAGCTGTCTCTGCAGCAGCAACAGCAGCAACAAAAAGGAAAAACATCTGGCCCGATATATTACCGGTTATACCGCTGCCGACGACAAAAAGTCCGCTTGCGGCATTAAGCATGATTTCAAGACTCATAAGTATAATAATGAAGTTTTTTCTGATTATTACTCCCATAGCACCTATTGCCAAAAGAATCAACAGTAAAATAATATAATAAGTAGAACTAATCATCTACTCCCCCTTTTCATCGTCAGAACAACAGCTCCGAACAGAGCTACAAGAAGCAGAATTGCAATGATTTCAAATGGAAGCAGGTATTCGGAAAAAAGTGAAATTCCGATTGCTCTCGCATTGCTTCCGCCAACAAAAGCAAATGCAAAATTTGTGAATTCCGGCACCTGTTTGATAACCAGCACGAGCTCCGTCACAAAAACTACAGCTATGAGAATTCCAACAAAACTATAGCCATTGAGTTCCAGAGGAGCATATTTTCCGGTAAGCATAACCGCAAATATTATCATAACCCCTATTGCTCCGGAGTAAATTATTATCTCGGCAAGAGCCAGAAACGGTGCGTGGAGCGTAAAAAGCAGTCCCGCAAAAATCAGAAAAAAACCTATGAGCCAGAATGAAGCACGATAAATATCTTTACTGAATACCACCATCAAAGATGACCCTATAAGCAAAAACGCCAGTAGATAAAACAGAATTCCGCTACTCATCGTTGCCTCCGGATAAAGATCCTGACTGAAGGAGGGCTTCTTTCTGATAAATAAGTCGA
Source organism: Campylobacterota bacterium (assembly GCA_013152955.1). GTDB lineage: Bacteria > Campylobacterota_A > Desulfurellia > JAADFJ01 > JAADFJ01 > JAADFJ01. The sequence continues at coordinate 2,159 of JAADFJ010000065.1, forward strand.
TCTCTGTTATATTCTGAAAATTCGTAATTATCCGAACTCATCAATATAGCCAGCTCCGGGCAGACCTCAACACAAAAACCGCAATACATGCAGCGTCCAAGATCAATCTCATATTCACCTGAGGCTTTTGTTCCGTCCTCTCTTATTTCAGGGATTATCTTTATAACCTTTGGGGGGCACACCCTTTCACACAATCCGCAGTCAATACATCTGATTTTTCCCTCAGGGAACACTCCAAGATAATGTCTCCAGCGCGATCTTTCCGGAGGTATCAGTTTTTCTGTAGGATATTGAACGGTTACAGGCCTCCTGAAAAGATAACCGATCGTAACGGCCAAGCCTTTTCTCAAATCTTTAAATAACAACTTCTTCTCCTATTTTAATGTTTTAATGCAAATACGGAAGCCCAAACTGGAGCGCAAAACCTGTCCACAAAATATTTACTATAACAATCGGCAACAATATCTTCCAGCTGATTTTCATAAGCTGATCGTATCTATATCGTGGAAAAGTTGCCCAGCTCCATGTATAAAGAAATATAAAAAATGCCCATTTTATAAAAAGCCATACAACCGGAGGTAAAAATGACGGCCCAAGCCAGCCTCCGAAAAACAGGATAACTGCAAGCATCGAAACAGTAAATATCACAGCATACTGCGCAAAATAAAAGAGACTGAATTTCATACCTGTAAACTCGGTCATAAATCCTGCAACCAGTTCGTTTTCAGCCTCCGGAAGATCGAACGGAACTCTCCCTGAAACCGCAAACATACTTATCAGAAAACAGACGAAAGCAACAGGCTGATAAAAAATAAACCATAGGTGAGACTGCGCTTCAACGATCTTGGTTAAATCAAGACTTCCTGCCATTATTACGGAATTGAGTAAAGCAGCCGACAAAATAAGTTCATAACTTATAACCTGCGCAACCTCTCGCTGAGCACTAATGATAGGATATTTACTTTTTGTTGACAAGCCGGCAAATATGGCACCAAACGAAACAAGCGAAAGCATCGCGAGCACATACAAAGCTCCCGAAGACAGGTGAGCAACATTAAGGGTTATCACCCTGCCGAAAAGCACCACAGGCGGTCCGAACGGAATCGCAACTGCAGCCATCATAGCAAAGACCGTTCCTATAATCGGAGCTGCCCAGAAAAAAAGTTTGTCGGCTCCCCTCGGAATGCTGTCTTCCTTGAAAAAAGCTTTTATCATATCGGCTACCGGTTGCAAAAGCCCATGCCATCCCACTCTTTTGGGCCCTATTCTCTGCTGCATATGTCCGATAACTTTTCTCTCGTACCATGTTGCGATAAGAACAAAAACCGTTATGACTACAAAAAGAAGCAGGAATTTAACCAGAAATATCAAAGCTCCGATCGTTTCACTACTCATTTGCCGCCTCCAATCTTTTCAATATTGACATGCTCATACCCATCATCAGATGAAAAAAGTGTCAGTGGATTAATATCTGCAAAACCTTCAGGTACAATAACAAGATTATCCGGCAAACCGGAGCAAACCGATAATACGGTTTCAGATTCTCCCATTTTAGATATAATCCTAACTCTATCGTTTGATTTAAGATCAAGAGACTCGGCCAATCTGTCCGAGATCTCAGCATATCCCACTGATTTGGCAATTTTAGGACCGCTGCCAAAAGAAGTTGAAACATCCGATCTGAATCGATCATGTCCTATAATAAGCTTATATGGATAATGCTTAGATCCCATCTCTTCCATAGCTTTATATTCATAATCCAAAGGTATCAACTTTTCAGTTATTGCTGCAGCCGGACCGCTGTCGATTTTTAGAGGCGCCATAATCGTATTAAATTTTTCAGCCAATAACTTTATGACAGATTGCACCGGCAGAATATTTTCATTTTCCGCATTAACCGCCTTTCTTGCCGTTATCAGTCTGCCTTCAAGATTAAGATAGTGAGAATCGGTTTCATAACCGGTGGCAACCGGCAGAACAAATGTCTTTTTTGCACTGAAATTATCCGTCTTATAGCTTGACAACATCACAAAAAGATCAATATCGGTTATTTTTGCCGTAATCTGCGGAGGCAATATTCTTTCAATCGCATTACCGAAATAGATAATCGCATGAAAAACACCCTCAGAAAGACGCTGTTGAAATAGTGCCTTATCTATATGTTGATCCGCACCGGATAGTATGCTTTCAGCGCCCTTTATATTCGCTTTTCTGCTGATCGGCCAAAATTCGATAGAATCGCTCCGATTGCCTGATACAATTGCCAGATCAGATATCAGTTCGGGAATGCCTGCTCTTTCGAGAAGCGAAGTATCAATCATTATGGACAGGCTTCCTGATTTAATCTGGTTTGCCGCTGCTTCTATTGTTTCTTCCTGAACGCCTGTAATTTTTATAAGTGCATCTGGATCAGGTATTTTTTTGATAAATCCGGTATTTTCTGCGCCTTCCGCAAGTTTCAGTATAAGAAGAAGTAAAAGTTCTCTTTCCGATCCTAAGTTGTAGCGCAGACTGATAGGTTTAAGTTTATCCAGTTTGCTCTCTCGGTAGTAAGCCATGATAAGCTTTCCTTTTTTTGCTTTAGATTTTGATTTTCTTATAATAAACCAATCAAGAAGTGGAACGGAGTTTGTTACATCTGTACCTATAACAAAAACGGTGTCGGAATTTTTTATGCTTTCATAGGAAGACTGTTTCAAAAGACCCGATTTTTTAAGCACTCTGTTGAGTTTAAGAATACCATCGGCATCAGGAATAATAAGAGTTTTTGTCCCTACAAGATCGGCAAACCATTTTGCGGATACCATCGATTCGCTACTCACCGATGAATCGCAGACTATAGCAATCGAGTCGCTTCCATATTCATTAATTATTCGTTTAATCTCTTTATAAGTTTTATTAATAACATTATTTACGTCTGTTTCCCGTCCGTCTATCGAAGCCGAAACAGTTCTGTTTTTTTCATTCATATCATATGCAAACGCTCCAAGGTTGCACAGATTGCCGTCGTTGAAACTCGGTAAATGGTTTGTTACTCTCAGAATCTTGTTATCCTTAACATTAAGCTCAAGTGCGCATCCTGCCGGACAAAAGAAACAGCTTGAAACAATACGATCCATCTCCCATGCTTTGGATTTGTACATAAACAGTTTTGATTCAAGTGATCCTGTAGGACATATATCGATGCACTGGTTGCAGAATTCGCAGTCAAGCGGTTTTCCGTCAACGGTGTCAATTTCAAAAATTCCGCTCTCTTTTTTTATCAGAGCAAGTGCTTTAACGCCCATAACATCATCGCATATCTTAACGCATCGTTTACACTCAATACACAAATTTGTATCGTTGTTTACGATAGGCCATTCCTTGTGAATCGTTTTTTGAGGAAGATTATCAAAATCCTGAGGTAATCCCTCTGTGATGTTGAATTCAAGAGCGGCATCCTGAAGTTCGCATTCTCCCGACGCATCGCAAACTCCGCATTGAAGCGGATGATATCTGTTCCATTTTTTTACAATATCGGCTCTTGCCTGCTTCAGCGCCTCGGTATTGGTCCACACGTATGTCCCTTCTTTGGGCTTCATAACGCATGACGGCATAGGTCTGGAACATTTGCCTGTTGCGACCGGATGATGGGTAGCGGAATGAGTTCTCAAATCCTCTTCCGGCAGCTGCTCTATAACCACAATACAGATTCGGCAAGATCCTATGGGAGAAGAAAATCGATCTGAATAGCAGATAGCAGGTATATAAATTCCATGTCTATCGGCAACCTGAAGAATTGTTTCTCCCGGCTTTGCAGAAACTGCAATTCCATCTATAAAAAAGTTTATATCAGCCATTATCTGTCACTCTCCCCGAAAACAAAATCTAAACTTCCAATTACGGCGATAACGTCGGCTAGATAGTTTCCTCTCAGCATGGTAGGCATTGCTGAAATATTTATAAAAGAAGGTGCTCTTATCTTAAGCTTATACGGTTTTCCGCTGCCATCAGCCACAATATAAAAGCCAAGTTCACCTTTTGGATTTTCAGTTGCCGAATATAGCGTGGCAATGGGCGTATGCATTCCTTTTATTGTTAAAACCATATGTTTCATAAGAGAAAAGTTCTCCGTCATAATCTTCTCTTTCGACGGGCTTACATAAGGAGAATCCTCCAGAATAACCTTCCCGTCGGGAAGATGTTTTAATGCCTGCTGCAAAATCCTTCGACTTTGACGCATCTCCTCCATTCTGACAAGATACCTTCCGTAAACATCACAAGCATCGTCAGTTGGAATATCAAAATCGTAATTTTCATATCCGTCATATGGAAAAGCTTTTCTTATGTCCCACTTAACTCCGGATCCCCTAAGAACAGGACCGGAGACACCCCAGTTTATCGCCTGTTCTCTGGTTAAAATGCCTACACCTTTCGTTCTTGACATCCAAATTCTGTTTTTTGTCAACAATCTGTGATATTCTCCAAGCTTCTCTGGAAAAATATCCAAAAACTTTCTCAGATTGTCTTTAAAGCCTTCCGGCAGATCAAATGCAACTCCGCCGATTCTCGAGTAGTTATAGTTAAGACGGTTACCTGAGGTTTCTTCAAACAGATCTATGATTGTTTCGCGTTCCCGAAAACAATACAAAAAAACGGTCATTGCGCCAATATCAAGCGCATGCGTGGCAAGCCATACAAGATGAGAGGATATTCGACCAAGTTCACTCATAATAACTCTGATAGCCTGAGCCCTCGGCGGAGCTTCTATGCCAAGCAGTTTTTCAACCGCTATCACATAAGACTGATTGTTGTTCATGCTCGCTATATAATCGAGCCTGTCGGTATAGGGAATAAACTGATGATACAGCATATTTTCCGCAAGCTTTTCAAACCCTCTGTGGAGATATCCGACATCCGGCTCGCTCGCTGCAATTTTTTCACCATTCAGTTTCAGGATTATCCTAAGCACTCCATGAGTACTCGGATGCTGGGGACCCATATTTATAAGCATTTCTCTACTTTCGATACTCATAGTTTATCCTTAAGGCATTCTTACATGCTTTGATTGTTTGAGTTGTCCTTTCGGCAGCTTACGATCAAGATAAGTGTTGCTGAATTGATTACCCTTCAACGGATAATCTTTTCTCAAAGGAAATCCATCCCAATCCTCAGGCATCAAAATCCTTTTGAAATTGGGATGGCCGTTAAACACAATTCCATACATGTCGTAAATCTCTCTCTCATCAAAATCTGCCGCATGCCAGAGCTCATAAACAGATTGAACCGGCAGATCATCTGCAACAGGAACTTCAACTGTAATCTGACGTGCCATTTTAATTGACCGAATCAGATAAACAAGCTTAAAACGCGGATCTTTCTGAGTATCAACAGCAGTTGCAAAAACGAGAAAATCGTAGTTACCTTCCGGATAGTCTTTCAGTGCTTTGAGAATACGGTATGCATAAAATTGTTTTACACTGATTGTCCAGTCTCTTCTAACTCTTCCTAGTCTCAATCGTTCTACCTCAGTTATTGCAGATGGATAAAGTTTCCTAAGATATTCAACTGTCCTTGCCATTACATTTCCGGTATCAGGCATTGAGTGACCCCTCTTCTTTAATCTTTTTTTGAAGCTGCAGAATTCCGTACATAAGTCCCTGAGGAGACGGAGGACATCCTGGAACATATACATCAACCGGGATAATAGTATCTACACCCTGAACAACACTATATGTATCATACGGACCTCCGGTATTTGAACAGCTGCCCATAGAAATAACCCATTTCGGATTAGGCATCTGATCATATACCTTGCGTGCGGCAACAGCCATCTTTTTTGTTAATGTTCCGGCTATAATTATAACATCTGAATGTCTCGGAGAAGCACGAAATATGATTCCGAAACGATCAAGATCGAACCGCGATGCTCCGGTTGACATCATCTCAATAGCGCAGCACGCAAGTCCGAAAGTCATAGGCCACAAAGATGAACGCCTTCCCCAGCTTACAAGCTTATCAAGCTTTGTTGTAATAAACGCATTCTCTACTGCCATTTCAAAGCTCCTTTTAGATATGCATAGATATATCCCGCAAACAGCAAAATAACAAAAACGACTATCTCTGCGAAGCCAATCGTTCCAAGTGCTCTTGCATGCACGCTCCATGGAATAATGAAAAGAATCTCTATATCGAAAAGTGTAAACATAATGGCAAGCAGATAATATTTGATATCCATCATATATTCGCTTTTCAGGATAGGAGAACCGCACTCATACAGATCGAGTTTCTCCTTGTACGGATTTTTTGGAGCAAGCATTTTAGACATAACCAACATTCCTGCAAAAATCACAGAAAAGAGAAGAAATGCAACCATAACCTCTGCATAACCGTTCATAACGCTCTCCTAATAAACAAAAATACAGCTACCTCAGCTGCTAACTCTATCTAACTATATATATGGCGGTTTGTTTTAAACCGCTCTTTCTTCAAAAAAATCCTTTACGGGGCTCATTTTAACAACTATAACTTATTTGTCAAACGATAATCATGGAGAATTTTCTTATGATCAAATGCCAGATACGGCAGGTCATCCGCAAAAAACCATTTCAGTTCTGACGCATCATCATTTGCTTCGGCATTCCCTGAAGTCTCAACAACAAACACTATGCTGATTGTATGCACTCTTTCGTCTCTTTGCGGAGACGAATATACCCGGAACTGGTTAATACCGATTGCATCAAGTCCGGTTTCTTCTTTCAGCTCTCTTGCAACTGCCTTTTCTGCAGATTCACCGTATTCTATAAATCCACCAGGCAAAGCCCATCCGTACGGTTCGTATTTTCTTTTTATTAAAAGAATTTTGCCTGATCTTTCAACAATGGCATCAACTGCCGGCTTCGGTGATCTTTTATAATCCAAAAATGGAAACTTTAACCTTTGTTCTTCTTCTTTTATAGTTTCGACAGCCTTCTTTATCTGAAAGCCAACCTGTTCCGATGATGTTCCACCGTAACTATTTCGCGAATTTATAGAATCCTCATGCAAAAGATAATCTTTTATATCATCGCCTATTGCATCGGAAAAATTTTTCAGCTCAGCTACGCTTACCGTTTCAAAATCCCTGCCGGAAAATTCCAGATATTTGACAATTTCACCCGTAATTTCGTGTGCCTGACGAAAAGGAATGCCTTTTTTGGCAAGATAATCAGCTAAATCAGTTGCGGTAATAAATCCCTTTTTCAGAGATAAGTTAAAGGCCTGTTTGTCAAAGCTAAGAGATGATATAACACCGCTCATCACCTGCAGCAAATCATGTATTGTATCAAAACTGTCAAAAAAACGCTCTTTATCTTCCTGCATATCCTTATCATAAGCAAGGGGAAGCGATTTCATGACAACTAAAAGACTAACAAGGTTACCGTAAAGTCTTCCTGTCTTGCCTCTTATCAGCTCAAGTGCATCAGGATTCCGTTTTTGCGGCATAATAGATGAACCGGTGCTGTACTCTTCCGATAACCTGACAAAACCAAATTCAGATGTTGAAAAAAGTATAAGCTCTTCGGATAATCTCGAAAGGTGCATACTGCAAATCGCCGAAGCATAAAGAAAATTTATGGCAAAATCTCTATCTGAAACCGCATCTATGGAGTTACCGGATGAAACGGCAAATCCCAAAGCTCGTTGAGTATAGTTTCTGTCAATCGGAAATGAGGTGCCTGCAAGTGCACAAGCACCCAAAGGTGAACTGTCTGCAAACTTCAAACTCCCAAAAAACTGCTCTGCATCACGGGTCAGCATTTCAAAATATGCCATAAGCCAATGAGATACAAGTATCGGCTGAGCATGCTGAAGATGCGTAAATCCGGGCATCATCAAGGATAGATTAGATTCAGCCAGCCTCACAATCGCCCTCTGTAATTCTATAATATTTTTGATAACCTCAATAGATGCTTTCTTTGCAAAAAGTCTAAAATCGGTTGCCACCTGATCATTTCTGCTTCTGGCGGTATGAACCTTTTTTGCGGCATCGCCTTTAAGTTCGATAAGGCGCCGCTCAATATTCATATGAATATCCTCATCATCAACGCTGAAAGAAAATTCTCCGGATCTTATCTCATCTGCGATCTGCATAAGACCGTCTATTATTTTTTCTTTGTCAGTATCACTGATAATCTTACATTTTGAAAGCATTTTTACATGGGCAACAGATTGATCTATATCATCATGCGCCAAACGTTTATCATAGCTTATTGAAGCATTAAACCGTTTCATAATCTCAGAGGGCTTCCTGCTGAACCGCCCGCCCCAAAGCCGGTCACTCATCTTCGGCAATCCTTATCAAAACAGTAGGTTTTGCAATAACATTAAGCGCATCTATTCTGCTCAATGCCCTCTGAACCGAATTTTCATCGGATGAATGCGTCATTATTATAAGCGGCACAAATCCGTTTCCGCTTCTGCCTATCTGAATCATTGAGTGAATACTTATATCATTCTCACCCAATATTCCGCTTATTGCTGAAAGCACGGAAGGCTTATCAACTGCACTGAATCTAAGATAATACTTTAGTTTGAGACTCTCCCTTTTTTTGAGTTCAAAGCTGCCCAGCTTATCAAAACCTGATGGAAAAACAGTGCCGAATCCTTCATATCTCATTCTTTTTGCCATATCCATAATATCGGCAACTATACTGTTGGCGGTTGGAAGCGACCCTGCCCCTTTGCCTACATAGGTAGTTCTCCCTGAATATTTTCCTCTCACAGTTATAGCGTTATAGACACCATCGGTTTTGGCGAGAAAATCATTCATCTTTATCATTTCCGGATGCACTCTGATATCCAGCAATCCATCCTGTTTTTTTGCGGTAGCAATCAGCTTAATTTTGTAACCGAGATCGTATGCTATTTTAAGATCCTGATATGTAATTTTCTTTATGCCTTCATACCAGACATCGCTAAACCCGGCCGGATATCCAAATGCTACAAGCGCAATAATAGCAGCCTTGTGAGCTGAGTCTATCCCGTCTACGTCAAACGACGGGTTACGCTCGGCAAAACCCGATTTACGGGCAAAATTCAGAGCATCATCAAACTCCTGCTTTTCCGACAGCATTCTCGAAAGAACAAAATTCGCAGTACCGTTTACAATACCTCTTACTGATAGAATCTTATCCGATGAAAGTCCATCTTTTATAACCCTGATGATCGGTATTCCTCCGGCCACAGCAGCCTCAAATGCAAGCTCCGTATGATGTTTACGTGCAGTTTTTATGAGATCTATACCATATTGCGCAAGCAGCGCCTTATTTGCAGTTACAACCCCTTTTCCGGCAAGAGCAGATTCTATGAATTTTTTTGCGGTCTCGATCCCGCCGATAGTCTCAACAACAATATCAATGTCATTATCAAGCAGCGAATTAAGATCGTCTGTTATGAGATGGTCTATACCAATCGGAGCCAGTTGACTTTTATCCAAAGTTGCAATGCGTTTAAGCTCCAGATCAAAACCGATATGCTTTCGTATTTTGTCTTTATTTTCAACAAGTATCCGGGCCACTCCGGAGCCAACGGTTCCAAGCCCGGCAATTCCAATTCTAACCGATTTCATAAGTTAACCTCTTATTTTTATACTTCCAATACTCACGACCATTTCACCGGCCAAATATTATTGCAACGATGCTGCCGCAAAGTTTTTATATTCTACAACCAAAATATAACGATTTCAACAATGTACGGCAGCAAAACCATGATGAGACCGCTGCACAACAACAGATTCACAGCTTTTATGAGGTTTTCCATAGGGCAGCTATACTAATTTCAAGCGTTTCAAATTGAGAGTTTACGGGTTAATAGAGCTGCCCTGAAGACAGGGCAAACTTCTGAGGAATTAATAACTGATGTTATGCATCTAACATAACTCTCAGCGGCAACAGCAATGTATGAGTGCAGGAAAGTGCAATACGGGAAGAAAATTCCTTGACAATTGTTGTAAAAATCTACTATACTTTGTTCCGATGAAAATAATCGGTTATGTCAGGCGTCTATGAGAGAAAAAATCGGTAAGTTTTGAAATGAAAGGCACATCGCTGCTTATTTGGGGAATGCTGTTCGGGGCGATTGGTTTCGGTTTTTTTATATATGGCAAAAAACAAAGGTCGGTAGTCCCGTTACTTGCAGGTATTGCCCTGTTTCTATTTCCCTATTTTATATCAAATGTATATATACTTGTAATTGTAGGTGTTATTTTAGTAGCGATACCCTATATTGTAAGAATATAATGTACCTAATGCGCAATAAAAAAGGTAAAATATATAAAACGCAAAACACCGGAGTGTTTAAAAGCGGGCGAACAATACATTGTCCTCGATACATAATAAGTAAATGCACCAGGACATCGAAATGGCTTCTGCGCTCAGTTTTTGACACCGGTGATTTGCGGTATTATGCATCGGGAGGAAACGGATGAGAAATTATATCATTTTAGCGATCTCTGCAGTAATTCTGACTGGATGCGCAACGTCCTATCAGAAGCAGGGATTCACGGGAGGGTTTTCTGAAACTCGACTTGGAAAAAATATCTTTAAAGTTACGTTTAACGGCAATGTGTATACAAGCCGGGAACGAGCGTCAGATTTTGCTCTATTGCGTTCTGCGGAATTGGCTTTGAAAAATGGATTCAAATATTTCATCATTGTTAACTCCGAGAAGTATGCAAAGACGGAAGCATATACTACACCGATAACTTCATATACAACGGGAAGTGCATACGGAACAGGGAATTACGCGTACGGAAACACTACAACTACAACAACCGGAGGGCAAACATACTTTTATTCTAAGCCGAGCAGTACCAACACAATTGTCGCTTTCAAGAAAAAGCCGAAAGTTAAGGGACTGATATATAATGCAAAGTTTGTCATTAAGTCAATCAGAAACAAATACGGTATAAAATGATAATCGTCTCAACCTTGGCGGCAAAATATGCCGCCAGTTGAGCCATGAATACAACCCGCAGAAAGAAAAGAAGAATGATCAGGTGCCCCAATTTGCTTCTTGCTATGAAGCCGCCGGGAAATAGAAAACTTATGTGATATCAGCAGATATGCTTATGTACAGTATTTTTAGCTATTTCGGCAATTTTTGTTTTCATATTGTTTTTTAATTGGGCTGAAAAGCATAATATATCATTTATTAAAAGATCTGCCATATCTCTGCTAAAGTTTTCCTTTACGACTATTCTCAGTATGCAGATATCATCAGCATCTTTCGGTAAACTATAAGCAGGAACTATCCACCCCTTTTGTCTTAATTGCGCAGATAATTCAAATACGTCAAAACCGGCATCGTCCTTTATTGACACGACTACTATAGGCATCTTCAAATCTTTATTTATAATTTCAAAGAAATCAATTTTTTCTATTTCACGCAATAAGTATTTGGCATTGCATAAAGAATTTTCCATTATGTGCTTATATCCTTTCTTGCCCAATCTCAAAAGATTATAATACTGCGCTATAACCATGGAGCTGCCCCTTGAGAAATTAAGCGTGTATGTCGCTTCTTCTCCTCCCAGGTAATTTACATAAAATATTAAATCCTCAGGCAAATCTGTTTTATCTTTGAAAATGAGCCAGCCTATGCCCGGATAGACCAAACCGTATTTATGACCCGATACATTGATTGACCTGACTTGAGATAACCTAAAATCCCATTTCAAGTCGGGGTATAAAAACGGAATAACAAAGCCTCCGCTTGCAGCATCCACATGTATGGGAATATCCCAACCTTTCTTATTCTTTATATCTAAAAGTATCTTGTTTATATCTTCTACAGGATCCAATTGACCTGTAAATGTAGTTCCTAAAACGGAACCCACGCACATAGTATTTTCGTCTATGCTGTTTTTCATCTTTTCCACGTCAAGAATATAGTTATCGCGTTTCATAGGAATAGTGCGCATTTCGACGTCAAAGTATTTTGCAAACTTTTCCCACACGACATGAACATCCGCACTAACCACTATATTCGGTCTGCTGTAGTCTTTTCCCAATTTTTGCATTTTTTTTCTGAATGTCCACTTGTGAGCCAGCAGTCCGAGCATAATAGCTTCAGATGAACCCACAGTAGCCGTACCCACATATTCATTATTTTTATGCGCATGGAAAAGTTTTGCCAGCATATTCACTACACGTCCCTGTATCAGACCTGTTTGCGGATATTCATCTTGATCAACAAGATTTTTATTCAGGTTTTCAGTGATAAGTTTTTGCGCTCCATCCTCCATCCACGTTGTAACAAAGGATGCTAAATTTAGTGACGGATTTCCATCAATGTTGAGTTCATCATGCACAATTTGATATGCAGCATTAGAATCCATACCTTCTTTCGGTATATCAAATCTTGGTACAGGTTTTGTAAAAAACCGCTCGGCATATGTTGAACTAATTCCATTGCGCGCAATACCTTTCTTTTTCTTTGAAAGCATACTAATTTATACCTCCTATTGTTTTATACTTCAGCAAGCTAATACCTATTATTATAGCAAAAAATGTAAAAACCAGACCAAATAAAATAACATAAGAATAACCGAAAATTTCAGCTATAATACCGCCTAAAAATCCTCCGATCACATTATCAAAGCTCTGCAGTGTGTTTGCAACACCCAAAAGCTCAGCCCTTTTTGATTCATCCGCAAGTTTAACTATACCCACATTCATACCGACAGAGATGAACGACCATGCAACAATCATTAAAATAAAGCCGAATATACCAAAAAAGTAAAATTGAGTTTTTATGCCTGTAAACATTAACAAGAAACTTGCAAGATACAACAATATACCGGCATTAAAAGAAAACAAAGGACTTTTCTTTTCGGACATTCTGCCTGCCATTATAAAAAAATAGACACCCAATCCTGTGCTTACGGCATAAATTAAAGAAGACGAGGATTCTTTAACAAGAAATACATGTTTCATCAATAACGGATACATGGCATAGACAGGTGCGGCAGCTAATAAACTGAAAATCCAACCCAAATTCAGCAGCAGAATTCGTTTATCTCTTAGATGAAGAAAATGTTTTATTTTAAATCGATGATAAAAATATCCTGTAAATATTTCTGAAAAATGCATTTTCGGTTTCAACAAAGATAGATTAAGTTTGTGATGTTTAACTACGTAACCATGATGTCGGGCTAAAGGAATATAAGATAAAAAGGCTATGATCAAAAACGGTATACCCGCTATGACATTAGTATAGACAGATGTAATAAGTAATCCAACAACGGTACCGAGCGTCATAAGAGCCTGCATCAGCGATATATATTTGTCCCATTCTTTCTCTTCATATGTATTTGTAACAATCACACTTGCAAGTGCAAAAATACCCGCTGTAAAAATACCGAAAAAGAAGGCAAGAGGTATCAAAAATTTACCTTGGAACAATGCTATGGTAAGCCAACCGAGAAAAGATAAAAAACTGCTTGCGAATATAAGATTTTTAACTTTAAATGTATGAGATAACGTACCCCACAATATTGCACCTACACCTATACCTAAATTGATCATGGCAAATGTTAATCCCGCTCTGGCACCCGTTTTTGCCAGTAACGGCAAGGTCATGATACCGATACCCCACACCACACCATTCACTATTGAAAAGGGAAGCGCCAAATGAAAAAAGGTTAGATATTTTCGCAATGTTAGATTTCCAGGCTTAAGCCGACTGATGCTGATTCATTAAGAACCATATATTCGCATACAATATTCATTATTTTTCCTCTACAAAAATCAACTGATTGTTATATGCAAAATCTCCATCTTTTATGTAATCAAGCATACACAATTTTATACTATCCCTATCATACTTGAATATCAAGCAGGAATTGATAAAGTTATTGATGAGCGCCGGATTGGCAGCTGCCTGCAAGTCGACAAAATTTGATTCATAAGGAGTATAAAGAATGGATTCAAAACCAAAGGCAAATCTACTGACTGAGCTGATTAATTACGCAGACGATGCTGTGGTGAGCAAAACTATCATTAAAAAGGAAGCAGGAACCGTAACATTGTTTGCCTTTGATAAAGCTCAAGAGTTGAGTGAGCATACTGCGCCGTTTGATGCCCTGGTTCTTGTATTGGACGGCATAGCGGAAATAAAAATTTCAGGCATTTCTTATATTCTGAAAAAAGGAGAGATGATTATTTTACCGGTTAATAAATCACATTCTCTAAAAGCTGTTGAAAAGTTCAAGATGATGCTTACTATGATCAGATCCTGAAGTAACATAGAATTTACTCAAGGACAGCAAATAAATAAAAACCGATTTTTAGATAATAAGGCAGATGATTGTATTGCCGAGGTTAGCCATATCCCGCCAATTGTTTCAGCTTAGCAGAGTTGCTTTATACATCCGATTGTATTCTTTTGAAAATGCTCACATGAATCTCAGGGGACATATTCAAAAAAACTTATTTTCTCATTATGAGACCACTGTACAATAAATAAATTTACAGCTTTTTATGAGGTTTTCTATAGACAAGGCAAACTTCTGAAGGACTAACGGGTTAATTCAAAGAAGTTTAACGAAGTATATGGAAAACCTCTAAAGCCCGCAGGGAAGTCAAATAAAGGGTAATCTTCAGGAAATTAAAATTCTCGAACTAACCGGTTAGTACCTCAAATTTTAATTTCTAAATCTCACCCTTTTTTTGACTTCTGTGGATATGTTTATTGTGCAGTGGTCTCATTATTTGAGAAGGATTTCTTACTATAATTTGAGGTATCCCGCGATAAGCTTTTATTCTTCCCGTAGCGCAAACCCTTTTCATTTTAAAGAGTATTTCAGGAGGTTTTTTAAATTTGTATCTATCGGAACCCCAAATTACGATTGTAAAAATTTGATTCGGATACGAACGGTCAAGATTAAGAAAAGTAGGCTGGCCCCGACTTCTAGATGAATAATATGTACTTGCTACAATTCCGCAGACAGTTTGAATCTCTCCGATATGTTTATATGCATTCTTTGAACTTATGCTTATGCGTTCTTTTGTGTACCCTTGTGTATGAAAAGTGCGATGTATGAGGTAAAAACCAAAAAATAGAAATATGAAAGCTATAATAAAATATCTTTTCACTGAAACCTCTTTGTCTCTTTCTGCCGGTTCTCAGCTATTCAGCAACAAGCAAAATATCGTTTGTATTTTTACTTAATTATTAGTTTAATTACCCCTTCACTTAATAACTGATGTTACTTTATTTAATTAAATATTAAATGTCAACCGTACAAATTGCCTCATCGAAAATCTATATGAAAATAATCAAATTAGTAACTGAGTTAGTAAGCTGCAGGTAAAGTTGATCAATTGGAAAAACAGCAGAGTATTCAGGAAACGCGAAAAGAATTATATTAAATTAATTCAAAATTTGAATTTCATAAAAAGTAATTTATTATTTAATTGATAAAGATATATATATTAGACAACAGGAGGTATCATGAAAGCAAAAGAAAAAGTATACGTTAGTAGTTTTTCTCGGGGAATAGTGGGACCTGCAGTAGAAGTTTTCGATCATGTAAAAGACGGAGGTTCTATAGTAGCCAATACTGCACCGGGTTGTTGGGGACCAATGATTACACCAATTTTTAAAGGGGGACATGAGGTAACAAAACCCGTTGCAGTAGAAAATGCCAATATAGGAGATGCATTAGCAATATATATCAAAAGCATAAAAGTGACCTCTACGGCTACCTCTTCCGGGGTAATGGCTCCCGAAGACACAAAGTATAAAAGTGACCCATTTGTAGACAGGTATTGCCCAAGCTGCGGAACGGAAAATCCGCCTACAAAATTAGTTGGAATAGGCGCAGACTCTGTAAGATGCGCAATCTGCGGAACAGAAGTGAGTCCATTCAAATTTGCCAACGGTTATACAATGATGTTTGATAACGAATTCAATTTAGGCATTACCGTAAATCAAAGCAAAGCGGAGGAGCTGGCTCAAGATGCCGGAAATGTAATGAAATTGCCGCATAATTCGGAACAAAATCCTATAGTAACTATGTGTCCTGCAGATATAGAGGGAATTGTAACGAGAATAAGACCATTCATAGGCAATATCGGCACAACTCCGCCTATTAATATGCCGGATTCCCACAATGCAGGAGATTTTGGACAATTTCTAATCGGCGCATCACATGAATATGCACTGACAAAAGAACAACTAAAACTTAGAACAGATTCGCATATGGATATAAATATTGTAAGAGAAGGAGCAATTCTTATCTGTCCCGTTAAGGTAGAAGGCGGCGGCATATTTATAGGAGATGTGCATGCTATGCAGGGAGATGGTGAAGTAGCCGGTCATACTACGGATGTATCTGCTGAAATAGAAATAACAGTTAAAGTAATAAAAGACCTGTCGTTAGAAGGGCCGATTATTTTCCCTATTGCCGAAGATCTACCATTATTGGCAAAACCTTTCACAAAAAAAGATAAAGACAACATCTACAAACTCTCTAAAAAGTTAAATCAAGTAATTCCGGAAATGCTGCCTATTCAATTTGTAGGCAGCGGTGCAAACCTTAATGAGGCTTTTGATAATGCAGTGGAAAGAGCATCTAATATGCTTCATTATGAGAAAGAAAAAATACTTAACCTTGCAACAATTGCAGGAAGTGTTCAGATCGGGAGATTGCCGGGCATTATAAGACTCACAATAAT
>JAADFJ010000066.1 GCA_013152955.1 Campylobacterota bacterium
TTTGACAGTTCCGCATTCCCCTGCTTTGCTGCCTGCAGAAACCTCGCAGCAGGCAGTCTTAACTGTTGGTTTTGACGTATTTATACATGTAATACGCCTCCTGAAAAGAAACTATGCACGCAGCGCTTCTGCAATGCAATAGTCTGCACAACGGAACCCTTTACTTCATTTGTTTCACGAAATAGAAAAAATTTATGACTTAGTTCAGGAGTCATTTTTATAAATATTGTCATTGCGGTGAATATGAAAAAATGGTTTTTTTTGGACTGCTGATTTTTTTGGAGAGGGGACAGATAGTTGGATGAGCTATAAGATAAAAAGAGACAAAAAGAAAAACCGGCAAACAGCTAAGCTTATATAGTCAAGATATTTTTGAGCCGGTTCCTTTCTTTTTAAATTCAATCGTTCCCATTGTCAATAATCTTTCAAATTCTTCTTCCGGCAGAGGTTTTGAGAACAGATATCCCTGAAAGTAATCGCAGCCAAAAGATTTTAAAAGGTTGAACTGCTTGGCAGTTTCTACACCCTCCGCTATTGTTTTGATGTTTAGTTTTTTTGCTAAATCAATAGTGCTTTCCGTTATGCTTCTTGTTTTCGCATTGTCTATGATTTGTCTTACAAAAGAGATATCTATTTTTAAATAGTCTATGGGAAATTGTGATAGATAGGCAAGCGATGAGTATCCTGTGCCGAAGTCATCCAATGCAAATGTGATATGCTGTTTTTGCAACGATTGAATTAGGTTGTTTATATGCTCAAAGTTTCCTATCAACACTCTCTCCGTTACTTCTATGTTAAGCAGATTCCTTTCTACATTTAATTGATTGATTTCCGAAAGAATTATCTCTTCTAAATCGGGTTGCCTGAAGCTTTTTTGTGAAAGGTTTATCGATATATGCACAGGCGTTATATCAAGCTTTTTTATCTTGTTTATCTCTTTTACTATTGTGTTTAATACATGTTGTTCGACATCGATAATCAGATCTGTCTGCTCAAGCAGGGGTATAAATTCTAAAGGCTGAATGATTTTACCATCCTTTTTCCATCTAAGCAGTGCTTCTGCTCCTACTATACGATTATTTTTATCAACATAAGGCTGATAGTAAACTATGAATTCTCTGTTAAGTAAAGCAAGGCTTAGGTCTGTCTTAAGTCTTAATTTGCGTGATACTGTTTCTTCTATCCCTTTTTCAAAAAAGCCAACAGAATTTTCTCCCTTTTTCTGCGCATCTACAAGTGCTGCGTTTGCTTTATCAAGCAGCTCAAGTGCCGATAAGCCGTCTTCAGGATAAAGGCTGACTCCTATATTAAATGAAAGAGAGATTTTATTTTTATCGATATCGTATAGTTCCTTTAGGGTGTTGAACATATTTGTCACAACAACCGTTATATCTATCTTATTTTTTAGCTCTTTTATAAGAATGCCGAATTTGTCTGCTTCAAGTTTTGATATCACATCGTATCTTCTCAGATTCTTTTTAAGTCTGTGTGCTATCTTTTTTAAAAGAAGATTTCCTGTCTCAAATCCGAAGGCATGATTGATGTTTTTAAAGTTTATAGGGTTTATAACGGCTACAGCGCCTATTATGTTTTTTATTCCAGCTCTTTTCATAAAGTGTTCGATTGAATTTATAAATGAAGTTCTGTTGGTTAAGCCTGTCAGACTGTCATAGTTCATTAATGTTTCTAATTGAGTATAGAGTTCCTGCTTTTCGGTTAGATCTTCTCCTACAGCTATGTAATATTTTATTTTACCATCTATTTTAAACGGCACAATTGTAACTTTGACGTTTACTAAAGAGCTGTTTTTTATTTTGTAGGTCATAATGGAAGAAAAAGTTTTTTCCTTTGTTAGTTTGTCGTAGAATTGTTTTATAAATTCTTTGTTGTGCGTTTTGCTTGAAAAGATAGAATGATGCTTACCTATAAGCTCATTTTTTGTATAGCCGGTTATTCTCAGAGCGCTTTTGTTTACATAGACTATATTGAAATTGCTGTCTGTAATTATAACAAAGTCAAAGCCTGTATTAAGAGCAGCAAGCGTTATCCTGCTATATTTATCTTTTTCAATCTTTTCCAGCGCAAATTCAATATCACTCTGGATTTCTTCTAAAAGATGAATGTGTTCATAATCAAAAGAGTTCGACATATCGTCTAAGATTAATATTATATATTCCACTTTGTTTTGTTTCATTATGGGAATCGAACAAACGGAGTGTGTATTGAGAGCTTTATATTCATCAGTCCAATAGCTGACTTTTTCATTTTCCATAACTTTAGATATCAAAGCTACCTTTTTTGTATGGTAGGCTTCTGAAATGCTTCCTCGGCCATAAGGTTTACTTTTGTCCACGCCTACTGTAACCCGTGTTAAAATATCCTTATATATCTCTTTTTTTGCCGATATATATTTTATGTTGCAAAGCTTTGTGGTTTCATCAATTGTCACTATACTTGCCGAACCATAGCCTGCTTTATGCACAAGTATCTCGCATATAGAGGTCAGCAACGGTTCTTCTCTGTTCTCTCTTACTATTAACTGGTTAATCTGGCTTAATGCAAAATAAAGACGCTTAAATGATTCCTCTTTTGTTTTGTCTATTACAATGAGAATGCCGGAAGGTTTATTATTGTAATTTATTGTATACGCAAAAACAGATGTGGGTATTATGGAGCCGTTTTTAGCTTTATATTGATGAATTTTATCTTCGTATGAAAACAGTTCACCGCTTGTGCGTTTTTTTATAATTTCTCTTTGCTCTGCGATATACTCTTTGTCTGCACTAACAAAATCTAATATATTTTCCCCTAAAAGCTCTTCTTTGCTGTATCCAACCAGCTTCGAAAAAGCATCATTTGCGTAAACTATTTTGCCTTTTTCCTGATATATGAACACGCCGACGGCGGAAGATTTTTCTAAAAAGTTAAACTGCTCTTCTATATTCAAAGAATGCCTCCTTTTTATGAAATATTATGTATTGCAGAAACAATTTTATCCATTGTTTGCCCTTCTGCTGGTTATCATTTGGTCAACATTCGTTAAAATTCTCTACGATGCCGCACGATGTTAGTTCTGAATATGCTTCCCGACAGGTGCACATCGCAGTTCCAATAAGAGATACACTGAAAAAATGCTTTTTAGTATCAACTTGTATTGAGATATTTCCGGTATTTTTTCAACTCTATTTTCGGGATCGTTATACACGAAACAATCCTGATTTGCAGCGGGACTGTAATATATCCTTAGCAATTTTACAGATCTGAGGAATGTGATAAACTGGTCCATCTTTCTCCTTGATTCTTCAAGCTCCAAATTTGCTTCTGTTCCCATAATACATCCTCTTTATGGTGTCTCCGAAAGTTCATGCCTCAATTTCTCTGCCGCTGCCTTTGTGATAGTCTGAAATGATAACTGATTCTCATTTTGAAGTCTCCTTGTTTGATCGATATCCGTATGTTTCAAATATTCTCCTATTTTTCTTGCTTTACCGGCTTTACTTTTATAATCTTTCTTAATTCAGTATTTTATCGTTTGGCAAGATTTTTTTTGCAGCTATACGGTTTGACCTTGCCTGTCGCAAACAGTTTTTGGCCGACTGTACTGCAATATAATACAAAGTATATCACATCTTACCTGAGCTTATCCGCATAAACCTGTTTGATAATCTTTCCATACCCTCTTTCTGTCTAACAATATAATATCATAATAGAAGTTGATGTGCAAAAAAGTGTGTAGAGTTTAATCACAATATTAGTCGTAAACCTAAATAAATCGACATCCTGAGCGTTTTTTTAGGTATTTTTAGATTATCTTATCTTCTTTCATCAATAGTAATACCTTTTATATATTTCTTGCTCCATGCCCGCGGGATAGCCATAACATATTTTTGATTGAGTTCTTCTATCGCCTTGATATTTTTTTCTGTCAGCATACCTCTGTCGCCTACAAATACAATTTCATTAATGGAATGTTCCCTTTTTAACTCATCGACAACTTCGGTAACGGTAGTTTTATCAGGTCTGTTGCCTGGATAGATATTGCATTTTATGGGAAAACCATCAGAGGTAGTTACAAGGCCGATAACAATCTGTTCTTTATCTTTGCGCTTATCGCGGGAATAACCGTATTGGGCAATAATACATTTGCATCCTTCAAAATAGCTGCCGGTTATATCATAAAACAGCTCCTTATCGTTCTGATTAAAGTTTTCAACAGACAGGTGATATAACTTGCCGGAAAAGGTGGAAAAATGACAGCAATTTGAGGCAAAATAGTTGACAATACCACTATTCCATTATATAATGAAATAGTGCTTGTTATGTTTGGAGGACAAATTATGAGACCGCTGCGCAATAAACAGATTCACAGCTTTATTAGATTTTCTACAGGCAAGGCAAACTTATGAAGGACTAACGGGTTAATTCAAAGAAGTTAAGCATACGGGAAAGCTCATATTACCAGCAGGGAAGCCGAATAAACGGCAATCTTCAGAAATTAAATTCTACAGGGCGCAATTCTGAGTGTTTTATATTGAGCGCCTCATCAAGGCGCAAATTGCAGGTAATAACAGAGCTGTTGTCAAAATTTGCAACGCAGAGGAGGCGAATTTGGGACTCAAGATGATCGTTTACGGATTAACAGAAGCACCCTTAACTAACCGGTTGGTATCTCAAGTTTTAATTTCTGAATCTTACCCTTTCTTTGGTTTTTACAGATATATCTATTGTGCAGTGATCTTATTATGACGAATTTACCGAAAATAGAGCAGTACTGTCCTATAAAACCCGATCTCAAGAGCTGTCCCTTGCTTACAAAAAATCAGGCCGCGTCTCTTGAGCGGACATTTAAAGTACTTGCCAACAGCACGAGACTTCGGATATTGCACGCCCTCTTCCTGGCTGAAGAAATCTGTGTATCGGATCTGGCCAAAACGTTGGGTATGAAACCTACAGCGGTATCTAACCAGCTTCAGCGGTTGACATTCAGCGGTATCATCGAGTCTCGCCGTGACGGGAATCAGATTATCTATCGCCTCATCGACCCGTGCGCGGTCAAATTGTTGAACAATGCTTGGTGTCTTACCGAGGACGCCGAAGTTCGGACACGGGAAGAGAAGAAAAAGTGAAACTGTGAGTGAGCATTCGTTCTTTTGTCTGCTGTTGCGGGTCATTGATGCTCCCTATTTATCTGAGATACCTGTGTCGAATTTTTTTGACACGATCAAACTGTTGAATTCGAATTATTGCCGCACATATGAATGCTCAGGTGGACGCAAAAGGTAAGGAAGAATAATGTCTACGCTGGTTTACATGAAAATACTGGAAAGAACTCCTGAAAAATATGATCGCGGAATGCGTATTCTTACTCTCGGCCGCATAGATCGGATAAAACTGGAAATCGCTTCTTTATGGGTGAAGTCAGGTCATTATGTATTGGAAATAGGCTGCGGTACCGGAAGACTTGCTGCCTTGATGACCGCACGCGGTGCTCACGTCGCTGGTATAGATATTTCGGAGAGTATGTTGACTGCAGCGCGCAGGAACGCACCGGAGGCTGAGTTGATTCACATGACAGCAACGGAAATCGACAAGCTTGAAAGGAATCGATTCGACCGTATCGTAGCGACTCTCTCCCTCAGCGAACTTGAGGAGGATGAAATTGCTTTCGTGCTCCGGGATTCATTCGTTCTTCTCAAGACGGGCGGTAAACTGATTATTGCAGACGAAGTGAAAGTGCCGACGTGGCGAAAACGGTTCCTGGCGTGTTTTGTCAGCTGGCCTCTATCGGTGCTGACTTTCCTTCTTACGCGGAATACGACGCATGCGCTGAAACGACTTGAAGGGCGGCTTGAGCAAACGGGTTTCAGAATCGTTGCCCGCAAGAACTATTTGTTAGGTACGCTGGCTCTTATTGTGGCTGAAAAAACATGATGTTGAACCTGTTGAAGGATATCTGGTTTCTTTTCGGCCGTCTCTTTCCTTTTCCCGCAAAGCCGGGGCTTAGACGGGCAGGCAACCCGGATCGATTATCTCTGGTGCTGGTCACTTGCAACTTTGAGTTGACTGTGCGTAAAGTCCTTCGAACCCTGGAATGCGATGGAATTGATGCATGGCTGCTCGTGGCTCCGACGAAAGGCATCAACGTATGGTGCGCGGCTAGCGGCGGTTATTTTTCCACTGATACGGTTGTTTCAATCATCAAGACCAGCGGTATCGAAAATCTTGTCGATCACCGTGATATCATTCTTCCGCAATTGTCTGCAACCGGTATAAACATTTGGGCGTTGAGAGAACGTACCGGCTGGAAACCGCGTTTCGGACCGGTGGATATCAAATACCTGGCGAAGTATCTGGAGTGTGTCGGAGATCCGTTTGAACGAAAATACCGCCGGATTGAGTTCCCTCTTGGCGATCGTTTTGTCATGGGTACCAACCTCGGATTCAGTTCACTGTTATTTTTTATTCTTCCTTTTCTTGTTGCATCGATCTGGATGGATGGTTTGTGGTGGAAATCGATTCTATTGCTTTTCTTTCTTGCCATACTTAACAGTGTGCTGGTTTTTTTACTGCCAGGCAAGCCCGGGGTACAGAAGGGCTTTTCTCTCGGCGTCATTTTATCGGTGATATTTGTGGTTATCCGACAGAATATATGGACAATTGGGCATTGGGAAACCTTGGAGCAGATAGGATGGATTATCCTGCTTTCGACCTATCTCGGCTATGATATGCCCAGTTGGTCTCCTCTGTGGCGGGCGGAGATAAAGGAACTTGTCATGGGCGTGAAACGCACGCTTGTCGAAGTTATCCCGGAGCAGTGCATCGGCTGTGGTCTTTGTACAATCGTCTGTCCTGCGGGTGTTTTTGAGCTGGATTCAGGTATAAAAAAATCTATGGTTGTGCGACTGGATGCTTGCCAGGCATGCGGGGCATGTATCGAGAACTGCCCGAAAGAAGCGATTAAAAATAACTTTCGTTCCGGAACATGTTCTTGTCCGACCTGTACTGTTATAAATAGTGTCAAATCGTCAAAACGAAAGGTTTTACATCCGTAAGAAGAAAAAAAATGGCAGCATTGAGTAATTACTGCGATTCAGAAGATTGTGGATGTAATAAAATCGGGCAGGCGCAACACCAATAGACAATATGGTTAACAAATCGTTGCACATGATTTTTTCGCTATTGCTCCAAAATGCAGGTGAATTTGCAGGAAAGAACTTGAGAAGGACAATGCCTGGGGGATGGAATTTTCGCGGCGAATACATAAAAGAAGTTAAAATTCAAAAGATATCGGGTGACGCTTCATATTGATTATTTATTATGGAAGGAAAAGATTCCGCATCCGACCGGTATTTGAATCTGACTCCATAAGCTCAGATGAACCGATTATTTATAAAAGGAAACCGTGACGGTATTATGCGGTGGTCTCATAATACAAGATGCTGCAGTATGAAACAGCAGTCTCTTAAGTTTTTATTGCTGCCGCCTAACTTCATCGTTTGGCAAAAGAATACGATAAAATACTGTTTCGTTACCTAAGGATATTTAATAATTTACCTTATGCGTCGAAGACAAACAGTATCAGCGACAAGAGAAAAGCTTTAGGTGGAGGTTGATTTTACCGGTTCAGCTGTGCTGCAGAGATAGGGTTCCAACGCTTTGGATAATGCTTATATTGTTGCCGGTTGGGCGGTATAACTCTTATTGTCCGGATAAAACTGTCGTTAGCGCAGCATTTCAAATATGCAATGATTTTGCAGTAGAAGAATAACTGTTTCTGATCTGCTATTTTGCGTCCTATTTTGGGCTGATGCGGGCAGTATTTATATTTGAAACGATATCTATTTTGTGCACCTAACCGCTACATTTGTTACATTTGCCTCATCTATAGTACCGCTTCCGTTTGAGACCGTGCAGCTCTGTTCTGCAGGATGTGTCAAAATAGTCACATTATAGCTTGACCCGTCAGCAAGTGCAGTGGTAAAAACAAATGAACCGTCTGATGTGATAATTAGGTTGTCTCCATAATTATTCTGCAGGATTAATCCGATTCCAGCAAGCCCGCTTACCGTCCCGCCTACAGTATAAGTGGAAGTGTTATAAGCAGGAGTACTGTTTTCTCTATAGACTGTTGTTGTAGTCAAACCTGAGTTTGCTGCATTATTGCTGCAGCCGTTGAGAAAATTTACAAAAAATATTAATAAAAATACTGATAAAAATCTTTTAAAAATCTTCAATCGCCCCTACCCATTTTTTGATTTCTAACGACTTTATTAATCCTGCCCAAATAAGAAAATATATCTTAAAAAACTCTTAATATATTATGCTGTATATTTAATATAATGTCAACTATTGCTCTCAATCTGTGTGCGTAACGTTGTAATGTCTCAAATGAGCAAATCAGAAATGTCCGTTTTTTAAATTATGAGTTAAATTATGAAACTGCTGTATAATAAGCAGATTTACAGCTTTTCATGCGGCTTTTTGCATGATACAACTCTGTTAATTCCATGCGTTTCAAGCTGAGAATTCCGGTAAGCCTGAGGAAGAAGGAGATTGGTTTGGGACTCGGGATGATTATTTGCCGATCAGAGTTTCTCTGAAGATTGCCGTTTATTCGATTTCTGCGGATCTGTTTATTGCGCAAAGGTCTCATAATCTAATGAACTCTCAATTTAAATGTTCGGAATTAACAGAGATGTTATTAAATTTATTGAAGTCGCATTACCTGTAGCTTGCAGCGGGCGGTTTTTATACGGAATTTATGTAATTTTTTTTGATTGCAGATCTAATTTTTTCATTAAATATTTTGACTGTTTTTCCGGGATCTACATTTTGCGTGATAGCTGTTACTGCGGCGCAAATTCTTGCACCGGCGGCAACAATTTGTTCTATGTTATCAAGTTTTATGCCGCCCATTACACTAAATGGTATATTTATTTTTTGAGAAACAAATTTTAGGTATTCGATGCCTAAGGATTGCTGCGAAACTGCTTTGGTTTGCGTTGAAAATATAGGGCCTATATTTATGTAATCGGCACCCGTTTTTATGGCCGTATCAATTTCATTTTTATTGTGCGTTGAAACACCGACCAAGAGATTGCTGTCAATTTTTCTTACATCATCAATCGATAAATCTTCCTGACCAATATGAACTCCATCCGCTTCGGAAAGAAGAGCGATATCAGCTCTGTCGTTTATTATTAAAAGACCCTTAAAATTTTCCCTGAACTTTCTGGCAAGGGAAATCTTATCAGAATCGGATCCCTCTTTTATTCTAAGCTGGACAATATCAACATCATCAGAAATCTTTCTAATAAGTTCAATCGGATCATAGATGCAGAATGAAGGCGTTATAACAGGGTATATGGCGCCTTTCTCAAATATCGATTTAAGCTTGTCAGCCCGTGAGTCCAATATCCCAATCCTTTTGTACAGGGTAGAGTCCGGCTGCGCTGATTGCTTTGATGACCTCCGCCGGGCTTCTGTTGTCGCTTATATCAAACTGACCTGTAGCCGAATTATCGCTGTATCCGCCCGGATTTGTTTTTGAACCGGCGCTTGTATTGGTAGCAGCGACAGATAGAAGCATATCCCGGAATTCGGGTCGTTCTCTTGTCGATAACACCAGTGATGCCTGAGGAAACATAATTCTTAATGCTAAAATTAATTGGAACAGATCATTGTCTTTGACTTCAACATCGGGATGGTAATTGCCTACAAACGGTCTTATTCTGGGAAATGAAAATCCTATTTGCGTCCTCCAGAAATTCTTTCTTATATAAGCTGCATGCAATGCAGCAAACCAGATATCGGTTCTGAAATCGGCAAGTCCGAGAAGTACTCCAAAATTGATCCTCTTGATTCCGGCACAGGCAGCACGTTCAGGTCCATTGATCCTCCATTTGAAATTCCTTTTGGGCCCTCCGGTATGAACGGTCTTGTAGGTATCGCGGTTATAAGTTTCCTGATAAAGGCTTAGTCCGTCGCATCCGGCAGCAGCTGCTTTTCTGTATAACGATTCCGTAAGCGGCTGAACCTCTATAGATATAGAAGGAAATTTTTTATGCAGGAGGGCGATTGCATCTATCAGATAATTGCTTTTCATAATAATCGGATCTTCGCCGCTGACCACCAGAATGTGTCTGAATCCCTGATTGTGCAGGTATTCAGCGTCATTTGCTATTTCCGTATCGTCAAGATGTTTTCTTTTTATGTTGTTTTTTTCGCTAAAGCTGCAGTAAGCACAGCTGTTTATGCATCTGTTTGTGATATAAAGCGGAGCATAAAGAAAACGCGCCTTTCCAAAATATTGGGTTGTAAGCTGATGAGCCCTCTCTTTTAATATGGATATTCTTTCAGTTGCCGCCTTTGAGATCAGGATAGCAAAGTCATCCATATTGAGTTTATCCTTTTTTAAGACCCTGTCCACATCGTCAAGTCCGGCATTTTTTATTTTACCGGAAATTTCCTCCCATGGATTATCATCAAGCAGTGCTAAAAAATTTTTGTGTATCATATAATATTTTTTTCGGGGCTGCTTGCGTACGCATGTTCTTTTGATGCAATTAGTCCTGCTTCGTAGCCCATCCTTCCCGCCTTGACTGCAAGCCTGAAGGCATTAGCCATCTTAACCGGATCATCAGATGCGGCAATGGCAGTGTTTACAAGAACCGCATCGGCACCCATCTCTATGGCGTATCCGGCATCGGAAGGTGTTCCGAGGCCGGCATCTACGATAACCGGAAGATTTGAATTTTCAATAATTATACGGATCATTTCACCGGTTTTTATTCCTCTTGCAGAACCGATTGGACTGGCAAGAGGCATGACTGCCGCTGTTCCTATATCCTCCAGTCTTTTTGCAAGAACCGGATCCGCATTCATATATGCAAGCACCACAAATCCATCTTTGGATAAAAGTTCTGCAGCTTTAAGCGTGCCGATCGGGTCAGGTAAAAGATACCATGGATCAGGTGTAACCTCGAGTTTTACCCAATTTCCAAGTCCCATTGTCCTGCCGATGCGGGCGATTTTTATCGCTTCTTCTGCTGTCTGTGCTCCGGAAGTATTCGGCAGAATCTGAAGGCGATTAAAATCTATCGCTTTTGTCATATCACTATCAGGGTTATCCAGGTCAACTCTTCTTAAGGCAACGGTGACCATCTGGGTTCCTGAGGCGCAAATTGCTTTTTTCATAATGCTGTTAGACGCAAATTTCCCTGTTCCGATAATTAGTCGTGAAGAAAACTCTTTATCAGCAATCTTTAACATTGTCCGCCCCCGACTGCACTTATAATATCAATATGATCATTTTCTTTCAGCATCTTAGTTGCGTACTCCTCTTTTTTTATAGTTTGTTCATTTACCTGAATATAGAGCATCCGTTCGTTAAGTTTTAAATTGCTGATCAGTTCTGCTACTGTTCTTATATCCAGTTTTACGGTTTTATCATTTACCAACAGTTTCATTTCGTTCGTCTCATAAATTATGCATTTTTATGCCGTTTTTTTTATTGATTACCTCAAGGATTTCTGAGGCTATTTCTTCAATTGATCTTCCTGTTACATCTGCCTTGAGCCATTCGGGATGTTTTTTAACAAGCTCGTAGATCATTTCGGTTTCCTCATAGATAAAACTTCTGCTGCAGTAGTTTGAATTGTTCAAGTGCAGCTTCCTGGCTCTGTGGCGCCTAATGCCGAGCAGATTCTCCGGCTCAATTGTCAAAATTACGATACGGTTATTATCAATCTTATTTAATATAGACGGATAGCTTTCACCTTTCACAAGTGCAAAATTGGCAACGCGGTATCCATCCTCTGCGAGATAAAGCGATAGCGGTGTTTTGCCGGATCTTGATAATCCCAAAATAACAATATCGGCCAGCTCTATATCTTTGACGGATTTGTTGTCATCGTGGGCTAATGTATAGTCAAGAGCGGCAATTCTATCAAAATACCTGTCTCCTATTTTATGCAGAAGTCCGGATCTGCCCGATATCTTTTTTTCCAGAAATTCCTCAAATTTTCTCAAAAAAAATCCGAAAATATCAATGTGAGATATATTGTTGTCTTCGCAATATCGATGCAGAATATTTCTCAGTTTTGTATTGGCAATAGTAAAAAGCACCATAACATCTGGTTGTGCTGAAACGGCTTCAATAACTTCCGATAAACGCTCAGTATTCTTGACTCTGCCGAATCTGGTTACCGTTACATTGGGATCATCGAACTGTACCAGAAAGGCTTCGGTAATTTTCTTAACAGTTTCAGCGGTTCCATCTGAAACCAGCAGCAATCTTTTTTTATTCATAAACTTATTATAACCTTCATTGTGAGCTAAATAAAGAGCGAAGCGGGCAAAACACTCCTTATAAAACTGTTGTTAAATCAAATAGACATCGTTATATTATATATTATGAACGACATCGGCAATAAGGCAATTGCAGTATTAACCGAAGATATATCTAAAATTAAAGGTATAGGAAAAAAAAGGGCGGAAATTCTTTATAAAAAAGGTATTGCAACTGTATGGGATCTGCTTTGCACGGCACCAATTCGCTTTGAGGACAGGAGAAAAATCGACTTGCCTGATCAGCTTGAAAATGGAAGATATGCATTGATTGCCGGGAACATAGTGTCGGTTCGTATCTCAAAAACATTACGCGGAACAAGGATATTCACCGCTTTACTTAATAGCTTCGGATATGAAGTTCAGCTGCTTTTTTTTAACGGCAATTTCAGATCGTTAAGATATCTTTTAAAAGAAGGTACGTACATTCTTGCCTATGGTAAAATAGAAAATGACTTTAAAACAGAGATGATACATCCAAATTTTAAAATTATAAATAAATCCGATATAGCGGAATATCAAGGCAAGATTTACCCGATATATTCTGAGGGCATTAAGTTTATGGCAAATATAGCACCAAAGGTTTTGTCTGAGGTAATGGAAGCGCTTCCATATGATTATGATATACTGCCCGATCGATTTATAAAAAAATATGAACTTCCAAATATGTTTCAGGCATGGCAGTTTATGCATACGCCTTCCGAGGACAATCTTAGCGCCGCAAGCAGGAGAATGAAATATAATGAAGCGATAAGTTTTGTTATAAAAAGATCGAGATTTTCCGACAGCATCAAAAAAAGCAAAGCTTTCAGAATCGTTTCTTATAATATTATAGACAAGCTTGAGCGAAATCTGCCTTATGAGCTTACGGCTGACCAGAAAAAGGCGATAACCGATATTTCAGGGCTGATGAATAGGGACAAAGCAATGTTTCATCTTTTGCAGGGCGATGTTGGAAGCGGAAAGACTGTCGTGGCAATAGCGGCAGCACTGTCTGCTGCTGAAAATGGTTATCAAACTGCATTTATGGCACCTACCGACCTGTTAGCCCATCAACATTTTTATTCTATAAATCATATTACTGTGCCGCTTTCTTTGAAAACCGTACTGCTTACCGGAAAGCAGTCAACGAAAAATCAAAATGAATCCAGAGAAAAGATAAAATCAAACCGAGCTTCTATAATTGTCGGTACCCATGCTCTGATATCTAAAAAGACAGAGTTTGCAAAACTCGGTCTTGCCGTAATAGATGAACAGCAGCGTTTTGGAGTGCTGCAGCGCGAGGCGCTTATCAATAAATCGATCTGTCCTCACCTGCTTATGTTGACAGCTACTCCTATTCCGAGAACGCTTCTTATGACATATTACAAGGAGCTTACCGTTTCAGAATTAAAACAGATACCGGAGGGAAGAAAGCCTGTAAAAACGAGGGTGGTAATTCCGGAAAATAGAGAAAAAATGTATGGGTTTATCAAAAAGCATATAGAAAAGGGAGAGCTTTGTTATGTAGTGCTTCCCCTGATAGATGAGTCGGAAAAATTGAATTTAAAAAATGTGAAGACGGAGTACGAGCACCTGAGGGAGATCTTTTCCTTTAAAATAGAGATGCTTCATGGTCAGATGGATACAGTTGAACGCGAAAAGGTTATGGAGCGGTTTAGGAACAGGCAGACGAAAATAGTTGTTTCGACAACTGTGGTAGAGGTAGGTGTTGATGTAGCAAATGCAACAATAATGCTGATTGAAAACGCAAGTCGTTTTGGAATGTCTCAAATCCATCAGCTGCGAGGCAGAGTAGGGCGGGCGTCAATTCAATCGTATTGTTTCCTGGCCGTAAGCGACCGAATTGGTAATGATGCATTGCAAAGACTTAAATTTCTTGAATCCTGCAATGATGGATTTCTGATAAGCATGGAAGATCTCAAGATAAGAGGTCCGGGGCAGTTTATAGGTGAGAATCAATCGGGATTTGCCGGTTTTAGATATCTGGATTGGCAGCGAGACATAACAATGATCAGACAAATAACTCATGACATGGCGCCTGAGATGATGTCAAATCCTGTAACGGCGGCTTTATTGGGATGAGATTTAAAAATTAGTCTCTTCCGGGGGTCTAATTTCTGAGTTTACTGCGAGTAATGTGCCGAATAGAGAAGTTGATACTCTGCAGCTTGCAGCCGGATAGTTTATTTAAGAATCTAATATCAAAAGAAGGGCTCAATAGGGTATATTAGAGGTATCACATTGAGGTGATAAAAAATCGATATGTAATCATTTGAGATTTTCTGAATATTTAACTTGTCCTTCCGGCGAATGGACTTATTCTTTTTAATGTATTTATATGAATGCTAATTCGGGTTATTTTAACTAAAATGTATTCATTATGACTTATGACAAAATATTGGAGGTATTTTATGAAATATATTGTTGAAACTGTTAAGTCTGTTAAAGAAGCTGTTGCTGATCTTAGTGAAGCAATAAAGAAAAACGGTTATGGTGTTCTTGGTGTTTATGATATGAAGGAAACTATAGAGAAAAAGGGTGTGGCTTTTGGCCCTGAGTGCCAATTAATCGAATTGTGTAATCCTCATATAGCAAAACAGGTATTGGAAGGCGACATGAGTATAAGCATGGCATTGCCGTGCAGAATTTCCGTATATCGTGACGGTGACACAACAAAAATCGGGACACTGAAACCTACTCTTCTGCTGGCAGCCTTATCTAATGTGAAAAAGATACAATCATCCGCAAAAGAGGTAGAACAGGCGATAATTAAAATTATTGATGATGCTAAATAAATCTACCGAATTGATGATGAGACCATTGCACAATAAACAGATTCCCGGAAGTCAAAGAGTAGGGATAAGATTTAGAAATTAAAATTTGCGGTGTTAATCGGCTGGTTAAAGGTATTTTTATTAAGCCGTAAACGATCGTCTTGGGTTCAAGAGCATCTCCTCTGCGCTGTAATTTGGCGATAGCTCTGCTTGAGAGACCTGCCTGCGTGTCTGCATGTGCGGACAAGCTGCACACAGACAGGCGAATGTGGTCTCTCAACTTGAAACATGTGGAGTTAATGGGGCTGTCCCTATAGAAAATATCATAAAAAGCTGTGAATATACTTAGTTGTGCAGTGGCCTTATTGTCTATTTTAGAAAATTAATCCGGAAATTTGTTGATAGATTCAGCCTGCTTTGCGTACTTCTTCGCGACCAATAACTATGTCCTGCCGTCAAAACATCTTCTAAAAAAGTTTAAAGTGTATTTTCCTATACCACATTATTTCCGGAGTAAGATAAACAAGTGATTGACAAAACATTTTCGTATTGTTGCAAAACAGGACATATTTTTTAATCTCTTCCTTCAGTTTTTCCATTGTTTCATGCGACTTCAAATAAACGCCTTAATGCTTTAAGCTCACCTGGTAGAGGGCTGATAGATCAAAAACTGTAGAATCTCAAGTCTTGAAAGACCAAAGGCGAATGGTGAGGGTATGTAAACTCAGATAGGCGGCGGAACATAAGAGAACAGTTTTTTGCCGGCTGCCGCTGTCCAAAATTTAAAAAAATGGTAAGATTACTCTCATAAGAACAAAATATGCACAGAGAGAAATGCAAAAGATAAAGAGATCAACAAACACTATCTAAGGGTGGTACTGCTTTTTGCCTCTTATCAAGTCGTCGTAAAATTGCTTATGCGTTTATTGGAAAATATACCTTTGCTTGATAGCGGAAAATGAGAAAATGGAGTTTATCGGCAATCTGAAAAGAGTCGATATACTTATTTATGCAGCATGAAGAGACTTCATATAATTTTAGACTATAAAAAAATCAGATAAAGTCTATTTTTGAAAACTTTAAGACAATGAATAATCTGAGGAAAGCGAGTTGAAAAATTACATCTTAAATTCAAAGAAAATTGATTTTAACAACAAAAGACGCCACAATAAATCATATAAAAGATCGCTGAATTGGACTATTCCCGCAGCTGTATTTTTGGGCGGCATAGGCAGCGGCATAGTCTTTCCTATACTGCCTATTTTAGGCTTACAATTTGATCTTGCACCTATTTTTATAGGTTTTATTTTAGCCGCCAATAGAATAACAAGACTTTTTTTTAATCAACCTGTAGGTGTCATAATAGATAAATTTGGTTACAAAAACCCCTTGATTCTCGGACTGTTTGTGGAAAGCATAGGAAGCTTGTCTTATATTTATGCGTTGAGTTCGCAATATCATGGATTTATGCTGCTTATAGGCAGGATTATATGGGGCATCGGCTCCGCATTTGTATTTATTGCAGCGAATACAATAGCATTAAATGTATCTGTTCACTCAACAAGAGGCAAATCTACAGCTAAAGTACGCGCTGCATTAAGTTTAGGAATGCCTGCAGGTTTTATTATTGGCGGCATATCGGCCAGTCTATTAGGAAATGCTATAGCATTTTTATTCAGCGTGTTTTTATCATTAAGCGCCTCATTATTCGTACTTATATTTTTCAAAGATATTGAAGTCATAGCAAAAAAGGAAACAAATTTGTTAAAATCGCTCACATATGCATTCAGGCATAAAAATCTCTTAATGATATGTTTATTTAATTTTATTGTAAGTTTTTCGCTTCGAGGTGTTGTACTGACAACACTTGTTCTATTTGTAGAATATAAGAAATTTGTGTTTTTATATTCGGATCCAAGATTTAGCGCCGGTATCTTAATGACTTTCATGATGATATCATCAGGAATAAGCGCGTTATTGATAGGAAAAATTATAGATTCAATAAGATTAAGATCTGCGGCTGCTTTTCTATTTATCTTTATTGTGATTTTCGGTTTTATATTACTCGCCTTTTCTTACAATTCATACATTATGGCATTGGCTTTAATATTATTAGGCAGCGGCATAGGTGTAAATAATGTTGTGCTTTTGAGTATATTTGGTGATATGACGCCAAAATATATTAGAGGAAGATCGGTTTCTGCATATCAATTTATGGGTGATTTAGGCGGTTCTATAGGACCTGTATTTGGTATTCAGATTGGTATGCTCCTAAATTTCCCCATTGTCTATATCATAACAGCTTTAATTTTTGCTGCGGCTATACCAATTATCATATACATATATACCAATGAGAAAATTTTATTAAATTCGTAAAAAATATGAGAGGATCAGAAATCTATTTGTCTATATACTATTTTTCCATTAAGAATGGTCAATTTGGGAATGAGTAATTTAGAACCCTCAATTTTTTCACCCTCTGCATCTATAAACTCGACAGATTTCTCAACAATTTCAAAAATGGAGATATCTGCCAATGATCCCGAGGATAAATTTCCAATATCTTTCTCGATACCCATTAATTTTGCAGGCAGAGACGTACAAGCCGAAAAAACTTCACTTAATGACATCCCGAGATTAAGATACTTTGACATTATAAATGGAAGGGAAAAAACCGGTTTTCTAAACATAGTGCGCATTGTAATATCAGTACTTATGATATCCGGAAAAAATCCTTGAGAAATTGCAGGAATGGCAGTTTTGAAAACAAAATGGTTTTTTCCATTAGCGGCATCAAAAAGTATCCCTCTTTTCTTTGCATCCAAAATCTCAGTATATATTTTACCGTCAATATTCAATATAGTATTTCCTGTTCCATGAAAAACATGAACTAATATGTCTCCTGTTCTCATAAGATCTGTTATTTTATATATTTTTTCCGGAGGGTCAGTGACATGAACAGCCACAGGACATCCCAATTTCTCGGCAATCTTTATCGTTTCTTTTAGAGGTTCTATACCAAAATTTTCAACTATTTTTTTACTTTGACGGATCTTTAACCCAAGAAGATGAGACCTGTATTTTTTAAATAAAGAAGAGATCAGATCGTAGCTATAATATTTTGGATCAATATTCTCATGATATTTTGTTGTAATTAAGCCGGCAGGACTTACATTTAAAAAACTTTTTATGCGGACATTGCTATTTATAACTACATTTTTATAGTAACTTTCAAAATTGGCAAATCCAGTAGAGCCGCCATCAACGGCCGATGTAACACCCATTGGCAGAAGAGATGAATCTATAAAGATTCCGAATTCGCTTCCGTAAGTGTATAGGTGCGCATGGAAATCTATTAAGCCGGGGCTAACAATGCAATTTCTCGCATCTATCGTTTCCTCAATATTATAGTTATTATCAACCGGTTTTTCTGCTATCCTATTTCCTTTAATGAATATATCCTTTGTTTCCTCGATTTTTGATAAGGTATCTATAACTTTGCCATTTTTAATTGTTATGTTATAATTCAAGTTTTAACCTCTTGATTATACATTAAATTATCAATGCAATTCTTTCTATATTCTAATTCTCTCTCCACCTGATTTCCTTATGCCGTGATTCTTCTGCTTAATCTATTTTTCCCTTACATTTATTTTTTGCTATATTTTTATCAAAACTTTCATAATCATAATACTTAATAATTTCATATAATTCTTTTCGCTCGCGTTTGCATTTTATCAGTTATATCCTTTTGTGTACCGTATTTTTTAATATGTTCAAACGCGTCCTTTATTGCTTTGCTGGCAATTCTTAACGCCGTTACAGGATATATTACAAACTTATAACCCCAATCCTGAAATTGATTTAAACTAATGAAGGGTGTTTTTCCAAATTCTGTCATATTTGCAAGTAACGGTATATTTAATTCTTTTGCAAATCTTTTGAATTCCTCTTCTGTTTCTAAAGCTTCAGGAAAAATAATATCTGCTCCGGCTTTTACATATAACTTTGCTCTTTCTACAGCATCTTCAATACCGTTAACAGCTTTTGCATCTGTTCTTGCTATAATGAGCAAATTCTTTGATGATTTCTTAGCTGCTATTATTTTCTGCACCATTCTTTCCTTATCTATAACTCTCTTGCCGGTAAGATGACCACATCTCTTTGGTAACTCCTGATCTTCAATTTGTATTGCTGCTGCTTTAGATTCTTCCATTTCTCTTGCTGTTTTTGCAACATTTAATATTTCGCCAAATCCGATATCTACATCAACTATTAGGGGCATGTTTGAAGCTCTGTATATATATTTTGTCATCATTGCAACTTCGTTTAATTCTATTAAACTTAGATCAGGCATACCTAAACTTGCTGATAATGCTGCACCTGACAAGTAACAGCATTTAAAACCTGTTTGACGGGCAAGCAAAGCAACCATTGGATTAAAAACACCGACTGTGGGTATGATTTTTTCTTTATTCATCAGATCTTTTAATTTTAAGGCGGGATTTGTGTCTTGATTTTCCATAAGCCAAGTCATTTTTGCACCCTTAAAACAGGAGAAAGTTTAGAGATATCCTCATATTTTTCTAAATTCATAACAGTATCAACAATTTTATTCTGTTCTGAGCTTGTCAGCATTTCTTTTGTGTTTTTCCTGAACTTTTCTATAACTTCGCTATCATTCATTCTATTCTTTGCGTGTCCTCTTGGATATCTCACCTCTTTTGTGTATACTTTCCCATCTTTTGTTTTAAGTGTAACTCTGTTTGGTATTCCATCCGGATAGCCTTGTGTCAGCTCATCTTGTTTTTCAAGTGTCGTTTTATGCGATAGTATCTCTTTGATGAGCGGATCGTTCAGTTTTTTCTTTTCAAATGAGTGCTTTGTTATATCACCATCAATTATACCTACCACTGTTATATACTGTATACTATGATCTGCCGTTTCTTTAGTTTTGGGATTCCATTTTTCCGAACCTTTGGCAATGATTTCATAAGCTGTTTCAAACGTGTCTATACGAATAGATTCTATATCATTTTCCGATTTAATATACTTATGTAATTCCTTTGCTATATCTACTGCGCTTTGAGCGTGATATTCAACGGGATAAAATTTTATATATGTATCAAGAATGCGGGACGGCGGCTCAAGATCAAAAAGAGACTTTAATGCGCTGTCATCAAATGTTTCACCCTCAAGTAATTGTTTAAAGAAACCCATCTCTCCCTCAAATGGTTTGTATGGTCCGCACATACCGTTCATGGCTTGAAATATTCCAAAAAGTGCATTTTTTGCGGAATTTGCTGCTGCCGCACCCTTCCACATGGAAAGTTCACCCACTCTTGTTTGCCTCATAGATGCATTGGAGACCGTTGTGATCGATAGAGCGTGTTCTATGACATCCTGTGATAAATCAAGCAGATTGCCTGCTCCGCAAACTTCGCCGATAGCTATATAATTAACATGATCCCATCTGTGCCTTCTTAAACTTGCAGCATCACATAAATTGACCGATATTTCATAAGCTACGGCAATCGATTCCATAAGCTTTATGCCGCTTAATTTTTTCCATTCTGCTAATGCCCACAATCCCGGTATAACATCACTTGGATGCAGCGGCTCTTTTGACAGATATGTATCATTGAAATCTAAATATCTTATCAATGCACCATTAGCAAATGCTGCTATTTCCGGTGTTGTTTTAAAATCTAATCCAAACAGCGTCGATCCTCTGCAGGTTTGAAACAAATAAGCATATTTCCTCGCTGCTTCAGGTGCATCTTCGTGAAAGGCAAGATACATAACACCAAAAGAATCCAATATTCTTCTTTTGACTTCATGAAGCGTTTCCGATGGAAGCGTTTTTATTTTATACGCGTATTCTGCAAATAACTCTGTGTATTTATCCATATATACCTCCATACCAATCAAATCGTTTCATTCCTGCTATATATCCAATATATACTTTCATTTTCAGTTGAGCAGGACTTCTTAACAGCAAGAATAAATAAAACTGAAAAAGGAGCCTGTCTGCGGGAGATGATAGCAGAATATTCAGAACAGTATACTAAGCTCAAAGTATAAGACAAATTTATAGGAGAATTAAAATACATTTATGAGAAATAAATATAATAAAGTCTTTAAGGCGGAAGTAACCATAGAAGCATTGAAGGAGGAAAAACACTGCAGGAA
>JAADFJ010000067.1 GCA_013152955.1 Campylobacterota bacterium
TAATTATCGATTTATTGATTGTTCCTATCGATGATGATGGTAAACGGTGTGAAGATTTTTCAGGCGATTGTGAAATTCTATTCACCACCGATAGAATCCGAAATGATGATAGAGGCAATGCTTTTGTTTCACTTAGAACAATTATTACTTTTGATATGATAAAAAATAGCTACAAAACTCAACAATTCATTCTGCAAGATTGGCCTGAACTCAAGCAGGATGATGTTGACTGGTCTGATGTTGAAAACGGCAAAAGGACAAGTTTTCATTTTGATGAAGTCCCGTTTTTTTACATGGATGCCCAACGGGATATTCTGGAGGACACAAAATTAAGAAGCTCTTATCTTGGCAAGATGTTGTCCAAAATTGAATATTCCCCAAAGGATATCGAGGATATCGAAGATCAGATCAAATCATTGAACGAAAAGGCGGTCAGTAGCAGCGATATTTTGTCCAATATCAAGACAACTTTAAAAGAGTTGGATACTGCAATGGATACCCGAAGTGAGGGGATAGAAATCACGCCTTTTACTAAAAAGATTCGTGATTTAAATAAAGGTTTAACGATTTATTATACCGACAGCCATGACAGTTTTTCTATGGAATATCATGGCATGGGAACAAGAAGCTGGTCTTCTCTGTTGACGTTGAAGTCGTTTATTGCTTTGCTCTCGAAAAATGCTGAAAAAGAGAAGTCTGTGTTTTTCCCTGTCCTTGCCATAGAAGAGCCTGAAGCCCATTTGCACCCCAATGCCCAGAAGAAACTTTTCGGGCAGATAGATGCCATCGCAGGTCAAAAAATTATTTCCACCCATTCACCTTATATCGCCGCAACTGCCAAGTTAGGCCAGATACGAAATTTTTATAAAGATGAAACTGTGACTTGTGGCAGGATAGAGACGGATAGTCTAACAGGGGAAGAAATCAGGAAAATAAATCGACAGGTCATTAATACCAGAGGAGAGATTTTTTTCTCCAAGCTAATTGTATTTTTTGAAGGAGAAACCGAAGAGCAGGCACTACCCATTTTTGCACAAAAAAACTTTGGCAAAACATCTGTTGAAATGGGATTGGATTTTGTAGGCGTAGGCGGATATAGAGGTTACCTGCCATTTTTACGCTTTGCTGAGGCGTTGAATATTCCATGGCTTATTTTCAGTGATGCGGAAAACACACCAGATAAAAATGTTAAAGGCAGTGTTCAGCAACAGTTCTCAAATTGTGGCTCTCCGAAAAGTGAAATAGATTGTATTGTTTTTATAGATGATGGAAATAATTTTGAGAAACAGCTAATTAGTGATGGTTTTGGTGATGAAATTAAAAAAGCCATCGGTTCTTTAGATGTTTATACGAATGAAAAACATCGAAAAGCAAAAGAACAAGATCGGTTAACAGAAATTGAAAGTTATGATGACGATAAGTTATACGAAGTTATTACGGGTACGGGTAGCAAAACTCAATATGGCCCTGCTATAGCAGAACAGATTATACAAAGTGAAAAAGATTTACCTCCAAAGGTAATGGCACTGTTTGACAAGATATCCGCTATTTTGAAAATGGAGGAGGCAGAAGCATGACAACCACAATTGAATTGTCCGAAAAGCAGGAAAAAATTGTCTATGCTGAAAATGGCCCAATCTATGTAAAGGCTAGTGCGGGAAGTGGTAAGACACGGGTTTTAACGGAAAGGGTGCGCCATTTACTGACTAAAACCAATAAAAAAGTTCTTGCCCTGACCTTTACTAATAAAGCGGGTGAGGAGATCAAGGAACGATTAAGTGATATGCCTGAAATAGAGAAGCGTGTTTTCGTGGGGACTTTTCATAGTTTTTGCCAGACCATGCTGGAAAATCACGGCAACTTGATTGGTCTGGCTAAAATGCCCCATATTTTTGAAGATGAAACAGACAGACTGGAATTGATTGGACAGGCGATTAAACAGACTCCATCGTATGCAGTAAAATACAAAACACAGAATGAAAAAGAGCAGAAAAATTTCCGCTATCGTGTTTTGAATTTTATTTCAGAGATGAAACGAAAATTGATTACTGACGATGAAATTGCAACTCATACTAGTGACGAAAATATTGCTCTACTGTACTGTAATTATCAAGATATTTTGCGTGCGCAAAATGCCATTGATTTTGATGACTTACTGAAGCGTTCGTATGACCTACTAGTGAATTATCCCAAAATAGCCGCTTTGTATCGCCGGAGTTTCTTTGCTATCTGCATAGATGAAGCACAGGACTTGAATAATGCCCAATATCAGCTTTTACTTGCTTTGGCTAATGGTGAATTTACCAATATCATGATGGTGGGCGATCCCAATCAATCCATTTACCATTTTAATGGTTCTTCACCAGACTATATGGATAAACAGTTTTTCAGTGACTTTAAGCCTGAAATTGTTGAACTGAATGAAAATTACCGTTCATCAAAAGCCGTATTAGCAGCGGCAGAAAAAATCATCCCTGATGCGGAATATATTGCAGAAACGGTTAAAGAAGGAATTTTTGAGATAAATCAATTAAACGATGAAGAGGCGGAAGCTCGGTGGGTTGTTGATAAAATAAAGGAATTAATTGCCTTAAAGACGCACGGTGATATTGAAGGTGAAATTATCTGTGAAAAGATAGCAGTGCTTGCAAGAAATAAATATATCTTTAACTCGCTAGAAATTCAATTAAAAGAGGTTAATTTACCATTTTATTACAAAATGACACCGGGTGTGATTCAGTTTGAATCTGATTTAATGAAAATATTCGATCTTGCGTTAAAAGTAAGGTTAAATCCTCAAGACAGCTTGCATAAGCAGCGATTGTTAAATCGTCTAAAAATAGAAACAACCGAAAATATGAACTTGGAAGATGTAGTTTCACAGGTATCGGATGAGTTGAATAAAAATTTCATTACACTGGTCATAGAATTAAGTGATGACGGAAGTAACCTAAAACAGGTATTGGAAAAGTTCAAGGATAATCTGAGTGTTGAAGATGAAAACGAAAAATATATGATCTTCAATGATATTAATGACTTGCTTAAACACTGGCATAATTATGCTAAGAAGACAGATAGCAAGTCATTGCATCAATTTAAAAATGCTATGGCTTTGGGGCAAACCCATCCATTATCACAACATGCTGGCATCACATTAAGTACAGTACACACGATGAAAGGTCAGGAGTTTGATATTGTCTTTGTTATTGGCATGGATGATGAGACTTTTCCTGATTATCGAGCCGTGCGAAGCGGGGGCATTGAGATGACACAGGAAAAAAACAATCTGTATGTTGCTTTTACCCGTGCTAAACGTTTCTTGTATGTTAGCTGGCCACAAAAAAGAATGATGCCTTGGGGGAATTATAAAACTCGAAGAATTTCACGGTTTATGAAGGTTTTCAATGACTAAAATCACCGAATATGAAATCGAAAAATTTGCCATCGAACTCCTTGAAAAACAGGGCTACCAATACATCTATGCCCCTTCCATTGTCCCGATCAGTAAGCCCACGGGAAGGATCGTGCAATGAAAAACAAACCAGATAAACAGACAAACTTTCTGCTCTACACCGGAGATGATG
>JAADFJ010000068.1 GCA_013152955.1 Campylobacterota bacterium
GGCAATAGAGGTTCGTATCAGGTGAACGATCTGATATCCGTCGTAAGAAGGCTCAGTAAAATCACATGGATTGTAGGAATTTTACTTATTATGTTTATTACTGTTGCTGAAACCCTGTTTTTTGCCTATGCGTATAATTTGAATCGGCATTATACGGAGCAGGTCAAAAATATTAAACTGACTATATTTGTTCAACAACCAAATAATCTTGGTAAAATTGCAAATCTTATCAAAAGTAAATTGGGTGGAAAACAAAAAATAATTAAACCGAACGATGCGATAAAACTGCTGCCCAGGCAGATGCAGAAAACAGTTGATAAGGGATACCTCGACTTGGTTCCGTATATAATAGTAGCAAGCAACAGCCAAAGCGATTTTACATTGGAACGTATTGTTAAGTTGAGGAGCCTGCTGACAAATTATAATGCAACAATAGGTTTTAACCGACAGAAAATAAAGACAGCTTTTAAAAATTTAGTCGATTTTCGCTTTATTTTATTGGGTGCGATAATTCTGTTTGCGATAGGTAATCTTTTATTTGGTTATGTAATCAGAAGAATATTTATGCATGAATCGCGGAAGTTTTCGATTTTTCTCTGGAATTTGGGAATACAGAAGCGATTTGTTAATCTGATTGGATTGTTGTTTTTTGGTCAGATAGCGGTAGCGGCGAGTGTGTTTGGCCAAATTATTGCATTTTTACTGCTTTTTGTCTTATCTGCTGTCAACAGCACGGATATACGACTGTTTGCGGTCGGTATTATCGGAATTTTTATCATTAATATAATGGTGTTGACCGCGGCATCGTGGGGAAGCTTGAAATGATACTTTCACTGCTGCTTATGGCCGCAGTAAGTTTACCTGCAAATACGACTCAGCTGAGGACGATAAAAAAGGATATATCTGCAACAGAACAGCAGATAAAGTACAAAAGCAGGAAAATCGCTCGGCTAAAGCATGACTTGAAATATTTAAATAGAAAAATTATGCTGTCGAAACAGAAAGTAAAAAGGGGAGCAAAAGATTCAAAAAATCTTGATTTGACGATAAGCAGGATAATTTCCGATAAGATCCTTATTAAAAAATTGAAGCAAAAGGCCGATAGCCAAACAAAAAAAAGCATACAAAAAATATATGAGCATTTTATAGACGGAAAATCATCGTCGGAGGATCTCATCATCGAAAATCTTACGGCTCTCTATTTTTTATACAAAAGTAGTATTGTAAAAAAACTGGAACAAGCTGAAAAAGGGAAAGAGAAGTATCTTATTCGTCTTAAAAGGCGCAAAAAATCCGTTGAGACGATAAAACTGAAAATAGAAAAAGAGATGCGCAAAGAGCGCCGATTGGCTGAGAAAAGAAAAAGACTTGCTTTGGCAGAGATGCACAATAAAAATCGGCTTCTAATAAAAAAGAAGGCTTTGATAAGAAAGAAAAACTATCTGGAAAAGATTTTAAAACAGCTTGTCAGAAAAAGACGTCCCGTAAAAACCGAAAAAATGAGAAGGATACCCGGTATCAGAATAAGCAGGAAGAATCCGTTTCTGAAATATAAAGGAATGCTTGCTCTTCCCGTTAAAGGCAGAATTGAAAAAAGATTTGGAATTTACAAAGACAGAGACTATAATGTTTATATTAGACATACCGGTATTGAAATTGCCGCAAAAGCAAACTCGTATATCAGGGCTTCGGCAAAAGGGAAAGTAGTTTATGCCGGTTATCTGTTAGGATACGGGAAAACGGTTATAATACGGCACAGGGGTGATTTTTTCACCATATACGGCAGACTTAACAAGATAAAAACTAAAAAAGGAAAAATAGTAGGAACAAAAAATATTATCGGAACTGCTGGAGTTAAACCAATCTATTTTGGTATAAGATATAAAGACAAGGCGGTTAACCCCAGTATCTGGATAAGGAGGCGGCATTAAATGAAAAGAAAGGTTATTGTAGCGGTTTTGTTGATTGCGTTCGTGATAACGGCGGGAACATCCTTGCTGAGGGCTGGCGGTTCCGATCAATATTACGGAGGGCTCAGAACGTTTACGAATGTTCTGTCGATAATAAAGGCGGATTATGTTGAAAAGGTTGATTCTCAAAAGCTAATTACAGGTGCTATTAGAGGAATGGTGGGCACACTTGACCCTCATAGTGCTTATTTTACTTCCAAAGAGTATAAGGAATTCCAAACCATTACAACAGGAGAATTTGGAGGTTTGGGAATGACCGTGACGTTGAAAGACGGTATTTTAACGGTTGTCTCGCCGATAGAGGATACTCCTGCAGCCAGAGCAGGTATAAAAGCTAACGATAAAATAATCAGAATAGACGGGAAAAATACTCCCGGAATGAGTCTCAATAAAGCCGTTTCTCTTTTGAGGGGGAAACCCGGAACAAAGGTAACGATTTCGATTTTGAGAAAAGGAAAACATAAACCTATTGTAGTTACAATAACAAGAGAGATAATTCATGTAAAAAGTGTCAAACATAAGATGCTGAAAGATAAAATAGGATATATAAAAATTTTACAATTTCAGGAAAATACCGGTAGAAATGTAAAAAGAGCTATTAAGGCACTCAAAAAAAAGGGAGCCATTGATCTTATCCTGGATT
Source organism: Campylobacterota bacterium (assembly GCA_013152955.1). Classification (GTDB taxonomy): domain Bacteria; phylum Campylobacterota_A; class Desulfurellia; order JAADFJ01; family JAADFJ01; genus JAADFJ01. Next base: position 2,614 of record JAADFJ010000068.1, read on the forward strand.
TAAGAAATAACCCCGGAGGACTGCTGAGTCAAGCCGTGAGTGTTTCGGACGCATTTTTGACAAAAGGAACAATTGTAAGCATAAGAGGGAGAAAAAAAGTCGATACAACCAGATTTATAGCTCACGATGACGGAAATGAACCGACAGGGAATATGGTTGTGCTCATAAACGGAGGTTCGGCAAGCGCGGCCGAGATTGTTACGGGAGCGCTGAAGGATAATAAGCGGGCAATTATAATGGGTCAAAAAAGCTTCGGGAAAGGTTCCGTTCAAACATTGATTCCTCTCGATAACGGTGGAGCATTAAAACTGACAACAGCTAAATATTATACTCCAAACGGAAAATCAATTCAGGCTGTAGGCATAACACCGGATATTAGCGTTCCTGATAAACTTGTTCTGGCGAAGAAAAACAGTGCGTTGACTCGTATCAGAGAAGTTGATCTTCCTCATCATTTTGCGGCAAGCCAGAAGATCAATAACAGCAAAACTTTGAAGCAGAAAAAGAGACTGATGACAGATTACCAGCTTGAGAGAGCTGTGGATCTGTTGATAGGATTGAGAATTGCAAAAGGGATAGATGCAAAAGAAAAGGCAAAGTAAAAAGAGGCTGTTATCGGCAGGACTTATAGTAGTTTTTGCCATAGCTTTGATAGCTGCAGCACTTTTATTTCTGACGCGGCCTGAACATACAGAGAAAATAAGTGTCGAAACTAAGGCGGGCAAACCGGCTATTGTAATAAGTCCGCCTAAAATCGTAAAACCGTCTGAAATTACTAAACCGGGCAATGTTCATGCCAATCTGCCTAAACTTGCTATAGTTATTGATGATGTCGGCTATGATAACAAAATCTTGAAATCGTTCATATCGCTTGATTTGCCTCTTACATATGCCGTACTTCCGAATGCAACTCGCTATAGGCAGAGTGTGAATATTTTAGAAAAGGCAAATCTTGACTAACTACCTTATCCATATGCCTATGCAGCCTGATGACTATCCGGGAATAAATCCTGGAAAAAATGCATTGCTGATTGATATGAGTAATGATAAAATTAGACAACTGACCGAGGAGGCAATTAAGAAGCTTCCGGATGCAATCGGAGTCAACAATCATATGGGCTCTGCCTTCGTTCAAAACAAAAATAAAATGGAAGCTTTTCTCTCGGTTTTAAAGGAACACAATCTATTTTTTTTGGATAGTGAAACTACATCAAAGACTATAGGATGGAGGCTGGCTGAAACAGATGGAATCAGGTTTGCAAGACGAAATATTTTTCTTGACAATGTAAAAAATGTTAAATATATAGAAAAACAGTTGTTTAAGGCTGCCGATTATGCAAAACTTCATAAAATAGCGATTGCTATAGGTCACGATCGACCTTTAACTGAAATGGCTCTTGCGCAAACCAGAAACGCTCTCTCCAAGCTGGTTGATTTTGTTGAAGTTAAAACAGTTATTGACAATCAAATTAAATGAATATTCTTGCCATTGACACATCATGCGATGATACCTCTGCTGCTGTAATCACAAAAGATGGGGTTGCGTCAAATATAATCAATTCTCAGGACTCAATACACAACAAGTATGGGGGAATTGTACCGGAAGTAGCGGCAAGAGTGCATTTTTC
>JAADFJ010000069.1 GCA_013152955.1 Campylobacterota bacterium
TGCAGTGCCTGCTTAATTTCACCATAACTTAACCCATCATGTGCTATAAACGGCGCCAAAAGCGTATCGAAGTTGGAAAATGCCTGGGCTCCGGCTGCCTCACCTTGAAGCGTAAAAAAGAAGTTCACTATCTGGCCGAGAGCAGTTCTGAAATGCTTTGCCGGATTGCTTGCTACTTTGCCTGAAGCACCCCTGAACCCCTTGATAAGCAAATCCTGCAAGTCCCATCCAACGCAATACACAGAAAGCAGATTAAGATCATGTATGTGAAAATCGCCTTCCGTATGCGCTTTTCTTATCTCATTCGGATAGATTTTATTTAACCAGTACACCTTGCTTATATAGGATGAGACGTAGTTGTTGAGTCCTTGAAGAGAAAAGCTCATATTACTATTTTCGTTTACCTTCCAATCTAATTTCTGCAAATATTTATCAATCAAATCAACATCGGATTTTTCAACTATCTCTCTTATCTTTTTATGCTGATCCCTGTAAACGATATAAGCTTTTGCGGTTCTCCGGTAAGGCGAGCTAATCAGCACTTCCTCAACAATATCCTGTATTCCCTCTACGGTAGGCGTTCTGTTTTTTGTAATGGATAGAGCTAGATTAATTACCCGTAAAGCTAATTTTTCAGCTTCTTTTTTTCCGAACTCACCTGTTGCAATGCCGGCTTTGGCTATGGCATCGGTTACTTTCGAAACATCAAAAAGAACAATACGTCCATCTCTTTTTTTGATCCGTTTGAACATCTGTCGGCACCTCCATTTAACATTAATTTGACAGAAATAACTATATTATGAGACTATTGCACAATAAGCAGATTCACAGAAGTCAAAAAAAAGGGTGAGATTTAGAAATTAAAATTTGAGGTACTACCCTGTTAATTAAACAAAGGTTTGCCTTGTCTATATCTCATAAAAAGCTGCAAATTTGTTTATTGTGCAATAATCTCATAATTGATGGAAAACAGATAAAGAATTAACTAAAACCTGGAAAAACCATACTGACCTCCCGTCATAAAAGTTTATCAGGTAAGTCTTCTGGCTTGGCTTCATTCTACTTCCCTGCCTTCCCGGAAATTCCAGTGGTGTTATAGGGGTTCGTCTGCCATACAGCAGCGGGAGCTGCGCCGGATTCTCACCGGACTTCCTTTGAACCTGATAAAAGCAGGCTATTATAAATTTTTCTTTTTGTCAAGCAGAAACAGACAAATGTATCTTATGAGTCGAGAATAGCAATGCTCCGTGCACTTATTTTTACAAACAATTTAATCAAGAACATAAATAGTCCTCTGCTTTCTCAAATACCGATTCAGGAGTAATAAGCCGCATACATTTGTTGTTTACAGGACATTTTCTTATCAAACATGGGCTGCATGAAATATTTGAACGTATAACGCCTGATTTATCTATCGGTCCTGTTAGTTCAGGGTCCGTTGCACCGAAAAGTGTAATAAGTTTCGTCCTGCTTGCCGCTGCCAGATGCATTGCTCCGGAATCAATCGTTATTGCAAGTTTTGAATTATCGAACAGATAGAATAGCTGTCTATGGGTAGTTTTTCCGCTGAGATCTATTGCTTCTGTATCCTTCGCGATCGCCTTTGCCATCTTTTGGTCCTCTTTCGTGCCTACTATAAATATCTTTATTTGAGACGCAGATAAAAGCCTTATCAACTTCTTCCAGTATTCGACAGGCCAAAGCTTGCTGCCCCATCTTGATGAAGGCGCAAGAACCATATAGTCTTGGTCTATAAGCCTGTCTATTGATTCTTTTTCAGACTCAGCAAGATTTACCGTAATTTTTTCAGTTATATATTCGGGTGTTTTATTCAAAATCCCATTTACAAACAGATAAAAATAACGCTCTATTGCCGGTCCGTCAAAGTTTAACGCATCGGTCAAAACATATCTCGCCAATCCCTCGCGGCAATTTTTTTGTCCAATTTTTCTGTTTGACTTCACAAAAAAAGTCCATAACGCACTTTTTAACAGTCCCTGGAGATCTATTACCGCATCATATTGTTCTTCTCTCAACCGCTTGATTGTCTTTCTGATTTTCAATATATTTGAAATTTTCAACCTGCAAACCGGGATAAGTTTGTTGATGTGAGGGTGATTTTCAAGAATGCCGCTGTTCCGTTCTTCTACCAGCCAATCCACTGTAATGCCCTTTTTATGCGCCAGATCTATAAGAGACATAGACTGAACAATATCTCCCAATGAACTTAATTTTACAAAAAGAATTTTCATCTAAAAAAGAAGTTTTTTTGCGGTCTCAAAGACTTCTGACGGTTCAATCTGCTTCATACATTTGAGATCTGTAGGACAGGTTCTTAGAAAACAAGGCGAACAGGAAACGTTTTTATATATTATAGCCTTTTTGCCGTTTCCAACAGGAGGAGTCCTTTCCGGATCCGTTGATCCGTATATTCCAATCAGAGGGGTACCGAGAGCAGCCGCTATATGCATAGGTCCCGAATCATTTGTGACAAGAAGATCAGAATTTGACAGCAATGCCATAGTTTCCCTCAATGTTGTCTTTCCAATCTGATTTTTTACATTTGCAGCGGTTTCTATGGCAGTTCCAATCTCTTTCTCTATATCTGATCCGATCAATATTATCGTACCGCCTATGTTTTTATACAAAAGCTCTGCCAATACCGTAAAATTTTTCCAAGGCCATCGTTTTGCCTGACCATACGCTGCCCCAGGAAAAAACAGTATAATAGGTCTACCCAATTTCTCGAGTACCTTTTTTGCCCATATCATCTCTTTTTCCGTAATGCTGAGCAACGGATAGGAATCCCTATATAAAGAATCTATTCCTGCTCCTTTTAACATATTCAAAAAATATCTATCCTGCGTAGTCGGTTTCTCGGGCAAATTGATCGGTTTCGTTAAAAGAAGTCTTCTGAAATCCGTTTTATATCCAATTCTTTCCGGAATCTTCGACATTTTGGCGATAATTGCCGCACCAATGGCATTTTGCAGCAAAATTGCCGTATCAAATTTCTCCTGTCTCAAAATACTCGATATATCAATTATAGTTTGTAATTTACCGTTGCCTATACAATAAAGTTTATAAAATCGCTCATCCTCTTTGAAGAGCTCCAAAACAGATTTTCTGGACAAAAGCGCTATCCTGTCATTTTTGTAATGCAACGCAATGTTATTTATCGCAGGCAGTGCCATAACAGTATCGCCTATCCAGTTCGGAAGCCTAACAAGAATTTTTGGCATTTACCTGAAGTTCATGGAGCCGCCTATAAAGAACGCTTCTCTCTAAAAGGGCATTGTGATTACCGATAGCCTCAATTTCTCCGTTATTCAAAACTACTATAAAATCTGCATTTCTTATAGTAGAAAGTCTGTGGGCTATAATGAAAACCGTTCTATTTTTCATTAAATTATCAATTGCTCGCTGAACAATCTCCTCAGCCATTGAATCAAGTGCGCTTGTGGCTTCATCAAGTATCAGTATGGGTGAATTTTTCAGTATCGCTCTGGCAATCGAAATTCTCTGACGTTCTCCTCCCGACAATCTCGTACCTCTATCTCCGATAAGTGTGTTATATTTTTCGGGCAATCTTTCTATAAATCTGTCTGCATAAGCCGCAAGAGCGACCTGTTTTATTGCCTCAAATGTTATCTCATTGTTACCGAATGATATATTGTTTGCTATAGTATCGTTAAAAAGAAATATATCCTGTGTGACTATAGAGATCTTATCCCTTAAGCTCTCAAGGGTAAAATTTCTGATATCTTTATGATCAAAAAGTATGCTGCCCTTTTCAGGATCATAGAAACGCAGCATAAGATCCGCCATGCTGGTTTTTCCTGCTCCGGTAGGTCCGACTATCGCTACCTTTTGTCCCTTTTTAACACTAAAGCTGATATTTTTCAGTACGTAATGTTCTTCCGTATTATATTTCATATAAGCATGGCTGAACTCGATCAATTCGGGGTTGTTCTCCAAGGTTATGGAATTTGCTCTATCTTCTATTTCAGGCTTTATATCCATAATAAAAAATACTCTTTCGGCGGCAGCAAGTCCCTGCTGAATGCTGTTATTTGCATTGGTAAGACGCTTAGCCGGATCATACAGCATCATGCTTGCAGCTATAAATGAGGAAAATGCTCCTGGTGTCATTGTTCCGTTTATAACCTCTTTTCCACCCATCCAGATTACAATAGCCAGACCGACGGCCCCTATCGCTTCGGTAATGGGAGATGATATCAAGGACGATCTGGCAGCCTTCATTGTAACATCATAATATCGCCTATTGATTCGCTTAAACCGCTCAAGCATTGTTTTTTCTTTAAGAAACGCCTGAATGGTTTTAATGCCGCTTATCTCCTCCTGCAGAATATTCATCATGTCCGCAACTGATTCCTGCGTTTTTCTTCCCACTCGTCTGAGTTTTTTTCCAAAATGGACAATTGGAATAACAGCTATAGGCAAAACTACAGTTGCAATAATACCGAGTTTCCAGTTCTGCAGAATCACCACCGCAATCAGTGCAACAATATTAAAGATTTGAAGAACAAGTGTCGCAAATGTTGAAATAGAGCTTTGAAGCTTGTTTATATCATTTGTAACTCTGCTCATCAATTCACCGGTCTTCCATTTCTCAGAAAATGACATAGGCAGCTTGTGCAGATGTTCTACAAGTTCCTCTCTTATTTTCATCACTACATGTTCTTCGGTATATTTCATCAAATATCCCTGAGAATATCTGAATATCCCTTTAAGAACAAAAACCGTTATAATGGCAATCGGTATCAAATAGATCATTGTTTCATCTTTGGCTATAAAGATCTTGTCCATGGCCGGCTTAATTAACCATGCAGATGCACCCGTCATCAAACCGACACCCGCCATAGCAATCATACTCAGCATAATTCTTCCAAGGTACGGTCTCATATATTTAATTAGCCGTAAAGAAATTTTCATTTATTTTTTTCCGCTTGCCGCATCTTCAACGACATTCTTTAACTCATCTTCCCTATTTTTCCACCGCCTATGCATCAAAAGCCACTGATCGGGATAGCGCGTAACATATTTTCCTACCACCCGATTAATCCTTTCGGTAACAATTTTCATTGCCTGACTATTACCGACATTTTCCGGCGCACTGATTTCCTTTTCCACTATAAATCTATATCTCCCGTTTCCTTCAGATATTAGAAATATAGGATAGATCTTTTTTCGGCCTCTAATTGCAAGAATAGAAGGCAATTTAGGTGTATACGCTTTGACACCAAGAAAATCAACCTCTATCCCCTCCTTTTTTGCTACATTTTGATCCCCATCTATGCCCACAAAGAAACCTTCTTTCAGCAGTTCTATCGATTTCGATACGGCTCCGCGTTTTGGTATTAGAGCAATTTTTCCTCTTTTTCTTATAGTTTTTACAATTCTATCGATAAAATCGTTGTCCATCGGTCTGTAAACTGCCGCTCCTTTTACATTTATAAGACGAATAATCAGCGGAATCAGCTCCCAATTTCCCAAATGCGCAAAAAGCGCAATTCCTCCATCAAGATTTGCAAGCTTGTGTCTGCTGTTTTCAATTGTTACATACCTCCTTAGATAATTATCCGAATGAAAATAAAATTTTATATTATAAAGGATGTTGATAACGAAATTTTCGAAACTTTTTTTTGCTATCTTTTTGGCTGACTTTTTATTCAATCGATTGCGAGTTATGAAACATGCATTTAGAATCGCCGTTCTCCTTCTTTTTCCTATCAATAGGTAGAAAAACGTTCCGATTGCCGAACCGACAAATTCTATTACAAAATTCGGCATAACAGCTATGGGCAAAAAGAAAAACAAAGGACCGGATTTTATATATTTATTCATAGATAATCCGCTATCAAGTTAACGGTTTTTTCAAGATTGTCAAGGTGGCGGCATAAAACCTTGAATCCGGCTTCTCCTACAGCTTTTCTTTTATCACAATCTTCTATAAGTTCACTAAATTTACCAGCCAGATCGGTTTCATCGGCTGCTATCATTATTGCATTGCTGTCCTTAAGTTCACCGACAATTTCATTAAAATTAAAATAGCTGTGTCCCATTATGACCGGAACCGAATAAAGACAAGCCTCCAGCGGATTGTGCCCTCCTGTTTTTACCATGCTTCCTCCCACGAAGGCTATATCGGCAACGCCGTAAAGCGACGAAAGATCTCCTATCGTATCAACAATAAGCATGTCGCAAAAGCCGTAAGTTGAAAAGCATGACAAAAGCTCAGGCCGCATATCAAAACTTTTTGCCATATTGATGACTTCTTTTACTCTGTCCACATGACGCGGAGCAACAATCAAAAACAGATTACTGCATTTGTTCAGTTTTTTGTAGATCCTAAAAATTATTTCTTCTTCATTATTATGTGTACTGCCCGCAATCAAAATCGTTTTGTTTTCAGGTTTATCTATTCTACATTCAGATCTTATTATATTTGAATATTTTATGTTCCCTGTCACCTGGATTTTTGCGCTGTCCCCATATTCGGCGAAACGACTTTTCTCATCTTCATTTTGAACACATATAAGATCAATCTTGCTGATAAGCGGTTTGAAAAAAAATTTAAAACGCCTGTACCAATCTGACGATCTGATAGATATTCGTCCGTTTATCAGTACAATCGGAATCTTTTTCGAGTAAGCCTGGCATAAGAAATTCGGCCATATTTCTGTTTCGACAAGCAAAATCAGTTTTGGGTTTATACGGTTGATATAGCGTCTCACAACCATTGCATAATCTATAGGAAAATATATAAGATCGACAGAATCTCCAAACAGTCGTTTTGCGGCGTCGTTCCCTGTTTTTGTTACGGTCGAAATGACAACTCTGTTGTTATCTTTCAGGAGACGGCCAACCAATGTTTTCAACAGATGAACCTCTCCAACCGATACTGCATGAATCCAAACAGGTTTATCCTCTGAATTCGCAACACTCATCCCTATACCAAAATGAACGAGCGGATTCTTGTGATGTTTCATCTGTTTAATAAAAAATACAGCTAAAATAAAGGGTGAGAAAAACAGTATGAGAGTATTATAAAGCGCCATTGTAATTTTCTCTATCATATGGCAAAGATATTATCAGATTGCCATTTTGTTTGCAAATTTGCCAATTGAATGTTTGTTGCTACAATTAAACTTCATGAGAATATCAAAACGGTTTGAGTTCGGACTTATTGCAGCTCTATATTTGACATCGTATTACAAAGTCAAAGCAATATCAAAAAAAGAGATTGCAAATAATGAAAATATACCGTATAAATACCTTGAAATAGTAATGAAATTATTAAAAAATTCAGATATAATTGAATCCAAGGCGGGTTTGGGCGGCGGCTATATGCTGAAAATTGATCCTTCTAAAATCACCGCTCTGCAGCTCTTTAATGCGCTTGAGGGTAAGATAGCTTTTGAAAATTTAAACTACAAAACAGCGTATGTTTACAAAAGTCTGGAATCCTCAATTACCGATGCACTAAAATCTATCGACCTTTATGAATTAAAAAAGAGGTCAATGCATAATGAATATTATATATAGAACAATTTCAACAGGAGCGGCAATAAGACAGCGTGAAGCTAAAATCTGCCCTTTTTGCATCTGACATATTCAGGTTTTGCAGAAAATTCGTTTAGTGCGTGAGGTAAGTTATAATTTATAGATAAGGTAAAATATAATGGGGGTAATAATTGCCGTTGCTATACCGTTTAAGCCGATTGCAAGGGAACTAACCGCTCCCTCCAGCTCTCCCTCCTGAAAAGCTCTGGCAGTGCCTATTCCGTGAGATGCGCTGCCCATAGCAAGACCGAATGCCACTTTACTTTTTACTCCGATAAGTTTTAAGAAAGCAGGTCCTATTACGGCGCCCAAAACACCGGTAGCAACAACTATTGCAGCGGTAAGCGATGGTATACCGCCTATCTTTTCAGTTATACCCATCGCAATCGGAGTAGTAACAGATTTGGGTGCAATAGAAGCCACCACCTCTTTTGAAGCTCCAAGCAATTTTGCCGTTAATGCTGCAGATAAGATACCCACAACGCTTCCGATTATAGTAGATACTATTATAGACAGACCTCCCCTTTCTTTTATCTCCTTAAAACGCAGATAGAGAGGAACTCCGAGCGCTATGACCGCCGGACCCAGAAAAAAACTGATGAATTTGCCGCCTTTGTTGTATGTATGAAAATTGATATCTGTCACTTTGAGTATAATTATTATTGCAACTATGGAAACCAATATCGGATTCAACAGCATAAAATCATATTTACTGTAAATTGCCTGGGCAATAAAGTATATTAAAAATGTCAATGCAATAGAAAAAATCGGATTGCCAATTATCTCTTTCATGCTCTTTTGCTTAATCTATCCTGAATCTTGCCGACAAACGCAAATACCAAAAGAGTACTAAAAACCCATGCCGTAACTATCGGAATAAACTCACTTTTTATAAGATTAAAATAGACAATAACCCCGACACCTGGAGGAATAAATAAAAATGCAAGATTTTTGACCAACACATCAGACACAGGCTTGACATCCTTCAATTTTATAATTTTATATTTAAGAGCAATTGTCATAAGAACCATACCTATCACATTTCCCGGTATAGGAATATTCAGAAGATCACTTACGGCATCTCCGATAAAAAGTAATACAAAGATAATTGTAAACCCTTTGATCATATTATATATATACCATTTAATCCGTTCTTTTCAACCGAATATTTCATTATTCTTTCTTTTATAAATTTCATCCGATTCCAAGATATCTGTTTAAAATATCTCTGTTTTTCATAAGATCTTTGGTGCTGCTCTCATAGCAAATTGAGCCTTTCTCCATCAAATACACCCTATCTCCTATTTTAAGAGCTGAAGATAGATTCTGTTCTGCGAGAAGAATGCCTATTCCCGATTCTTTAAGTCTGTTTATCTGTTCTTCAAGCATTTTGACTATTAAGGGCGCAAGACCTTCAGTCGGTTCATCCAACATAATAAATGTAGGATTTGTCATTAATGCTCTTCCAATTGAAAGCATCTGCTGCTCGCCTCCCGAAAGATTTCCGCCCAAACGTTTTCTCATTTTCTTCAGCGGCTCAAAGAGTTGATATACTTTATCTATGCTCCATCTTCCATCTTGTGTCTTGTGTTCCGCTATAGCAAGATTGTCCTCTACGGTAAGATCGGAAAAGATCTCTCGTTCCTGAGGAACATAGGCTATTCCGTCATTAGCAATCCTATACACCTTTTTTCCAGAGATTCGTTGTCCGTTGAAAAAGATGCTGCCCTTTGCCGGAGGCAAAAGTCCTATAATAGACTTGAGCAATGTAGATTTGCCAACACCGTTTCTTCCAAGCAGAAGAACAGTCTCCTCTTTTTTAACATGGATACTGACATTAAACAGTGCCTGAGCCTTACCGTAACATACATCTATCTCTTTAACGCTAAGCATCTTTTCCCAGATAGATTTCTTTTACATCGCTGCTTTCCATAGCCTCTTTCGGAACACCCTCAAATATAAGTTCTCCTTGATTCAGCACTACTATTTTCGACGCAATACTCAAAACAAACGATATATCATGTTCGGTAAAAAAAACCGTTATATGTTCCAATTCGCATAAAAGTTTTATTTTTTCTATAATATTACCAACCTCTGTCTTGGGAATGCCCGCGGTAGGTTCGTCCATTAAAAGCAGCTTCGGATTGGTTGCCATAGCCATTGCAATCTCAAGTTCCTTCCCAACACCGTAAGAACAAGATGTGACAGGCGTATTTGAAACTTCAGACAGATTCATTTTATCAATGATTGAATCGGCTGCCATTTCCGACTTTCTATCTATTCCAAAAAATTTAAAGGTTTTTCCGTTTCGCACAATATATGCCGCCATAATATTTTCTTTAACAGTAAGTTTTGGAAACAAGCTTGGTATTTGAAATGTTCTTCCGATGCCCAACGATGATATTATATGAGGAGACAGTCCGGTAATATCTTTATTTTTCAGAACGATTTTTCCTTTCTCGGGTCTTAAATGTCCTGAAATTATATTAAAAAGTGTAGATTTTCCTGCTCCATTCGGTCCTATAAGAGCTGTTATCTTACCTTCCGGAACGTCGAAACTAAGATTGGAAAGAGCTAAAAATTTTTCAAAACTTTTACTGATATCTTTTATTTGCAGCAATACCGTCTCCGATTCTTTTTTTTATAAATCCTACAATTCCATCAGGCATAAACAAAACACTGACAAGCAATATTATGCCCAAAACAAATGCAATGTATTCCATATATTGGCTCGCTATCGTGGTTATCAAAATTATCACGGCAGAACCGACAATAGGCCCGGCAAATGTATATATGCCGCCTACCAGACATGCAACCAGTATCTCGGCCGAGTTTTTCCAGTATAGGATATCCGGAGAAACGGACTGAGAATATATGACATAGGATATACCGCTGATGCCTGCAAAAAATGAACTCAAAACAATACCTGTCAACCTTACAACCTTTGTATTGACGCTGATAGATTCCGCTCTTGTATTGTTTTGACCCGTTGCTTTGAGGAGCAATCCGAAAGGAGAGTTTACAATTTTATATAATGCAAAGGCTGAAATCAAAAAGATTATAAGCGTTGCTTCGTAGCGCTCGGTGGATGTTGACAAAAAACCGGGAAGAGGCACCGAGGGTATTCCGTTTCCGCCTCCGGTGAAACTGTACCATTTAAATACAACCGCCCAGACAAGCTGACCAAGCGCGATAGTCAACATTCCAAAATAGATTCCCGATAATCTTACAAGAAAAACTCCCATTACCGTACCAAATATTACGGCAACTGCAGGACCTAAAACTATTCCAATAATAAACGAACCGCTATGAAGAACAAAAAGGGAATAGCTGTACGCAGACACGCCCAGAAAAACGGCCTGGTGAAATTGAAGCATGCCTCCGTAGCCCAGCACAAGATTCAAGCTAAGAGCAAAAAGGGCGGTAACAAATATTTCCGATAAAACCAGAATCGAATAGGAATCCAAAACCAATGGTGCGGTCAAAGCTGCCGCTATTAGTATCAACAATATATAAACTTTTCTGTTGAATTTCATTATTTACTGAGAATGCCTCTCGGTTTGAGTATCAAAACGATAGCAGCTATAGCAAAAGGAAAAGCAATTTCGAATCGTGGAAAAATCAATACGCCAAAGGATTCAGAAATGCCAAAAATAATGGCAGCTATAAGTGATCCCCAAATATTACCCAAGCCTCCCACTATCACGACCAGAAAAACTTTGATTATGATCGAATCTCCCATTTGAGACGTTATGTTTACAGCCGGACTTGCTATTGCGCCTCCCAGTCCGGCGAGCACTCCCCCTATAACAAATGCATACATAAATGTAGCATCGGCATTAATGCCAAGTGCTTCCACCATCGACCGATTTGTCGCCACCGCTCTGGCAATCTTGCCCAATTTTGTTTTGTACATATACAACCATAAAAGAACCACGGTGAGAAGTCCGGATATAAGAAACAGCAGGTAAAACTTTGATATATAAGTTCCAAAAATATGATATGATCCGCTCAGCAGTTTCGGCATGGCGACAGTGTAATAATCTGTTCCCCATATCATTTCTACGGAGTCTCCGAATATGAGAACAAGAGAGTATGTAAGCAGCATCTGCATGAGATGTTCCTTTCCGTATAGATGTTTCAGCAGCATCTGCTCTATTATGAAAGATATAAAACCTACAGTTATAGCCGCCATCACGGCCGACAAAAAGAATGCTCCGGTTCCCTGTCCTGCAATTCCAATGAATGTGTACATAAAAAATGCACCGAGCATATACAAAGAACCATGTGCAAAATTTATAATTTTCAAAACACCCAAAATTAGAGTGAGACCTGCCGCTAATACGAAATAGAACATGCCTCTGCTTATTCCTATCAAAAGATAGGATGCGACGATTGATAAATCCATATTGGTTTATTTAATCACAATCCTCGTTCTCTCTTTACTTCACTTATGGGAATTTTGAGTTCATCACCCGGAATCGTCACTATATCTGCTGCTGTTGCAAACGGATATTTACCGGTTTTCTTGGTTCTTCCCACATAAACCGGCGCAATAAGCTGATGATCATAGGCTCTCACATACACTTTACCTACAGGCGAGGAGATACTCATGCCTTCAAGTGCATTAATTATTCTCTCTTTGTCTACGGCTCCCACTAATTTTATTGCCTTAATCAGCAAGTTGCCGGTAATATATCCGTTGGGAGAGGTAAAAACCGGCCATTTTTTAAACTGCTCCTTGTACGACTGAACAAACATTTTGTTCTGATTTGTTTTTGGATAATAAAAGTAGTATGGAGATCCTCCGTATATTCCGTCAGGCATCGAGTCGCCAAGCGCTTCTGTAGTCGCCGTATCAGTGGCCGTATAATCGAATATCGCAGTCTTTTTGGCTAATCCGGTAAAATTCACATATTTCAGGAACGGCACCATATCTCTGCCGCCTGTTGCGGCATATACGGCATCCGGTTTTTTTATTAAAATGGCGTTTATATACGGTCCGAAATCAGGCTCTCCCACCCTGAACCATGATTTTCCTATAATTTCCACATCTTTCCTGAGACCTGTCAGATTTTTTTCAAAGCTTTCTGCAATTGCATGACCATATTCATAATCGGATCCTATTATATAATAACGTTTATATTTTTCCTTGGCTGCGGCAAGCGCCATAGCTTTTCCACTCATATCCGTATTCACTTCTATCTGAAACACATATCTGTGTCCATCTGCCCCTGAGATTTTGCCGCTCATCGCAATCCAATCAAAAAATGGAATTTTAACGCTTTTTGCGTACGCGCTTACTGCCAACGCCGCAGCGCTGCTTATTGTACCGACAAGAAAATCAACCTTTTCGCTCAACACAAGCTCTTTGGCCATTTTAAGTGCAATATTCGGTCTGTATCTCGAATTTCTGTAAAGCACTTCGATCTTTTTCCCCAGAACATTGTAGCCTATTTGAGAGAGGGCGAGCTTAAAACCGTTTCTTGCGCCATATGTATAGATAGTGGCCGGACCGCTGTAAGTATCAATAACACCAATTTTTATTTTGTCTGCATCAGCCGATGCCACGCTGGGCAAAGACAACATTGCAATGCCTGCAGCCCCTGACTTTAGAAATTTTCTTCTCGAAAGCTTCATGTTTACCCCCTTTTAAATTCATTTTAAACTATTTGATATGATACTAATTTAAATGATGCTGTCAAGTCAAAAACAGCTTATCAAATATCACACTTATCCGATTTTTATATTTTTTTATTTTTTCTGCTATATCTCTATCTTCCAGCATAAATCTCAATATATCATAATCTTTGTAATTTATGCTGCCGCACTGCTCAGTTATTCTGATAATACTGATTATTTTGGAATAAAACAGATAACCTTCTCTGAGAGCTTCAATTTCTTTAACCCGCAAAAGCCCTCTGCAGGCAATTTTGTCAAGCAACTTCAGAGCAGACAGTCCCATTTCTGCGCATCTGTTTTTGATACAAAGATATTGAGCTATAAACTCTATATCCATTAGGCCGCCTGCGCAGCTCTTTATATTGATGACATTGCGTCTTGTCTTTTCTATTTTTCTTTTCAAATTAAGAATATCTCTGCCGGATATTTCTGTTTTTAAATATTTTTTATACACCTCTCTGATATTTTTTGGAGAAAAATCGCTATAGACTACTCTGACCTTCTGAATCGCCAGATGTTCCCAGGTGCGGGCATATTTCTCAAAATAGTTATCCAGATATTCAAGATCTACTGCAACGGGAGCCTCGTTTCCGAACGGACTTAGTCTCAAATCAACGTCGAACAATTTTCTCAGTTCTTTAACCACCATTTGAATACCAATTGTCGGTTTTTTTGCATCATGCGATATAAAAAGCAGATCAAGATCGCTTTTTATAAACAGTTCGTTTATGCCAAGCTTTCCGTATCCCACAACTGCAATCTCATTTACACCGCAATCCTGTATAGTTTTATCTATAAATCGATCGGCAAATTCAGATAATATTTCGAATAATGATAAGTCGAAATTTCCCGCCAAAATTTTTAAAGTTATCGCGAATTCAAGTCTCAGCTTTTCGCTTTTGCTTATTTCGGTAATTTTTATAGGCTCATCTATAAGGAAAAACTCTTCCATAAGAGCTTTATTCTTATGAATTATACCGGCATACCCAACTGAAAACAGCCTCAAAAGAATGTTAAATATGGAATGTTTTTCGTAAACAGTCAATACATACGAAGGGTTAACCATATCAAAGCCGTTTATCGCCCGCATAAGCAGTTCTTCATTGGCAATAAATCTGAATGTATAATTGAACAGTGCATTGATTTTGCTCTTATCAAACCCTTTTGCAGCCCATTTCTGCGCAATTTTCGAAATTAGATTTGCAGAATACGACGCATCCTTAATGCCTTTTTCCTTTAAAACACCCTCCAGATCTTCGGTAAAACCAAATACGGGAATGTCGCCGCTTTCTATAAATATAGATGTAAACAGATTATGCACCCTGTCCGTTACATAATTATACTTTTTTATAAATTCGTTAAGAGACAGATGCAGACTTTTGGCAAAATGCGTAAGTTCTCTATTCGTTTCAGGCAGTTTCTGCGTTTGCATCTCATTGCGAAGCTGAATCTTATGTTCAATCTTTCTCAAAAACAGATATGCTTCAAACAGTAGATCAACATTTTCAGCAGGCAGATATCCTTTTGATTTTAAAATTAACAGTGCATTTATCATACTTATATTGCGCAAATCTTTGTCGCCGCTGTATATCAATTGAAAATAATTTACAATAAACTCAACTTCTCTTATGCCGCCTGTACCTTTCTTGACATCAATTTTTTCTTTATCTATAAATTCGGAATCTGCATTGTGAACATATTTCTTTATTTTGAATAAAAGACGCCTTATTTCTTCAATGTAGCTCAAATCAATAGATTTTTTGTAAATAAACGGTGAGATTTCGTCAAGCAGCTGCCTGCCCAGCTTAATGTCGCCGGCTACCGGTTTTGCCTTAAGCAAAGCCATCCGCTCCCATAATTGGCCAAAGCTCATATAATAACTCTTGTATCCGCCAATACCAAGAGAGATTGGAGCGTTTTTGCCGCCCGGCCGCAGTCTTATATCAACTCTATAAAGAAATCCTCCAAAATTTCTATCACTTAAAATAGAAATCGTTTTTACCGCCAATTTGTGGTAATATGCAATCTTTTTGTCATCTCCATGGACAAAAATAATATCAATATCGGAAGAAAAATTTAGTTCGCTCGTGCCTAATTTCCCTAAAGCTATCACACAAATCTTTTTGTCAGCCCCAGGAACAGTCTTTTTCAGTTCATCATAGGCAATTTCTATTGAGGAGGCAATCAAAGCTCTTGCAAGCCCGGAAAGCTCTTTCATAATGGTAATAAAATCGACTGCTTCAATAATCTCTTTTGTGCCGATTCTCAGATATTCTCTTTTTCTGTACCGTCTTAAAAGATACTTTTTATGTTCGGAATCTTTTGCATTTCTGAGCAGATTTTCAATTTCATGACTATATTGCCTGTAATCTTTATTTGAACTCAACGTTTCATTCTCCATAAGCCATGAAAAATACTCAGGATTTTTAATCAGCGTTATAGAAAGCGTGTTTGATTGAGAAAAGATACCAAAAAGCATAGTTCCGGCATTTTCATATGATCTGATTAATTCAAATATTGTCGATTTTGCCGTTGAATGACTCAGAAAATCATAAAAATAAAACAGTGCAGCATCAGGATTTGCAGAACTTTTAAGCTGCCTGCAAAGAACGTTTAAAGAATCTTTAAACTCATTGAGAAGTCCAAACTCAGATGTAATGCGCAGAACAGTCTTATATGCCTTTGAACGATTTTCAAAAATCGATAAGAAATATTCTACGTACCTTGAATCTTTGCTATGCATGCGGTCATTATATCACAACTTTATACTGAACCTAAAGCTTAAGACAGATTTACAGAAAAACCAAGGTGCAGCACCTGCTGCAAGAAACAAACAGAGCTCCGTTGTTGAAATTGCCCGGATATCAGCTACACTTCTAATTTGTTATGAGACCACTGCACAGTAAGCACTTTCGCAGCAATATCAGCTTTTTCACAGGCAAGGCAGGCTTCTGCAGGATTAACCGGTTAATTCAAAGAAGTGTAACATAGCAGATGGGAAAGCTCATATTACCCGCATGGAGGCGTTTACTGTGCAGTGGTCTCATTATGGCAGAACAGTCTACCTTAAAAAATATGGATAAATTATGAGAATTGGAATTATGGGTGCGATGGAAGAAGAAATTGCGCTTTTTCATGAAAAAATAAAATTTTTTAAGCAGGAAACAATAGGGCTCAGGAATTACATAATAGGCATGCTGCATAATCACGAGATTGTATTAACATTTTCCAGATGGGGTAAAGTTGCTGCCGCATCAACCGCAACAACTATTATTGAACAGTTTGGAGCAGATCTTGTGATATTTACAGGTGTCGCCGGCGCTGCATCAAAGCTGCTTGAGATAGGAGATGTTGTGGTGGCAACGGAGATAATGCAGTATGATATGGACATAAGCGCTCTCCCGGGGTTCTCGCGCTTTGAAATTCCGCTCTTGGGTTTATCAAGATTTCCCGTTCCGGATAATTATGTAAAAATGGCGGTCAAATCCGCCGAAAGCTATTTTTCCGAATCGCTGAAAAAGGACTTAAACAACGATATTCTCAAAAAGTTCAGTATCACCAATCCGAAGGTAACAACAGGTTTGATTGCAAGCGGAGATCGGTTTATCGCCGATTGCAACTCTATCGAAAAGCTGACAAGATCATTACCGGATCTTCAATGCATAGAAATGGAAGGAGGCGCCGCTGCGCAGGTTTGCTATGAGCATAAGATTCCAATTATACTTATGCGTACAATATCTGATAAAGCAAATCATTCTGCTGTTATTGATTTTTCCACTTTTATCAAAAAAATAGCTCCATATTTGACATGCGGAGTTGTAGATAATCTTATTCGTAAAATTTAAAGACTGCAAAAGTTAAAACTGTCGCAGACAACTTGTTGACTAGTTATAAAATTTATCTATAGTTGTACCTGTAGATTGCATTTATGGCTACGGGGCGTAGCGCAGTCTGGTAGCGCACCAGCTTCGGGAGTTGGGTGTCGGAGGTTCAAATCCTCTCGCCCCGACCATTTTGAATTTTGGACATTGAGTTCATCTGCACGCTCTGTGACTGCCCTTTTTAACCTTTCAGTTTGTCTGACCTTAGTATAAGCAGATACGCAGTCCTTCAACAACAAAGAAACTTGCAATAACGTAAGAAATGTGCACAATCATGCAATAGGGTAAAAATATAGTCGGTATTGCCAAATGGATTGATATGAATTTATGAATATAAAGACCTCTTTGTCAAGCAAAAAAGATTTTTGCGACTGCATAAAATCCGGTTTCACCATTGTTGAGGTGCTCATTGTCGTCGCTGTCATATTAATTACAATGGCAATTGCCCTGCCGCCTCTTCACAGGTGGATTGTAAGATACAAAGTTAATCAGGAAACTGCCACTATATATAATACATTGACAGAAATGAGGTTTAGAAGTCTTGCCGGTAAAAATGGAAAATTTTGGGGAGCATCGTTCACAACTAATAGTATGACAACATTCAGCTGGAATGACAAAAATTTTGATGGGCTTGTTACATCCGACGAAGAGAAAACATTGTCAACCTATAATCTCAATTATGCACTTGTATCCTCGCCTGCATTGCTATGGTTTGACAGCAGGGGCGTAGCAAGAAGAAAAACGGGCGGATTCTATATACAGACAATACAAATTGACACATCCGGTCTTCCTAACAGCCTCGACTCCTACGACTGTATTGCAATATCGGCAAACAGAATAAGAGAGGGAAAACTGTCAGGGGGAACATGCAATGCCTCATAAAATAGAGAATAGCTCCGGCTTTACAATTTTGGAGCTTCTTGTTTCTATCGTGATATTTGTAGTGATATTGATGGCTATGGCCGGTTTTTCTACATTGCTGATTAAAACTAATGTAGCCAATGAGGTGCGAAACGCAGCCGTTAGGGTGGGGCTATCAAAGCTTCATCAGGTTACACTTTTGTCCTTTGATTCAAACCTTGCCGACAGTTCAGGTTTTCTGCAGGTAAGAGACGGCACTGTTGCATATACTGCCACTTTTTCTTCATCATCACCTGCTCATTAAACATAAAAAAGATTGATGAAACAATGAAATATAAATACAGAGGTAAAGATGTTTCGTTCACTCTCTCAACCATAGTCTTGAAGCAATGAGAAAAGAATGCGGTGTAACTTTAATTGAATTGCTGGTATCGCTATTGATATTTACGATTGTCATTGCGCTCACCCTTGAGTTTTTTACAAAACAGCTGACGCTTACCACAAACCAGTCAGGAATCTCCGAAAGCAGCCAGGAAGCACTATCCGCAATGGAAACGCTAAGGCGCGACATAGAAACTGCAGGCTACGGATTGCCATGGGATATGGCCGGTGCAAGCTACAGTGAAGCTACACCTTCATCAGCAGCACCGTATAACGATGCTCCGTCAAATCCTCCTCGGGCAATCATCATTGACAACACAAACAGTTATCTTGTTCTGAAAGGCAGCACATTCAGCAACAATAAGGCTTCTAAACATTGGGGGATTTATGATTCAAGCGGCATCTTTCACAACGGATTTAGCGAAACGACTACTTCTGA
>JAADFJ010000070.1 GCA_013152955.1 Campylobacterota bacterium
TTGCTGTGTTAGTGTAACTTGAAGCAGCCGGCTGCTCCTGCGTTACACTGCCTTGCACTTATACGCTGCTATTGCCACTGCAGCTGTGTTTGGTGCGTAACATCAGTTATCAAAACAAAATCAGCTTATCGGACATTGCTACCTGATCGCCCTCCTTTACCAAAATCGTTTTGATTGTTCCACTGAACTCAGCTTTTATTTCATTAGCCATTTTCATAGATTCAATAACCAAAATCAGGTCACCTTCTTCAATTTGATCGCCTGAATTAACAGCGACCTTTGTTATAACACCTGGAAGCGGAGAATCAATGCTCATTTTTTTGCTGCTTTTTGATTTTTTTGCCTTTCTTTCTTTCTTGATTTCGGATATACAATATTCTTCACTGTCTATCCAGACCATCGTCTCTTTGCCGACAAAATAATCGGATTTTATAATTCTATTTCTTTGTTTTAGAATTGCGGCAGGCTCATCTATTATGTCATAGCTTTTTTTCTTACCATCAATTTCAACATAGATTCTGCCGTTGTCTATTCTTGCCGTTAATTCTTGAATTTTACCATTAATTTTGAGTTTCATCTATCCTCTCCATTCGCCCAGACTGTCCCAGCATAAATCTATCGTATTTTCCCGAGTAGAGGCGTGAAGCTGCCTATGTTTAGTTAGATAATAGATTGCAACCGCATCGAAAATTTTATCCTCTGTTGTTTTCAGCAAAACGTCTTTATTTTTATCTAAAAATTTTGTATCATAATCGCCTTTTAAAAAATCTTCATGCGTTATTATCGATTTTAGAAACGATATAGCTGTTTTATTTGGTGCTATATGATATTCTGAAAGCGCACCGGAAAGTCTCGCGATAGCCTTCTTTCGATTTTCAGCATAACTGATGATTTTTGCCAATATGGGATCATAATAAACAGATACAACAGTCCCAACATCAATGCCGGAATCGCATCTTATTCCGGGCATCGAAGGTTCATTATAGTAGTCAATTTTCCCCGGCGATGGAGCAAAATTTCCGTACGGATCTTCCGCATAGATTCTTGCCTCTATTGCATGACCGTTTGAGCGTATTTCATTCTGAGTTAGGTTAAGCATTGATCCGGAAGCAAGTTCTATCTGTTTTGATACCAGGTCCATGCCGGTTAACGCTTCAGTAATGGGATGTTCAACCTGAATTCTTGCATTTATCTCAAGAAAATAGAACTCTCCGTTATCAACAAGAAATTCAGCCGTTCCAGCTGTGTGATATCCTATTTTTTTGGCAATGCTCAAAGCAGTTTCCCCAAGTTTTGCAGCCATCTGTCTGCTTATTGCGGTTGAAGGGGTTTCTTCTATAACCTTCTGGTATCTCCGCTGAATTGAGCATTCCCGTTCGGGAAAATAGACACCGTTACCGTATTGGTCTAAAAGCAGCTGAATTTCAATATGACGGGGAGATTTCAGCAATTTTTCAATATAAACCGTATCATCGCCAAATGAGGATTTAGCCTCACTTCTGCCCATTCTTAACGCAGACTCGAGCTCTTGTTTGTTGTTTGCTATATGCATTCCTTTGCCGCCGCCTCCGGCAGCAGCCTTTATAAGAACAGGAAATCCTATTTTTTCGGCAATTTGCCTAATATCTCTTTCGTCATCAATGACTGCTCCGGGAGTAATTGGAGCTCCTGCTTGTTCTGCTAATCTTCTTGCCTCAATCTTGTTGCCTGAAAGGCGTACCACAGACGGACTTGGACCTATCCATAGGATTTTTTCATTTATTACAGATTCTGCAAAATCTGCATTTTCAGCTAAAAAACCGTATCCTGGATGAACTGCATCGCAATTTGATTTTTTTGCTGCTGATATCAATTTTGTAATGTTCAAATAGCTTTCTGCAGCGGCTGCTTCTCCTATAAAATATGCCTCATCGGCATATTTTATATGTTTTGAAGCGCGGTCAGCTTCCGAATAAACGGCAACGCTTTTAATTCCCAATTCTCTTGCAGAGCGCATAATCCTTATGGCAATTTCACCTCTGTTGGCTATCAGCATCTTTTTGATATTCATGGTTACATCCTAAATATTCCGTATCTCTGTCTGGATTGATCAATATTATGAGATGAAATTTCAATGGCCAGCATCAGATATTCGCGCGTTTTAGCCGGATCTATAATTCCGTCATCCCATAATCTTGCTGAAGAATAAAGCGAACTTGATTGTCTTTCATAATCGGCAAGAAGAGGCTTTTTAAACTCATCAATTTCGTTATCAGTTAGACTTTTTCCTGCTCTCTTGAGCTGATTTACCTTGACCTGGGCAAGTGTATCTGCTGCCTGCTGCCCGCCCATAACTGCAATCTTTGATGCCGGCCATGTCCACAAAAAACGAGGATTATAACCTCTGCCGCACATTGCATAATTTCCGGCACCATATGAATTGCCGATCATGACGGTAAATCTGGGAACATCGGCAGTGGCAACAGCATTTATCATTTTTGCACCTGCTCTTGCAATTCCTGCACGCTCATATGCTTTTCCTATCATAAATCCGGTTATATTCTGCAAAAATAGTATAGGAATTTTTCTATCGGCACAGAGTTCAACAAAATGAGCTCCTTTGTCTGCCGAATCAGGGAAAATAACACCGTTATTTGACAGAATGCCTATAAGATAGCCTCCTATTCTCGCAAATCCGGTAATAATTGTTCTTCCGTAAAGCGGCTTAAATTCATCAAATTTGCTTGAATCGACAATTCTGGCAATGATTTCTCTGGAGTCGAACGGTTTTTTGAGATCCGCAGGAATAATGCCGTAGATTTCATCAGCTTTATAAACAGGATCAGACGGCTTGATTCTATCCAACTGATATGGTTTATCCTGCGGCAGACTGCTGAAAATTTCGCGTACCTTTATAAGCGCATCTTCATCGTCCTCTGCCATATAATCGGCAACCCCTGATATTTTTGTGTGTACGTCAGCTCCGCCAAGTTCCTCTACGGTAACATCCTCACCTGTTGCAGCCTTTACAAGCGGCGGCCCGCCTATAAATATGGCACCCGTACCTTTTACAATTACGGTTTGATCGCACATTGCCGGAACATAAGCCCCTCCGGCAGTAGAAAATCCTGCCACAACGGCAACCTGCAAAAGCCCTTCTTTTGAGAGCTTGGCTTGATTATAAAAGATATTGCCAAAATGTTCTTTGTCAGGAAAAATGTCTTCCTGAAGTGGAAGAAAAACTCCTCCGGAGTCAACAATGTAGAGACATGGAAGATGGTTTTCCATAGCAATTTTCTGTGCTCTTATATGCTTTTTTATCGTCAGAGGAAGATATGTTCCTCCCTTGACAGTGGCATCATTGGCAACAATCATTACAAGGTGACCCGAAATCTTTCCGATTCCAGTTATAATCCCCGCCGAAGGAGCTTTGTTGTCATAGATATCATAAGCAGCAAACGGAGCAATTTCCAAAAACGGCGATTCTTCATCTAATACAAGTGCAATTCTTTCTCTTGCAAGCAGCTTCCCTCTTTTTTTATGAAGAGCTCTTGCTTTTTCCGATCCTCCTTCTGCGATCTCAGCTCTTATCATAGATATTTTTTCAAGCGCACTTATACTCTGTTTATATCGTTCTTTATAAAGCCCGGAGGAGGTATCAACAAATGATTCTATTCTTGCCATCTGTTATTTTGTCTCAACCCATTTTATTCTTGGAGGGGTCTCGGTGGCATGAACGGCTTGATTAGCCAAAACCGTATAGCTTCCATCATGCAGATCTACGCGCCTTAAAATATCTCTTTCCCATGAATTGTTATCATTAAACGTTTCTATTGGCGCCAGCACTTTTGCGGGAACAATAACGCCAGGTAAACCTTTTTCATCGGCTTTTTTTATCTCTTTCAGGATTTCATCATAGGTCAGCTTCTCTGTCCATTTCGAAATCTCTTTCCACAAAATCTGCATATTTTCAGGCTGCAATCTATAGTGAGTTGAAAGTCCGGCCAGATCCTCCCTTTTCATCACATAGCAAAACTTTTTCCAATTAATATCGGAAAATGCCGCTATAAAAGCAGTGCAGTCTTTTGCAGGGAAATAAGTGTAAGGAAAAACCGACGCATCATGACTTCCAAGCCGCTCCAGCAGTTTTCCTGTGCAAAAATGGTACGATGCCGATGCATTGCTTATTCTTCCAAACCCTTCAGCCGGAGATATGTCGATCATCTGTCCTACGCCTGTTTTGTCTCTGTATGCCAGTGCAGTCATAATTCCGAAAGATGCCCATGCTCCTCCGGTATACCATGCCATCTGGTTGCCGAACTTTGTAGGTACCTGATAATCCTTGGGATTATTCTTATCCTCCATTTCACCATTGATATACATCATTCCGCTTATTGCCTGATCAACTATATCGCTGTCCTCCTGTCCGCATGAGGCAAGAGGGCCATACTGGCCGTATGTATAGATAGAACACCATATAAGACGCTTATTTGCCTCTCTTGCCTGAAAATAGCTCAGTCCTTTTTCATATAACCATCCCGGTTTGCTGGTTTCTATAACAGCATCGGCATGAGACATTAAAGACTTCAGATAATCAATATCTGATCCGGAAGCAAGATCAAGTCTTATGGAGTGCTTATTTCTGGCTTCGGATAAATATGAAAGTCCTATTCCGCCGGCTGTTAGAGCATCCGGAGTAAAATTTCTTGCAGGATCTCCCGACGGCGGTTCAACCCTCAAGACCGTAGCCCCGTATTCAGCCAGCGTAGCGGCGGCAAACGAACCTGACAGATTGGCATAACTCATATCCAGTACGAAAAGATCGGATAATGCCTCAGGCTTGTTATCTCTCTCGGCATCATTCTTCTTTGCCCATTCTCTCCAATCCATTACTTTGCCTCCTTCTTGTCAATTGGAGGAGTTCTTCCGATCATGTCGGTGTATCCTCCTATGATTCCTTTATTTTCAAGCTCCGATATCTGTTCATCGGTTAGTTTTAAGAACTCCTTAAATACATAATCGTTATCTGCTCCGACCTCTTTCATTGCCCATTTGACGCGACCCGGAGTAGCTGACAGATGAGGTTGAGTCCCCTCAAATGCAAACTTGACACCTTTTGGATCGGTAAATTCATGTATGAAATTACGCGCTTTGAGATGCTCATCTTTCACATGATCACCACTGTTGTAAACCCTGTGAGCGGCAAATCCGTATCGGCCTGCGGCAGCTTCAATTGTCGCAGCATCGTTTTGAGCCACCCATTGTTTCAGCATATCGTTCAGCAATTGAGCGTTTTTACTTCGTGACCGCTCAATTTGACTTTTAAAACGCGGGTCAAGTCTCAGGTCAGGATCTCCCATAGCGGTTGCAAGTCCTGCAAAGCCGACATCCGTAACGGCTGATACGGCTATGAATTCACCATCGACAGATTTGAAAACACCCGATGGAACAATTGAGATATCCATATTGCCGGATCTTTTCCTATCCTGTTTTGTTTTTTGAATATAAGGCCATGTCCAGCCCATAACACGCATAAGATTTTCAACCTGAGAAAATTCAATAAACTGTCCTTTGTCTGTTTTATTGCGATAGTGCAATGCTGCCAAAACTGCATTGGCACCCATAAGAGCACCAAAATGATCAGCTATCCAGATGCCGGCTTTCATAGGTGAGGATTCAGGAAAGCCGTTTATAGCTGCAAACCCTGTTTCCGACTGCGCAACCGCATCATAAGCCGGCCTGTCGGTGTAATCTCCCCACTGTCCAAAGCCGTTCAGAGCAATATAGATCAGTTTGGGATTTATCTCTTTCAGCTGTCTGTATCCGATGCCCCAGCGATCGGTTGTCCCGCTTCGCACATTCTCAACAACAACGTCAACTTCTGAGGCAAGCTTTTTAAAAATCTCAACCCCTTCAGGTTTACGTACATCAAGCGTGCAATGATATTTGTTTCTTGAAAGCTGGATGAAACCTAAAGCCTGGTTTTTATAAAGTGTTGCGTAAGGAGTGAGCGAACGCATAGTATCGCCAACACCCGGAAGCTCTACCTTTATAACGGTTGCGCCGAATTCTGCCAGATTTGACGGCAGTTCAGGTCCAAGTACCAATGTAGCCAGTTCCAATACCTTGATTCCCTTAAGCGCCTCTGGGGCATTTTCTGTCCTTTCGGGGCTAAATAAATCTGAGGTTTTTGAAAAATAATCCTTTTCACTCATAATCAACTCCCTTATTATACTCTTTCCACAGCAACTGCCGTTGCTCCGCCGAGGCCGTGACAGATCATGGCAATGCCTCTTTTTGCATGCTTTGTTTTAAGCACATTCATCAATGTTCCTATGATTCTCGCACCTGATGCACCGATTGGATGTCCAAGCGCCACAGCTCCGCCGAACGGATTGATTCTCTCGTAATCAATAGAGAAATGCCTGTGAAGCAGAACGTTGTTTATCGCAAACGCTTCATTGGTTTCAAAATAATCAAAATCATTAATCTTCATTCCCAATTGCTTGAGCAGCTTATCGGTCGCTTTGCCCGGAATATTGGAGAATTCCCATCCCTGTCCTCCAAGCCATGTATAACCTAAAATCTTTGCCTCCGGCTTCAGATTGTGCTTCTTTAGTGCGGATTGATCAGATAGAATCATCATTGCGGCACCGTCTGAGATCTGGCTTGAGTTTCCGGCTGTGAGGACACCGTCTTTTTTGAAAGCGGGTCTGAGCTTGCCGAGTGATTCCATTGTGGTCTGAGGTCTTATCCCTTCATCCTTATCAACTACAATATCGCCTTTTCTTGTTTTGACGACAACGGGAACTATCTCTTTTGCAAAACCTCCGTTATCTGTTGTTTCTGCCGCCCTTTTGTTGCTGTTATAGGCGACTTCATCAAGCTCTTCTCTTGTTATATTATGAATAGCTGCAACCTTTTCAGTCTGAATCCCCATCATCTCTCCGCTTACAGGATCTATCAAACCGTCGGTAAGCATCAGATCCATAAGTTTGAGCTCTCTGCCTATCAAATGTTTTATTCCCCATCTCACAGAAGCAGGATATGCCAAAGCTGCCTGGCTCATCGATTCGGTACCGCCTGCTGCAACAAGTGAAGCATCTTCGGCTTTTATTGCCATTGCTCCGGCAATGACCGCCGCCATACCCGATGAGCAGACCATATCGACGGCAAATCCGTCAATCTCCTCAGGCAGACCGGCCAGAAGGGCAACCTGTCTTGAGACAGCCTGTCCTTGTCCTCCGCGCAGTACATTGCCTATGATATAAAGATCAAGTAATTTTCCTTCTGCATTTGCTCTTTTCAGAGCCTCTCTTAGTGCATCGGCGCCAAGCTCTGCCGGTCTGACATCTTTGAATGCCGAACCGAATCTTCCAATCGGTGTCCTTGCCGCAGCTGCTATATAGACCTCTTTCATACTCATCTCCTTATTGCGCATTCTATTTTACCATTTTCATATTTATAAAAACCTTTACCTGTTTTTCTTCCAAGATAACCTGCGTTATAAAGCTGCATCAAAAGCGGATTTGGAATATAACGATCACCGAATGACTTTGACATAACATTGAGCATATCAACCGTTACATCAACTCCTATCAGATCAATCAATTCGCATGGACCCATAGGCATATTGAAACAGACCTTCATCATACGGTCAACTTCAACAGGGTCGTTTCCCTCTATAACCGTTTTAGCCGCCTCATTCAGATAAATTCCAATAAGCCTGTTGGTTATAAATCCGGCAGTATCGTTGGCTAAGGATGGAATTTTGCCCAGTCCCTTGGTGAACATGACCGCTTCTTCGACGGTCTTTTTCGATGTTTGTATGCCCGGTATGATTTCGACACCTTTCATAAGAGGCACGGGATTCATAAAATGCATTCCTATAAAACGAGAAGGATTGGTAAAGCTTGTTGCGAGAAGAGAGATAGGAATTGATGAGGTGTTTGTTGCGAAAATTCCATCATCGTTTACCAGAGATGCTGCCCTTGCTATTAGCATCTGTTTCAGGTCAATTTTTTCAGTGACCGCCTCTATGGCAAGTTTGACAGGTTTTATTTCGCCATACTCTCTAAAATACGAGATATTTGCAAGTGCCTCATCTCTTTTTTCTTTGCCCAGCTTGCCTTTAGCTACAAGTTTATCAAGACCTTTGCCTATCTTTGATTTTGCCTGATCCAGGACAGCTATCGAAACATCCATAAGGGCAACCGAATGTCCATTTTGTATGGCAACCTGAGCTATACCTGCTCCCATTGTTCCCGCACCAATTACTAAAATATTCACCGTAATCCTCCTGTTGGATATTCTGCAACATAAACAATATCAATGCCGCGTACTTTGTTCAAAAACATTTTTTCTATTTTAAATCTTATCCGGCATAAACTTACAATATCTCTTAACTGCCTCAAACTAAGAGGCAGTTGAAGACATAAACCATTTTCTATATTATCATTATACCAAAGGTTTCCCGATAGCACTGCTAAATGCAATTGCAAGAAATATTATACTATCCACTATAGAGAGAAATCCTGCAACTTTAGCAAAACCGCGAGTGCCTGTATATGTTGCGATAGCGAGAAACCACGTAATAGGAACCAATAGTCCGAACGCTACAGTATGCCAAACCAGTCCATGAGAACCTAAAAAAATACTTGCCAATAAAAAATAGACACCCGTAAACCATATTGCATGTGTCTGCACTTGACTCGGTTCTTCTTTCATGACCAAAGGTGCTCCCAGTATCCACAATAATAGTATGAAAGCTGCAGCAGCAGTTGCTCCAAACATATCCCCTGCTGCAATGAGAAATCCCAAGGCTACCGTTTCCATTAATCCGCCGGTAACCAGCACCCATCCAAAATCTCTCGGCTTATTTTTGCCAATCCCCATTTCCACAAAGCCTATAGTCCAAAGCACTACGGCAGCTTCCCAAATCAACGTATTCATTGCGACATGTTCCATCTTCATCCCCCTTAGAAATTAAATTTTTTATAAAATTACCCAACCTTTCATGATTTAAGACAATAATAAATTACATTCTAATACCTCCTGTAATCTTAACTTTTTTCTCATTTTATCATATTTTCGTAAACGATTTCCGCGATATCCAGAATTTTCTCATTTTCATCAAAAGCTCTTATGCCGTCTGTCATCATTGACATACAGAACGGACAAGATGTAGCAACAATATCGGCTCCGGTCGAAAGTGCCTCTTTTGCCCTATACTGGTTTATTCGTTCACCTTTTTCCTCGCTCCAGTACAGGCCGCCGCCTCCGCCGCAGCAAAAACTGTTTTTCCTGTTCTGTTTCATTTCAATAAGATTGCCGACCGCAGAGAGCGCTTCGCGCGGTTCCTCAGTAATACCGTTGTGTCTTGAAAGATAGCATGGATCATGGAATGTGATATTTTCGACATTTCTCTTGAGTTTGATTTTCCTGTCTTTTATAAGTTGATCTATCAAAATCGAGTGCATTGCAACCTCATAATTTCCACCATAGTCCGGGTAGTCATTTTTGAAGCTGTTAAAACAATGCGGGCACATAGTGATAATCTTTTTAACGCCGAGCTCGTTGAATTCACTGATATTTTCTGTTGCAAGTAAGCTGAATTGATACTCGTCGCCCATTCGTCTCGCAGGATCGCCTGTGCAGCGCTCATTTTCAAGTATCCCGAATGATACGCCGGCTTTTTTCAATATGCCGACAGTTGCCTGAGCAATCTTTTGATTTCTTTCCTCAAGTGCAATTGAACAACCTATCCAGAGCAGATACTCTTTGCTTTTGTCAAAAAATGGTACTTCTATATTTTTTCTCCAGTCAGAGCGTACAGATGCAGTGCCGAAAAACGGATGTTGTCTGGCTTCAATACTTTTGAGAGCCTGACCCATTAATGCCGGCACCGAACCCTCCTCCATAACGAGGTTTTGTCTAATTTCAACAATATCCCTCAAATGTTCATTGCCTACAGGACAAACATTAGTACATGCCCCGCAGGTTGTGCAAGCCCAGATTTCTTCCTGGGTTATGGAGCCCCCGATTAGCTTTACCAAAAGCGCAGTCGAATCGTCTCCGTCCGACAAAAGAGCATTTGCGTTTTTAAACAGATTATCTTTTGTATTGAGGATTATTTCTCTTGGCGAAAGCAGCTTACCGGTATTATTGGCCGGACACAGTTCGGTGCACCTGCCGCATTCCGTGCAGGAATATCCGTCAAACAGCTGTTTCCATGTCATATCTCTTACGGATGCTACTCCGAGTGTTCCGAGATTTTCATCCTCAAAATCAATTGGAGCAAGCTTCAGCAATGGAGGAGTAAAACGTCTGAAAAAGTTTGCCGGAATTGCGGCCAGAACATGAAGATGCTTTGAGTTAGGTATATAATCCAAAAATGCAAGCAGCGAAACAAGGTGTGTCCAAAAAAAGAACATATAAACCGAATGATGATAGAAATTGGGATGAAAAATCGTCGACTTGATAAACATGGTAAACGGAGCCCAATTCTGTGCTACTGAGCTAAACGGCTCATCTCCTGCGGTAAATTTTTCTATATTCATCCCTAAAATTGTGAGCATAAGGATAGTTATGGCAATAAGAATCAGATAAGATCCGATATGATAGTTGATTTGGCGCGGATGCCACAGAAAACGTCTTGCAAACGCCATTATCATTGCAACGGTCACAAGAAAAACAAAAATATCTTGAGAGAGAATATAGATCGGATAAACATTTCCCAAAAATGCAAAATCAAAATTCGGTATGAAAATAGAAAGCAAAATCTCAATTTCGCCAAAAAGGAGAACCAAGAATCCCCATAATATGAAAATATGCATAATCCCGGCATAAACATGATCCGAGGTTTTTACTCTGAACTGAGCACCCTGAAAAATACTTTGACGAATTGCCATCATTATTCGTTTACCTATCCGGTCGTACCTATTTTCCGGTTTGCCAACCTTAAGAAGTTTTAATAGATAAATTACCCTGTAAAAGAAATAACCCAATGCCACTGCTGTCAGAAGTGCGGCTATTGTTCTTTCAACGATATTCATATCTACTTTTCAAATCCGGCAGCCCGTTTTTCTAAAAATGCACTCATCCCTTCTGCCGCATCCTTATGACTGAAAGTCAGTCCGAATCTGGCAGCCTCGAGTTTCAGTGCATCCTGATTTGAAAGTTCTGCACCATCTGCCATCGTACGTTTGGCGACGCTCACCGCATTCCTGCTTGCTTTGCATATATCCCGTGCTATTCCAACAGAAGCTTCAAGCACATCATCGGCAATATTGTTTATAAGACCTATTTTTTCGGCCTGTTCCGCATTAATCCTTTTTCCTGTAAAAATCAATTCTTTTGCATAGCCTTTTCCAATAAGACGCATTAATCGCTGTGTTCCGCCAAATCCTGGAATTAAACCAAGCGTTACCTCAGGAAATCCGAAAACAGCCTTTTTTGAACCGATTATTATATCGCAGCTAAGTGCAAGCTCCAGTCCGCCGCCAAGCGCATAGCCGTTTACCGCTGCAATAACCGGGTGAGGATAGCTCTCAATGAGACTCATAAGCTTGTTGCCTTTTATTGAAAACAGTTCAGCCTCAATAGGGGATAACTTACTCATTTGCATAATATCGGCACCGGCAACAAAAACTTTTTCCGTACCGGTAATAATTACGCCTGCCGCATCAACTGATAAAAATTTTGCATAAAGCTCATCTATAAGTTCCCGATTAAGTGCATTTGCAGGAGGTTTATCAATTGTCAAAACTGCAACCAATCCGACACCTGTTTCTTTTTTTTCAACTTTTACATATTCCAAAGCCGCCTCCTTTTACAATCCTAACGGATAGTGTTCTTTTTCGAGTAAAACCCCGGATATTTTTCTGTTCAGATTTACCTCATCAGCTATATTCCAGTCTGAATATGCTCTTACGCAGCTATTTTTCAGATTGTCGGAGCCAAACGCCCTGGCTAATCTTTTCATTGAATCTAAAAATAATGAAAATGCATCAAGACTATAACGGTGCGCAAGCGTCATCATCATTTCGTCTCCGCTCTTTTTTGCCCTAAAATAGCTTGATTCGATAAGATAAAACATGATTGTCATATCCGACAAATATCCCACAACTTCCTGATTTTCATTCAAAATTTTAGCTGCATCTTTTTCCATCGCTTCTTTATAGGCAAGATTAAGCAGCGCTCTTGCTCCTTCAATCGTATTTGGATCTACGCTTATCGGTTCCGCTTCAAGAACAATTTTACCCTTTACGATCTGCTTAGTAAGCATTTTCGCTATAACCGCTCTGTTAATTTCATTTGTTCCCTCGAATATGCGGAAAACACGTTCGTCACGATAGGCACGGGCGGCAGGGTAATCTTCCATGAATCCGTTTCCGCCGTATATCTGAAGTTCGTCATCCACAACAGATGCCAGTATGTCCGAAGCGGCCGTTTTTAAAATGGAGGATTCTTCTGAGAGTGCTCTCAAAATATTCATCATTTTTTTTCCGTAATCGTCGGCGGTTCTGTCTATGCCTGAACAGAGTTTCTCCCACTTTCCGGCAAATCTGTATACGCCGGATTCGGCAGCATATATCTGACTGGCTGCTTTGGCAAGTTTTTTCTGTGTCATGCCGAAATTTGCGATCGGCCTGCCAAACTGTCGACGTTCTTTTGAATACTTTATTGCATTCATAAGATTATATTTGGCCTCTCCCATAAATGCCGCCGCCAGATCAAATCTTCCGACATCAAGAGCTGTAAGAGCTACATAATGCCCCTGTCCCTCATGATAAAGAAGGTTCTCCTTTGAAATTTTTATATCATCAAAAAATAGTGTTGTGGTTGAAGAACCGCGAAGTCCGAGTTTATTTTCTTCTTTTCCGGTAGAAAAGCCCGGCATATCTTTCTCGACAATAAATGCAGCAAAGCTGTCATCTAGTCTCGCAAAAATCGTATAAATATCAGATATCCCACCGTTTGTAATAAATATCTTTTGACCGTTTAACAGGTAGCTGCCGTCAGACTGCTTTACTGCTCTGGTTTTCATACCTCCCAGAGCATCAGAGCCTGCTTCCGCTTCAGTCAAGGCGTAGGCTGTTACATAGTCTCCTGAACAGATTTTAGGCATAAGCCGTTTTTTCTGCTCTTCTGTTCCGTAATAAGCCAGCGGCATTCTTCCAATTCCTATATTAACATTCCATGTGATTCCGTATGATGCCTGCCCTCCGAAAAGTTTTTCTGCAAGCACAGTATAGGAGATTTCTCCCATGCCGAGTCCGCCGTAATTTTCATCAACTCCAACAGATGTAAATCCAAGATCAGCAGCCTTTTTTATCAGTTCTCTCAAAAGGCCATGCTTTTTGGATTCAATCTCATCGGATATCGGTATAATCTCTTTGTCCATAAACTCTCTGGCGCTTTTTGCCAGCAGCTTATCCTCCTGACTTGCCTCCTCAGGTATAAACATATCATCGGGAGACTTAACTAAAAATGATTCACTCATTTTCCCCTCCATTCGGGTTTGATTTTTTTCTTGAACGCATCAGTTCCGATTTTTAGATCCTCTGCCGCGAAATTTACAATTCTCAGCAGAGCCAAATATTTAGAATCGATCTTTTCTTCAGAAAGATCGTTTATCGCATTCATAGACAACTGCAGTACCGTCGGACTGAGAGACGCTATAGATTTGGCAATAGTCTTTGCCTTTTCAACCGGATCGTCGGTAATTTCATATACAACGCCGATTCTTTTTGCCTCATTCGCATCGATGATTTTTCTCGTTAGGGCAAGTGTCACTGCATTTCTCGCTCCGATTGCATTTTTTACATACGGAAAGATGACGTATGGGAAAATGCCGAGCGAAAGCTCCGGCATCCCGAATCTGCACGAAGGGGAACTCACTACGATGTGCGCACTGCAGGCAAGTCCGAATCCTCCGCCAAGCGCATAACCCTCAACTGCTGCAATCACCGGCTTGTTGATGATCTTTACTATATCAAAAACTTTAACATCTGTCTCCATGTTTTTGTAATGGCTAAGTGCATTTTTTTCCAGCGCCGCCGAAAACTCATTCAGATCGGCGCCTGAACAAAAAATATGATCCGTTCCTGCCAGTACAACAGCCCTTATGTCGTCATCTTTTGAAATGTCGATAGCTTTGTTGATAAGCGCCTTTGACAATTCGCTATCAAGCGCATTTCGTTTATTTTTGTTTGATATAAAAATAACGGCATATCCATCGCTTTTTTTTATAATAACTTCAGACATTTCAGACAGGTCTTATATGAACAGCTTTCAGCAGCGTTTCAGGCAGTTCCAGCTCTATTGTGCTGAATATGCCTCCGATTGATTTTCCGAGATTATCAATTCTTAAAGAACCGGAAGCTCCCCCGCCCAGTGCATCCGTAAGCAGGAATTTGAGCGCCAAAAGATTAGGCACTTCAAATCTGACAACCTTTCCATCAACAATAGAAGAAAGTACAGATTTTACAACAGCAGGTGTCAGACTTTCCTTCAGAAAATTATATACACTTTCATTTGGAGCAAAAACCGAAACATCGGAATCGTTTGCCTTGTCGCCGGAACGCACCTGAGCAATTTGATATAAAAACAGCTTCATCTATGCCTCCAAAATTTCTTTTGCGGTTTTGACATTAACTTTAACATCCCGCTCTATCAACTCTCTGTCAATCAGTGCCGACCAGATACCTATTGCCTGCCTCGGCTTAGGCGGAGCGCCAAAGAAATCAGCTCCCGGAGGTCCGTCAAGTATATAAGCCGGAAACAGCTTTGTTACTTGCTGCGCTTCGCTTTTTGAAGCAACCTTCACTGCCACGCGCAGAAGAATTTCATCAGGCTCATAGTCGGGCTCTTTACGCTTAAGTGCGCCGCCTCCTATAAATTCCGATTCATATGCAATCGGTTTGATACCCAATATATCAAGCCGCTTTTTCATAATTTCAGCCATTGCCTTTGCCTTTCTCAAGGCATTCGGAACACCATATAAAATTCTTCCCTCGGCAATATAGCCGTCAGGATATGCGAAAAGTGCTTTAAGCGCTGTAGGCGGCTTTTTGCCTCTGACCCCGGATATCTTTACCCTGTTTTTCCCGATATCCGTAAGTATGGCAGAGGTAATATCGACAATACAATCGGGGCCTATGTAGTTTGAAGGATCATGTATCTCATAAAGCATCTGTTCTTTGACCGTATCTTTCGAGACCATTCCGCCGGTTCCCTCAGGTTTGGTTATAACGGCAGTTAAATCATCATAGACTTCGGCTATAGGATATCCGAGCCGTTCAAGGTTCGGAATACTTTCCCAGTCACCGCTGAAGTTTCCTCCGGTTATCTGACCTCCGCATTCAAGCAGATGTCCCAAAAGTGTTGCGAAAGCTACTTGATCTAAGTTATCGGTCTGCCAATTCATCCCCGAAAGAATAGGACCGGCAAAAAGTGCCGGATCGGTAATACGTCCGGCTACAACAATATCAGCGTTTCTATCAAGCGCATCTTTTACCGGAATTGCTCCGAGATAGCAGTTTGCAAAAATTATATTGTTAAGAATTTCATCAGGCATAGGTTCACCTGTATCAAGATTTTCAAATTTAAGTCCGGCCTGTCTCAATTGTTTAATTTTACCTTTTATGTCGTCGCCAGTAATGGTTGCAATTTTAAGGTTGTCAAAATCAATCTTTTTTGCAAGTCTTGCCACTGCCTTTGCGGCTGCATGAGGATTTAGTCCGCCTGCATTTGTAACGAGTGATAATCCGCGCTCCTTAACGAAAGGAAGCAAAAGATTGGCATAAGTAATTATATCGGCGGCATATCCTTTGTCGGGATTTTTTTGTCTTGCCTTTTCCAATATTGCCAAAGTAAGTTCTGCGAGAGAATCAAATCCCATATAATCAACGTTGCCGTATTTGGCGCTCTGCAGCGCAAACCATGGGTCATCACCATAAAACCCCTGCCCAGCTCCAACTCTTATAGCTTTGCTCATAAATTCTCCTTCTAAATAGTCTGAATAGTCACGAGACTGCCGTACAATAAACAGATATTTCTCATTTTCCCGTACGTTCTGCGGTTACCCTGTCTTTCTCCGGTTTCCATATTTTACATAAATATTCAAACTGCTCTAAAGATCGTTAAATCCCTGCGCAATTCTTCTTGCGATAAGCAGTTTCATCATTTCGCTTGTTCCTGCACCGATTGTATATAACTTTGCATCACGCCAATACATTTGAGGATAGTAATCGGATGTATAGCCGTAGCCGCCCAAAACCTGTATCGCTTCCTCTGCACATTTAACGGCGGCCTCTGCAGATTTTATCTTTGAGATTGCCGTTGCAGTTCTCAATTTTTTGTCGCCCTTATTCTTATTCCAGAGATTTGCAAGCGTATATAGATAAGTCCTGTTTAGTTCAAGTTCACTTAGCATATAAGCGAGCTTTTCCTCAATTAACTGATAGCTTATAATCGGCTTTTCAAACTGAATGCGTTCTTTTGCATATCCGGATGCAACGTCGAGAGAACCTTTTATCATTCCCAAATTTTCCCCGGAAAGACCGATTCTCTCTGCATCAAGTCCTTCCATCATAATATGCAGACCTTCACCAACACCGCGTAAAATATTCTCTTTCGGCACCGATACATCATCAAGATAAACGATACCCGTAGGTGATGCTCTCATACCCATTTTATGCATTTTATCCACTGTAATTTCGTCAGATTTTTCTACTACAAAAGCCGAAACTCCAACCGATTTGCCGTCTTCTATCGTATCTGCATAAACAACAAAGATATCGGCAACAGGTGCATTGGTTATAAAGATCTTTTGACCTCGCAACAAATATTTATCACCGTTTTTTATCGCTTTGGTTTTCGGATGGGCTGCATCTGAACCGCGTTCCGGTTCTGTAATACAGATTGCAGCTATTTTTTTCCCCGAGGCTATATCAGGCAGAAATCGAGTCTTCTGCTTTTTGCTCCCGGCTCTGTTTATAACATTTCCCGTAAGGATTGAATGTGCTCCGAGACTCATAGCTATTCCCGGAGAGTAAACTGCCATCTCTTCCATGATTACAACCGACAGCAGGGCATCGGGACCTATTCCACCTAAATCGGCATCAATCATCATGCCGGTTAAACCGATATCGCCCATTTTGCCCCAAAGTTCATACGGCATGTTCTGGCTTTCATCCCATTTGAGGGTGTCTTTAAACTCTCTTTTGCAGAACTGTCTTACGGCTGTTTTCAGATCTTTTGCTTCATCAGTCAAAAGTTCATTGGAAATAAGCATCGCTGCCTCCTTAATTTAAACATCCCTTTTTTAAGAGCATATCTTTCATTTATAAAAACAATTACTCCGAGCTCCATATCGGTGTCCTTTTTTGCTGCAAATCCTGACAATAGTCAACTGTTATCTGCAATTTAAGCTTTATCGGCAAATTGGGACTTTCGATCCGGAACATATCGGAATCAACAGAACTATTTTTAATATAATGAGACCACTGCACAATAAGTACCTCCACAGAAGCCAAAGAGCCTGCGAGATTTAAAAATTAAAATTTGAAGGGTTAACCGGTCAGATTGAAAATTGTAATTTCTTAAAGATTGCCGGTTATTTGGTTTCTCTGCGGGCTTTATTATGTTTCCCGTACGCTGCGTTGAACTTCTTTGAACCAACCGGTTAGTTCTGCAGAAGTTCGTTTTGCCTGTGGAAAAAACCCGATAAAGTTGTGAAGACGCTTATTGTGCAGTGGTTTCATTATACAAAAAGCGCCTTCATGATTTTATCTGCACATTTCTTTACTTCAGGCATCCATTTGGCGAGTTTTTCCTGTGTAAATCTGACCGCAGGTCCTGCCACGGAAACTGCCGCAACCGCAATATCATGATTGTCAAGAATTGGTACAGCCAAAGCTACAGCTCCGGAATCCGCCTCACCGAAACTGACTGTATAGCGATTTTTTCTTGTCTCATGCACTATTTTTTTAAGCTGCGACCTGCTAAGAGTCAAAGAAGTCAATTTAAAATTATGCTCTGCTATAATTTCCTCTTTTCTTTTATTCGGCAAAAAGGCAAGTATAGCTCTCATAGATGCCCCAACTGTAAGCGGGAGTTTTGCACCCACCATTGTCCATAATCTTATAGCGTTGGACGACTCAAGTTTTTCGAGATAAACACCATACTTGCCATCCGGAACGGTAAGATGAACTGTTTCATTGGTTAACTGCTGAAGCTCCTTCAAAAAAGGAAGTGCGACTTGGCGTATAACGCTCTTTTGTCTTACCACTCCGCCTAAAACCAGCAGTTTGTAGCCAAGCTGAAAACGCTTATTTGTATCCTGAAGAATATAACCATTCAGAACGAGGCCGTTAATGAGTCTGTATACCGTTGGTTTTGGAATATCAAGCGCAGATGAAATCTCCGAAAGTGTACAAGCTGACTCGCTGGATGCTACAAATTCCAAAATTAGTAATGCTTTCTTTAATGTTCCGGGGATTGACTTTCCCTCACTCATCATGTATTCTCCATATATTGAAATATAATTTCACTATATAGAAAAATACCCTGCTGTCAAGAGGAGGAAATATGGAAAATAAAAAACCGGCGCGGTTTATAACGGCAACAAGTCTTTTCGACGGTCATGACGCATCGATCAACATTATAAGAAGAGAACTTGTTTCAGGAGGAGCGGAGGTAATTCATCTTGCGCATAATCGTTCTGTAGAAGAGATTGTATCGGCAGCGATAGATGAAGATGCGGACGCAGTTTCAATAAGCTCTTATCAGGGCGGACATATAGAATTTTTTAAATACATTGTAGATCTGGCAAAAGCAAAAGGCAGGAGTGATCTTAAAATATTCGGAGGCGGAGGAGGAGTAATTATTCCGCGTGAAATTAAAGAATTAGAGAAATACGGTGTAACAAAGCTGTTTTCCCCTGAAGACGGAAGCAAGATGGGTCTCGAGGGAATGGCTTCATATATGATCAAAAAGGCAGAAAAACGACCCAAACGGTATGATATAACAAAGCTTATAAAAACAATAAGAGAGAGAGGTTCAGCGGCAAGACTTATAACTGTTCTTGAAGACAATATAGACATGGAAAAAAAAGCTGTCGAAATTCTCGATGCTCTTCCGCCGCCTGAGAAAAAAATTCCTGTAATTGGAATTACCGGGACCGGAGGTTCGGGGAAAAGCAGCTTTATAGATGAGGTGTTAAGCAGATTGGTCGAGGACAGCTCTTTGAATATAGCGGTTCTTGCGGTTGATCCGAGCAGAAGGAAAACCGGTGGCGCTCTTCTGGGCGACAGGATAAGAATAAACTCCCTTACATATAATGCCGAACGGATATTTTTTAGAAGTATTGCGACAAGAATGAGCAACCTGGCGATTTCACCGGCAATAAAATATGGAATAGCACTCTTGAAATCAGCCGGATTTGATCTAATTATTGTGGAAACCTCCGGTATCGGACAGAGTGATACGGAAATTGTGGATCTGGTGGATTATTCCATATACCTTATGACAAGCGAATACGGAGCTCCGATGCAGCTTGAAAAAATCGGTATGCTCGATTATGCGGATACGATAATTATAAACAAGTTCGATAAAGCAGGCTCCGAAGATGCATTGCTTGCGGTAAGAAAAATAATATCAAGACGATTCAATGATAAGAAACTTGAAGAACTTCCGGTATATCCCGCAATCTCAAGTCAGTTCAATGATTTGGGAGTAAACAAATTTTACCGTCATCTTCTCAAGTACATTAACGCTTCCGGGTATAATATAAAAAGCAGCAGAAAAGAAGGCAGTCCTCATATAAATCCCATTATACCTGCAGGCAGAAAAGATTATCTTCACAGAATTGTTGAAACGGTAAAAGATTATATTGATGAAGCGGAAACACAAGCAAATAAGGCGAGCGAGCTTTTCAGAATAGAAGGGGCGCTTGCACAGGTTAAAAACAGAAAGGAGCTCGAACAACTGCGAGATAAAAAGAAAACTGAGTTGTCGCCTGAAAACTGGAAACTTATAGATGGGTTTGATGATCTTGTGAACAAATATCAGAAGCCTCAATACAGCTACTTTGTTAGAGGAAAAGAGATAAAGACCGAGCTGTTCGACAAGACATTATCGGGAACCGCCGTTCCAAAAATAGCTGTGCCGCAATTCAGGGATTGGGGAGACATTCTTTTGTGGAGAAAAATAGAAAATTTCCCAGGAATGTTTCCGTATACCTCAGGAGTTTTTCAGTTCAAAAGGACATCTACCGAAATGCCTACCCGAATGTTCGCCGGAGAAGGAACACCGGAGCGAACCAACAGACGATTCCATCTTCTTGCAAAGGCGCAGCCGGCCAAACGGCTCTCGGTTGCATTTGATTCGGTTTCTCTGTATGGAGAAGACCCAGGCGAAAGCCCCGATATTTATGGTAAAATCGGTAATTCCGGTGTATCAATAGCCACATTGGATGATATGAAAAAATTGTTCAGCGGATTTGATCTTACCGATCCTATGACTTCCGTATCGATGACGATTAACGGACCTGCCCCGGCAATGCTTGCAATGTTCTTTAATACGGCTATCAGTCAAAATATAGAAAAATTTGAAAAGCGTAACGGCAGAATGCCGACAGCAGAAGAAAAATCAAAAATTTATGATGAAACTCTCAAGAATGTCAGAGGAACCGTCCAGGCAGATATTTTGAAAGAGGATCAGGCGCAGAATACCTGTCTTTTCTCTACAGATTTCTCCCTAAGACTGATGACAGATATTCAGGAATATTTTATAGAGCATGAGATAAGAAACTATTATTCGGTTTCAATATCGGGCTATCATATCGCAGAGGCCGGAGCAAATCCTATAACTCAAATTGCCCTAACGCTTGCAAACGGCTTTACCTATGTTGAAAGTTATATTGCAAGGGGCATGGAAATCGATAAGTTTGCAAGAAATTTATCGTTTTTTTTCTCTAACGGCATGGATGCGGAATATTCCGTTATTGGAAGAGTTGCGCGATTTATTTGGGCAATAGCTATGAAATATTACTACGGTGCAGCGGAGCGAAGTCAAAAACTTAAGTATCATATACAAACGTCCGGAAGATCGCTCCATGAACGGGAAATACAGTTTAATGACATTAGAACAACGCTCCAGGCAGTGCTGGCAATAGCCGATAACTGCAACTCTCTTCATACCAACGCCTATGATGAAGCTATAACAACACCGACGGAAGAATCGGTAAGAAGAGCACTGGCAATCCAGCTTATTATCAATAAAGAGTTCGGCATGATGAAAAATGAAAACCCAAACTCAGGATCATTTATAATTAACAAGCTTTTTTTTGATCTGTTAAAGGCGACACTTGAAGAATTTGAAACGATTAATCAGAGAGGCGGTGTATTAGGTGCTATGGAAACAGGCTATCAACGTGCCAAGATTCAGGGTGAATCACTTTATTATGAAGAAAAGAAACAAACGGGAGAATTACCCATAACCGGGGTTAACTATTTTATGTCAAATAAGCCGGAATCAATATCCGGAGAACTGATACGTTCTACAGAAGAAGAAAAGCAGTCTCAACTTAATAATCTGAACAGATTTAAAGCAAGGCATAAATCAGATTCGGAAGCCGCATTAAAAAGATTGAAGAAAGCAATACTTGACGGGGAAAACAGTTTTGAGGAGCTTATGAAAACCGTTAAGGTTGCTACGCTGGGCGAAATTACCAATGCACTTTTCGAAGTAGGCGGAAGTTATAGAAGAAATATGTAGCAAGAACCTGTCATTCTCTTTTACATAAGAGGCCGTTAGAGGATAGAAGACCTCCGTGCTGCAGAGAGAAATGTTCTGCTTGTACTCCTTTTTGTTTTGCTTAAGGCATAATTTGACGTACAATGTAAATTGATAGTGCGTAACATCAGTTAATAATTTATTGGGGGCAATCATGTGGGACAGAAAAACAGTTATAAAAACGGCTTTAGGACAAGAAGCTGCTGATATAGTCATACGCAATGGTAAAATTGTTAATGTAGATACACTCGAAGTTCTGGAAGGATATTCGATTCTTATTAAAGATGGGCGATTTGCTTATGTCGGAAGAAAAATATCGGATGGCTCAATAGGCAGTGATACATTGGAAATTAACGCCGAGGGTTCCTACATTACTCCGGGACTGATCGAGGCGCATACCCATATATCTTAC
Organism: Campylobacterota bacterium; assembly: GCA_013152955.1. GTDB lineage: Bacteria > Campylobacterota_A > Desulfurellia > JAADFJ01 > JAADFJ01 > JAADFJ01. The sequence goes on from JAADFJ010000070.1 coordinate 22,193, forward strand.
TATTTCAAGATTAATGAGTTTGTTAAATATGCACTTGCTTCAGGAACTACAACAGTTATCACCGAAACAAGCGAACTCGGTAATGCACTCGGAAAAGAGGGTATAGATAATTTTTTAAATCAGATAGAATTTATGCCGATGAAGCTGTTTATTACAACGCCTTGTTTTGCTCCTCTGCTTGCAGGTCTGGAAACAAGCAGATCTATAAATGAAGATGAGATTATTTCACTTTTTTCAAATTCCAGAGTATTGGGCCTCGGTGAGGCTTATTGGCCGAAAGTCGTATATCCGGATGAAAGAACCGAGAAACTGTTTGAGGCGGCAGAAAGCTGCAATATTAAGCTTCAGGGACATTCCGCCGGAGCAAGAGGAAACAAACTTGATGCATATTTTGCAAGTGGTATCTCAAGCTGTCATGAGCCGATTGCACCGGATGAAGTATTGGAGCGTTTGAGAATGGGTATCCATGTTATACTGCGCGAAGGAAGCAACAGACATGACCTTAAAGCTGTAACACCGATTAAGGATAGGATTTCAGATTTTCGTCTGCTGTCGGCATCAACAGACGGCATAAATGCGCAGGATCTCATCAAAGGCCATATGAACAGTATTTTAAGCAGGATGATAGAATTAGGTTGGGATCCGCTTGTTGCAGTTCAAATGCTTACATTGAATGCCGCTTCCGTATTTGATCTTGATGATAAATTGGGCAGTATTGCTCCGGGTAAGATTGCCGATCTATGCATTGTTGACGATATTGCAAAATTCAGGCCTAAAACTGTAATATCAAATGGGAAAATTGTGGCGCAGGATGCCAAAAGTACAGTAAATATAAAAACGGGCAATTATCCTGAGAGTTTCTATCATTCGGTAAAACTGAAGAAACTGAAAAAATCCGATTTCAAATTTAAAACCGGTAAAACAGCTGATGCAATTATGCTTGAGAAAGAGTTTGTGACAACACTAAAACATGTTGACTGCAAAGACATGCCCGATGATTTTCTTTTCTATGCGGTTTTTGATAGATACGGAAATAATAATTCAGCCTTCAGCTATCTGTTTGGAACAGGTATAACAACCGGAGCATTTGCCGCAACGCTCAACTGGGACTGTTTTCAGCTTGCTGTTTTTGGCAAACGAGTTGAAGACATGGTGATTGCGGCAAATAAAGTTATAGAAATGCAGGGCGGTATTGCAGTTGTGAACGGAGGAGACGTTATCGCCGATATCCCGCTTTCTATAGGCGGCATAATATCGGAATTACCTATTATTAAACTTGCAGAAAAAGAAAAGGCGGCAGAAGATGCATTTATGAGTATCGGCTGCAAAATTAAAAATCCGTTAGTACGCTTTCAAACGCTTTCGTTTAGCGGACTTCCGTTTGTTAAGCTTACAGATAAAGGCTTGATTGATGTCAAGAATAGAAAACGCCTGAGCTATTAGAATTGTAAACAGTGCTCATTGGATATTTTCGGATTTACTGTCAGGTTGCAGCGAAATTATACAGAGGCGTCCTATAGAATTTGATTTCCTGAAGATTGCCCGATATCAGTCTTGCCTGCAGGCTTTATGAGGTTTCCTTTATATTTACGTTTTGCTTCTTTGATGAACTAACCGGTTAGTTTTTTGTTCTATTTTTCCGAATGAACAGTTGCATTAACACAGACATTCAGATTGATGTTTAGGTGATCCATCCTTGAAATGTTAGGTTGCCAAGCTATAATAAATATCAACTTAGGCGCCCATAGCTCAGCTGGATAGAGCATCAGTTTGCGGAACTGGAGGCCGGAGGTTCGAACCCTCTTGGGCGCACCATCTCAAGCTGCATAACTATGAAGACTAATTATCAACTGTAATCTGAATATGTCGATTTTAACGTTAAAATTAATTGCTCAAAGCTGTAAAATGCCGATTTGTCTTTTCTGTTTTAGCTGGCAGTTTTTGTCCTAACCCATCTTTGCGAGATACTGTCTGCTTGTGTATGAGAAATTGTATCCTCAGAAAAATATTCTGCGGCTCCTGCAGTAGCTGCCAACCAAGGTTGGAATCTTGACAGATAAGGACTTTCCGTAGGATAATGACGAAGATGGATTAAGATACAATTGTATTGTAAATAATTATTTACAGGAGTGAAAATGTCAGGAGCACTATCATCATTAAAAGTTTTAGATTTTACCACACTTTTGCCGGGCCCTTACGCAACAATGTATTTGGGGGATATGGGAGCTGATATTTTAAGAATCGTGTCGACTTCTCGTCCCGATCTTGTAGATTTTTTACCTCCTTTGGTTCCCAATATAAAACTTTCCGCTGCTTCAGCTCAACTTGGACGAAATAAAAGAGTGCTTGCTCTTAATCTTAAAGATAAGCGGGCGATTAAAATAATACACAAACTTATATCTGAATATGATATAATTATTGAACAATTTCGTCCAGGTGTTATGGCAAAATTAAAATTGGACTACCAAAGTCTTGCAAACATTAACCCCGGCATTATTTATTGCTCCCTTACGGGATATGGTCAGACGGGGTCTATGCGCAATCGTGCGGGGCACGATATAAACTATATTGCAAGATCCGGCGTAGCTTCATATTCCGGTAAAAAAGATATCGGTCCGGCTCTTTCGGGTATGCAAATCGCAGATGTGGCGGCAGGTTCCAATAACGCAATTATTGGAATTTTAGCTGCTGTAGTTTTCAGACAGTCCTCAGGCAAGGGACAACATATCGATATATCTATGACTGATGGTATGATTGCGTATAATTCCATGTATGGTGCCGGTTTTTTAGTGGATAACAAAGACCCGGTTTATGAAGATAATCTTTTGAATGGCGGTTCAATATACGATTATTATAAAACAAAAGATAGAAAATATTTGAGTGTCGGCAGCATAGAACCCCAATTTTTCAGTAATTTTTGTGATGTTATAAATAGACCTGATTTAAAACAAGAAGGTATTTTTCCAAAAAATATAACACAGATTAAAAAGGAAATTTCAGAAATATTTCTAACAAAAACAAGAGATGAATGGATGACTGTTTTTAACCAAACAGATGCCTGCGTTGAACCGGTTATGACTCTTTCGGAAGTTTTTGCTGACAAGATGATTGTTGAAAGAAAAATGGTTGTGGATGTTCCTATGTCAAACGGAAAAAAAGTAAGACAAATTGCAAACCCGATAAAGTTTTCGAAAACACCTCAAGAATATAAATATGCCGGAGTTTTTTCAAAAACAGAACATACAAAAGAAGTGCTTAAAGAGATTGGCTACAAAGAAAAGGAAATTGATGAGTTTAAAAAAACAGGACTTTTTTCATAGACTTGTCTTTAGTGCGTAAGGTACGTTTAAAAAATCACTGTATGATAAACAAATTCACAAAGATTTATTGTGCAGCGGTTTTGTAATGTTATTTTGTTGTTTGGAAGATTTATTCTGTCTTTCAAGAAAAATAAGAAGAACCACGCCTGCAATCATAAAAGCTCCTCCGAAAAGATTTACTGAATTTAAATGCTCATTCAAGAAAACTGCAGCAAGTGTAACGGTTAAAAGTGATTCGACATTCATCATTGTTGTTACCATAGAGATAGGAAGATATTTGAATGCAAGATATGAGAACCCTCTTGCGAGATATCCTCCCATTATTCCGGACATGGCAATGATGAGAAACAGCTTAATTGTGGGTATATCAAAATTAGACTTTATCAGAACTGTTGCTGCAAAAAAGATTCCTATGAAAAAGGCACGCCAAACGTTAACAGCCATCATATCAAGTGACACTGAAAATCTTCTGATTACATACGCCTGGCTTGCATTGCTTACCGCAAAAATAACCATCCATAAGATGCCGACAAAGTCAAATGCTCCGCCTTTATAAACTACCATGATACTCCCTGAAATTACTATGGCCAATGCCATCCAGGAACTATTTTTGAATCGCTCTTTCAAAAACAACACACCTATAATTATGGCAAATACCGTTTGAAGTTTTGCCAGCAGCGATGTGGCTGCCGCCCCAATACGTTCTACCGATAAAAACAGAAAATAGGAGCCTATTATTGTCAATACCGAGACAACCAGAATAAGTAAAAAATGAGATCTCAACTCTCCTGCCAGATCTGTTTTTACAAACAACGTTGTTGAAAAAGCACCGACCGCAAAAGCAGATAAAAAGAATACGAGCATAAAAGAATCAATATTGACATGCCCAATAGATAATTTAGTCAATAGATACATTCCGGAAATTAATACGATAGTAAATATCAGATAAAAATAACCTTTTTTATAATCGGTAATCATA